>NZ_JBSFTU010000043.1:0-52444 GCF_053591435.1 Streptomyces sp. NPDC003027
GTTGACTCCCTCCTCCGCCTTGCGATCCGTCCCCTCGGCCCTGGCGGGCCTGGGGAGACCCCATGCACCAGACCCCGCTCCCTGATCCGGCCTGACCCAAACGAAAGACCCTACGCCCAGAGCTGGCCCTGGAGCGTCTCGATCGCTTCCTCCGTCGTCGCGGCCGTGTAGACGCCCGTCGAGAGGTACTTCCAGCCGCCGTCGGCGACGACGAACGCGATGTCCGCGCTCTCGCCCGCCTTCAGCGCCTTGTTGCCGACGCCGATCGCCGCGTGCAGCGCCGCGCCCGTCGAGACACCCGCGAAGATGCCCTCCTGCTGGAGGAGTTCGCGGGTACGGGTCACGGCGTCGGCCGAGCCGACCGAGAAGCGGGTGGTGAGGACGGAGGCGTCGTAGAGCTCGGGCACGAAGCCCTCGTCGAGGTTGCGCAGGCCGTAGACGAGGTCGTCGTACCGCGGCTCGGCGGCGACGATCTTGACGTCCGGCTTGTGTTCGCGCAGGTAGCGGCCGACGCCCATGAGGGTGCCGGTGGTGCCGAGGCCCGCCACGAAGTGGGTGATCGAGGGCAGGTCGGCGAGGATCTCCGGGCCGGTGGTGGCGTAGTGCGCGCCCGCGTTGTCGGCGTTGCCGTACTGGTAGAGCATCACCCACGCGGGGTTCTGCTCCGCCAGCTCCTTGGCGACCCGTACCGCCGTGTTCGACCCGCCCGCCGCCGGGGACGAGATGATCTCGGCGCCCCACATGGCGAGCAGCTGACGGCGCTCCTCGCTGGTGTTCTCCGGCATGACGCAGACGATGCGGTACCCCTTGAGCTTCGCCGCCATGGCGAGCGAGATGCCGGTGTTGCCGCTGGTCGGCTCCAGGATGGTGCAGCCGGGGGTGAGCCGGCCGTCCTTCTCGGCCTGTTCGATCATGTGGAGCGCGGGGCGGTCCTTGACCGAGCCGGTGGGGTTGCGGTCCTCCAGCTTGGCCCAGATGCGGACGTCGTCCGAGGGCGAGAGCCGGGGCAGGCGGACCAGGGGCGTGTTGCCGACCGCCGCCAGCGGGGAGTCGTAACGCATGTGGATCAGACCATGCCGCCGGCGACGGCCGGCAGGATCGTGACGTTGTCGCCGTCGGCGAGCTTGGTGTCGATGCCGTCCAGGAACCGTACGTCCTCGTCGTTCAGGTAGACGTTGACGAAGCGGCGCAGGGTGCCGTTGTCCACGATGCGGGCCTCGATCCCGTTGTGCCGGGACTCCAGGTCGGCGAAGAGCTCGGCGAGGGTGTCACCGCTGCCCTCGACGGCCTTGGCGCCGTCGGTGTAGGTGCGGAGGATGGTCGGGATGCGGACCTCGATGGCCATGGCGTGGGCTCCTGTCGGGAGTGACGTGGTGGGCGCGCGGCTGGGGCCCCCGCGCGGAAGGGGGTGGTGCTGGGAGGTGCGCTCGGGCCGTGGATCGGTGCTCAGTGCGCAGCGCGGGACGTACACATCGCGCTGGCGAGGCGGCACAGGTCGACGTGCAGACGGGCCACGAGCAGGGGTGTGCCCGGCGTCTGTTCGCTCACGTCGTGGGAAACCATGCGGTCATCGTATCGATTCCCGGTCCGGGTTCCGGAATGTGATCTCACATGACGGACAGATCCCGCTCGCCTGCTGGACTCCCGGGCGCACGCGCCTCCCGGCGGCCCCACCGGTGGCCGTCACTCGGGCCAGGCGGAGCCCTCGATGGTGGTCACGAAGTCGCCGGGGACGAAGCCGGGCACGAAGTGGCGCAGCACGTCCGCCTTCACATTGCCGAAGGTCGTCTCCGGCTTGGGGGCGGTCCCCTCGGTGAACGCGCGCAGGATCCGGCGCTTGAAGTCGGGGCGCGGATGCAGGGCGACGACCGCGGCCCGGTCCTCGGGCGAGACGACGGCCGGGTCGTCGTACCCGATGCCGAGGACGTCGTACTCGACTCCCGCCGTCACCAGGGCGACCTCGGGCTCCATGAACTGCGGGACGCCGGGGGTGGTGTGCAGGGCGATCGCGGTCCACACGCGTCGTACGGCGTCCTCGCCGACGCCGTACGAGCGCAGGAAGGCGGCCGCCTCCTCGGCGCCGTCGACCTCGAAGCGACGGCCGCTGTCCCGGTGGGCCTCGCCCAGGCCCAGGTCGTGGAACATCGCGCCGACGTAGAGGAGTTCGGGGTCGAAGGCGAGTCCGCGGGCACGGCCCTGGAGGGCGCCGAAGAGGTACACACGGCGGGAGTGGTGGTAGATCAGCTCGCTCGCGGTGTCGCGGACCAGCTCGGTGGCGGCGGTGGCGATCTTGCTGTCGGGAACGGTCTCGGTGAGGTCCATGGCTCCAGAATCCTCGCCCCGGCCCCGGCCCCGCCATGTCCTTCGGGACGTTCTTCCCACAGAATCGGATACATGACTCACACCGTGGTCGTCCTCGCCTTCGACGGCGTACGCCTGCTCGACGTCTCCGCCCCCCTGGAGGTGTTCGGCACGGCCGGGCCCGCCTACTCCGTCCGCGTCTGCACCCCGGGCGGGCGGGACGTACGGACCTCCACCGGGCTCCGCCTCGGCGCCGATCTGGCGGCGGAGGAGGTCACGGGCGCGGACACGCTGGTGGTCCCGGGCGCCGTGGACGTGGACCGGTGGGTGACCGCCCCCGAGGTCGTGGCGCCCGTGGCGGCGCTCGCCGGCCGCTCGCGGCGGGTCGCGGCCGTGTGCACGGGGGCCTTCGCGGTCGCGGCCGCCGGCCTTCTCGACGGGAGGCGGGCGACGACCCACTGGGAACACGCGGCCGCGCTGGGCCGCCGCCATCCCGGGGTGGAGGTGACGGCGGACGCGATCTTCGTCGAGGACGGGCCGGTGTTCACCTCGGCGGGGGTGAGCGCCGGAATCGACCTCTGCCTCGCCCTGGTCGAGCGGGACCGCGGCCCGGCCGCCGCCCGCGCGGTGGCGCGCGATCTGGTGGTGTTCCTGCAGCGGCCCGGCGGACAGTCGCAGTTCTCGGCCGCCTCGCGCACTCCCCCGACGGGCCATCCCCTGGTGCGGCCGCTGCTCGACGCGGTCGCCGCCGATCCGGGCGCCGACCACAGCGCGACGGCGCTCGCCCGGCGGGCGGGGGTCAGCGCCCGGCATCTGACCCGGCTGTTCCGGGAGCAGATCGGCGCCACTCCGGCCGGCTATGTGGAGCGGGTACGGGTGGAGGCGGCCCGGCTGCTCCTGGAGGGCGGGGCGAGCGTCACGGGCGCGGCGGCGCGCAGCGGGCTCGGCAGCGACGAGAGCCTGCGCAGGGCGTTCGCCCGGCACTTCGGGGTGACGCCGTCGGCGTACCTCGCCCGCTTCCGTACGACGGGAACGGGGGCCGGGGCCCTGGTCCCCGGGGCTTCTCAGGCCTCCACGTAGGCCTCGACGACCTGGACCTCCTCCTCGGTGACGACGCCCTCGACGATGGTGAAGGAGCGGAACTGGAAGGGCCCGGCGCCGTCGGTGTCGGCCGTGGAGACCAGGACGTAGTGGGCGGCGGGCTCGTTGGCGTACGAGATGTCCGTACGGGACGGGTATGCCTCGGTCGCCGTGTGCGAGTGGTAGATGATCACCGGCTCCTCGTCCCGGTCGTCCATCTCGCGGTACAGCTTCAGCAGGTCGGCCGAGTCGAACTCGTAGAACGTGGGCGAGCGCGCGGCGTTCAGCATCGGGATGAACCGCTCGGGGCGGCCGGTGCCGACCGGACCCGCGACCACGCCGCAGGCCTCGTCGGGGTGGTCCGCGCGGGAGTGCTCCACGATCTGGTCGTACAGGGCCCGTGTGATGGTCAGCATGTTCGACAGGATAGACAGACGGGCCGTCCCGTACCGAGGAGCGGTACGGAACGGCCCGAAGGGTGAGACGGATGCGTCAGGAGCGCTTGGCGAAGGCCGCGCCCTCCGGGTTGCGGGACTTCAGGACCAGGTAGGAGACGCCCAGGATCAGGCCCCAGACCGGCGCGCAGTACAGGGAGACGCGCGCCCCCTCGTCGAGGCCCATCATCACGATGACCATGCCGATGAACAGCAGCGCGAACCAGCTGGTGTACGGGGCGCCGGGGGCCTTGAAGGTGGACTCGGGCAGCTCGCCGCGGTTCGCCTTGGCGCGGTAGCGGATCTGGCAGACCAGGATCATGATCCAGGCCCACATGCCGGAGATGGTGGCGAAGGAGACGACGTACTCGAAGGCCTTGCCCGGGGCGACGTAGTTGATCCAGACGCCGACCAGCATCAGCGCGGCCGAGAAGGTCAGGCCGAGCAGCGGGGTGCCGCTCTTGGTGAGCCGCGTGAAGATCTTCGGGCCCTGGCCGTTGAGCGCGAGGTCGCGCAGCATGCGGCCGGTGGAGTACATGCCCGAGTTGCAGGAGGACAGGGCGGCGGTCAGCACCACGAAGTTGACGATCGCGGCGCCGATGCCGAGGCCCATCTGCTCGAAGGCGGCGACGAACGGGGAGATCCCCGGCTTGAAGTGCGTCCACGGCACGACCGAGAGGATCATGATCAGCGCGCCGACGTAGAAGACGGCGATGCGCCACGGCACGGTGTTGATCGCCTTCGGCAGGACCGTCTCCGGGTCCTTGGACTCGCCGGCGGTGACGCCGACCAGCTCGACGGCGAGGAAGGCGAACATGACGATCTGGAGGGTCATCAGCGTGTTGCCGATGCCGGTGGGGAAGAAGCCGCCCTGGTCCCACAGGTGGGTCACGGAGGCGGTGTCGCCGGCGTCGGAGAAGCCGATGGTGAGGATGCCGGCGCAGATGAGGATCATGCCGATGATCGCGGTGACCTTGATCATGGAGAACCAGAACTCCAGCTCACCGAAGAGCTTCACGGAGATCAGGTTGGCGCCGAAGAGGACCACGGTGAAGACCAGCGCCGAGATCCACTGCGGGATGTCCCACCAGTACGTCATATAGGTGGCGGCCGCCGTGACCTCGGTGATGCCGGTGACCACCCAGAAGAGCCAGTACGTCCAGCCGGTCACGAACCCCCAGAAGGGGCCGACGAACTCACGGGCGTACTCCGAGAAGGAGCCCGACACCGGGCGGTACATGAGCAGCTCGCCCAGGGCCCGCATGATGAAGAAGATGACCAGGCCCGCGATGGCGTAGGCGAGGATCAGGCTGGGGCCGGCCTTGGCGATGGCCTTGCCGGCGCCGAGGAAGAGGCCGGTGCCGATGGCGCCGCCGATCGCGATCATCTGGATCTGCCGGGCGCCGAGGCCGCGCTGGTAGCCCTCGCCGCCGCCCACGGCCCCGTCGGTGCCGTCGTGCTGCTTGTCGACCTGCACTGAGGTCATGGTGGTGCGCCTTTCTCCATGCTGATCCGCGCCGACTGCGTCTGGCCGCGGATCAGGTCCTGATCCCCCCGGATGTGGATGGAGTGCTACCGGCGGTCAGCCGGTCGAAGCGCCCCCGGGCACAGGGGTGGCGTCCCCGGGTGGTCGTGAAGATTTATCACGGGGTGGACAGTGATCAACGGGATCGACTGTGGCGCACACCACAGGGAAAAGGGGACAGAAAGGACTCAACACGGCAAGGCCGAACACTTTGGTGACGTATTCGTTATGCGGATTTGAGTGTCCGTTGAGCGAACGCCGACGGAGCCGCCGACTGCCGCCGACCGCTACGGCATCAGCGTCTCGACGAGCGACTCCTGGAGCGCGCCGAGCCAGAGGTACGCCATCACCATCGGCTTGCGGGGGTCGGAATCCGGCAGCCGGTACAGCTCGCCGCCCTCGTCCTCGTCGGTGACCTCCAGCCGGGTCCCGATGGTCAGCCGCAGATCGTTGAGCGCGCCGAGCCACGCCCGGGACTCGTCCGCGGTGAGCTTGAGGACGACGCCGCCCTCACCGGAGGAGAGCGCGTCGAGGCTGCGGACGACCGCCAGGGCGTCCGCGCGCTTACGGGCCCGCAGGTCGTTCTCGGTGTACCGCCGGAAGTCGGCCGCCGCGGCGCGCAGCTCCTCGTCCTCGTCGCCGTACGCGTCCGGGAAGAGCCGCTTGAGCGCGGGATCGGTCGGGGCCTGGCTCGGCCCTTCGGCGAAGAGCGCCGCCAGCGGGTCCTCGCCCTCGACGGGCTCGTCGCCCGGCCCGATCAGCTCCATGAGCTGGACGGCCAGGGAACGGAGGATGGAGACCTCGACCTCGTCGAGCGCCACGGCGGCGCCACCGCCGGGCAGCGCCTCGAAACGGCCGGCCATCAGCCGCGGTCCTGCGACAGCGTCGCCCACAGCCCGTAACCGTGCATCGCCTGCACGTCCCGCTCCATCTCCTCGCGGGTGCCGCTGGAGACCACCGCGCGGCCCTTGTGGTGCACGTCGAGCATCAGCTTGTGCGCCTTGTCCTTGGAGTAACCGAAGTACGCCTGGAAGACGTAGGTCACATAGCTCATCAGATTGACCGGGTCGTTGTGCACGAGGGTCACCCAGGGCACGTCCGGTTCGACGACCGCCTGGTTCTCCCGGGCCGATTCCGTACGTTCGATCTCGATAGGCGCGACGCTCACTTACCCCATGCTGCCACCCCGAGTGGCCCGTCGCACAAACGGGGCACACGGGCGGCGACAGAAATCGTCACTCTGACGAGTATTCGGGGGTAGCATCGCTGACATGAACGCTGCGGACCTTGGGCTCCAGGAAGAAGGGGCGCACGAAGCGCTCCGAAACAAGGGCGCCGGCGGGCGACGGGTGGGCGTGCCGTCGACCGCGCTCTTCACCGACCAGTACGAGCTGACCATGCTCCAGGCTGCCCTCAGGGCCGGCACCGCCGACCGGCGCTCCGTCTTCGAGGTCTTCACCCGCCGGCTGCCCGAGGGGCGGCGCTACGGCGTGGTGGCGGGCACCGGACGGGTCCTGGACGCGGTCGAGAACTTCCGCTTCGACCCGGACATGCTCGGCTTCCTGCGCGAGCAGGGCGTCGTGGACGAGCCGACCCTCCAGTGGCTGGCGGCCTACCGCTTCTCCGGCGACATCTGGGGCTACCCCGAGGGCGAGGTGTACTTCCCCGGCTCCCCGATCCTGCGGGTCGAGGGCTCCTTCGCCGAGTGCGTGCTCCTGGAGACGGTGATCCTCTCGATCCTCAACCACGACTCGGCCATCGCGGCCGCCGCCTCCCGGATGTCGGCCGCGGCCGGCGGCCGGCGGCTCATCGAGATGGGCGCCCGGCGCACCCACGAGCTGGCCGCCGTCGCCTCCGCGCGGGCCGCGTACGTCGGCGGCTTCGACTCCACCTCCGACCTCGCCGCCGGATTCCGCTACGGCATCCCGACCGTCGGCACCTCCGCCCACGCCTTCACCCTGCTCCACGACACCGAGCGGGACGCGTTCCAGGCCCAGGTGAACACCCTGGGCAGCGGTACGACCCTGCTCGTCGACACCTACGACGTGACGGAGGCCGTCCGTACCGCCGTGGAGGTGGCCGGGAAGGACCTCGGCGCCGTGCGGATCGACTCCGGGGACCTGCTGCTCGTGGCCCACCGGGTGCGGCAGCAGCTCGACGAGCTGGGGGCCGAGGACACCAAGATCGTGGTCACCTCGGACCTGGACGAGTACGCCATCGCCTCCCTGGCGGCGGCCCCGGTCGACGCGTACGGCGTCGGGACCCAGCTGGTGACCGGCAGCGGGCACCCGACCTGCTCCATGGTCTACAAGCTGGTCGCCCGCGCCCGGTCGGCCGACCCCGAGGCGCCGCTGACGCCGGTGGCGAAGAAGTCGCTGGGCGGGAAGGCGTCGGTCGGCGGCCGCAAGTGGGCGGCGCGGCGGACGGACGCGGAGGGCGTGGCCGAGGCGGAGGTCGTCGGCACCGGCGAGGTCCCGCCGGAGCTGGCCGACCGCCGACTCCTCGTCGAGCTGGTCAAGGGCGGCGACGTGGTGGCCCACGAGCCCCTGGAGGCGGCCAGGGCGCGGCACATGGCGGCGCGGGCCGGACTGCCGATGTCCGCCATGCAGCTCTCGCGGGGTGAGCCGGTACTGCCGACGGAGTACGTGTAGAAGGCAGCCGGAACGCCCGGAAATGCCCCCTCCCGAAGGGAGGGGGAAGTCTCTAGGCTCGAAGGCGTTCCCCTTCCGGCCCGTTCCCCTTCCGACCCGCTAAGGACACCCCCCATGCACCGCGCATTGATCGTCGTGGACGTTCAGAACGACTTCTGCGAGGGCGGCAGCCTCGCGGTCGCCGGAGGGGCGGACGTCGCCGCCGCCGTCACCGACCTGGTCGGCGAGGCGGCGGGCGCCGCGTACCGGCATGTGGTGGCGACCCGCGACCACCACGTCGACCCGGGGGACCACTTCGCGCGGGAGGGCCAGGAGCCCGACTACGTCACCTCCTGGCCGGTGCACTGCGTCGCCGGCACGGAGGGCGTCGGCTTCCATCCGAACTTCGCGCCCGCCGTCGCCAGCGGGGCGATCGAGGCCGTGTTCGACAAGGGCGCGTACGAGGCGGCGTACAGCGGCTTCGAGGGGCGGGACGAGAACGGCAGGACGCTCGCCGAGTGGCTGCGGGAGCGGGAGGTCGTGGAGGTCGACGTGGTCGGGATCGCGACGGACCACTGCGTGCGGGCCACGGCGCTGGACGCGGCGCGGGAGGGGTTCAAGGTCCATGTCCTGCTGGACCTCACCGCGGGCGTGTCGAAGGAGACGACGGACAAGGCCCTGGAGGAGCTGCGGGCGGCCGGGGTCCAGCTGACCGGGAAGCCGGTGGTCTGAGCCGGGCCCCGCACTCCGAGGCCCGGGGCCCCGGGTGGCTCAGCCGGTCGGCAGGGAGCGCGCCGGGTGCCAGAGTTCCTGGGCCGCGCCCGGGTTGGATCTCCACAGCAGGCCGTCCGGGTGGTGGAGGACCGCCGTGATCTCGTCCGGCGTCGGGGGCTCCGCGTTGCCCCGGAGGTAGACCGCCCGCAGACCGAGGTTCCGCAGCCTGGTCAGGGCGCGGGCGCGGTTCGCGGCGTGGACCAGGAAGCGGACCGTGGCGCCGTCGCCCGCCGGGCTCGGCAGCCCGATGGCGACGACCACACTGCCCCCTGGCAACTTGCAGAACCCTCCACCGGGCATGCCGAAACCACTCCCCCGTACGTTCGATGTCAATAAGGAATCTGTCAGACGCACCTAAACACGATCGGCCGCCGCCCGCTAGAGGGCGACGGCCGATCATGTTTTGACCTGCGACGATGTCGACTACTTCGTCGACGGACCCACCTGGACGGTGATCGTCCGGCCGTTCTTCGGCTCCTTGACGACCGCGATCTTGGTGTTGGTGTCAGTTACCTTGACGCCGGCCCGCTCGGTCTCCTTGAACCAGTAGACGCCCTTGCGGTCGTCGAAGACCGGGTTACCGGCCTGCGGCTTGATCCACGTCGGGACGTCCGCGTTGTGCAGACGGAAGCCGTCGGTGCGGTAGGTGCCGAACGGCGCGTCGTGGGACTGGACGCGGTTGCGCATCAGGGTCCCGTTCGCCCACTTCAGCGGCGTCGGGTGCGCGTCGACCGGGAGGATGAGGCCCTGGCCCGGGTGGACGGCCGTGTTGTTGTCCTTCTGCGAGGTGTCCCACAGCCAGATCAGCAGGCCGTTCTGGTACGGGTAGTGCTCGACCCAGCTGGCCTTGTCACCCGTGAAACCGAAGTTGTACGGGCCGACCTCGAGGGTCGCGTCGTACGAGACGTACTGGCGGTTCTCCGCGAGGTAGTACTGCTCGTACTCCTTCGTGAAGCCCTTGCCGATCCGCGAGAAGCCCTTCGCGGTCCAGCCGTTGTCACCGTTCTCGGCGTTGTCCGCGAAGACGGTGGCACCGTCGGCGGTCAGCGTGATGGCGTCGGCCGCGAAGCCCTTGCCGCCCGCGCCGCCGTCCGTCTGGTAGCGGAAGCGGAGGTCGAACTTCTTGCCGGCGTAGGCGTCCAGGCCGTACACGAGGTTCTTGTACGAGCCGGAGACGTCGGTCAGCGCCGGGGCGCCGCTCGCGTCGCGCGGCAGCGGCTTGCCGTCGGCGGTGCCGTCCAGGGCCGTCCAGTTGGCGCCGCCGTCCGTCGACACCTCGGTGTAGAGGTAGTCGTAGTCCAGCTCGATGTCGTACCAGCCCTTGAGCTCCAGGGTGGCCTTCGACCTGCCGGTGAGGTCGACGGAGCGGGTCAGGGTGTTCTTGAGGTCGTCACCCATGTCGCTCCACCACTGCGTGGCACCCTCGGCGGGCGCGACGACATCGGTGGTGACCTGCTTCTTCGGCAGCTCGACGACGAGCGCCTGCGGGTTCTTGGTGTTGTACTCGGCCACGCCCAGCTTGTGGGTGGACTTCGTGGCGCGCTGCTCGTCGCTCACCTTGGTGTAGTTGAGCCAGCCGAGCTGCAGCTTGTCCCACGCGGTCATGTCGCCGGGCAGGTCGCCGATCGACTCCTTGCCGCGGCCGAGCCAGGAGCCGGAGGACATCAGGGACCAGAAGCCGGTCGAGTTCTCGGCGCCGGGCTTGCCGGAGGTGTCGTACAGGTCGGGCAGACCGAGGTCGTGACCGTACTCGTGGGCGAAGACGCCGAGGCCGCCGTTCTCGGGCTGCATCGTGTAGTCGCCGACCCAGATGCCGGTGTCGCCGATCTGGGTGCCGCCGGCCTTGTTGTGCGCCGGGCCGGTCTTGCCCGCGTTGGTGCCGTACGCGTACCAGCGGTGGGCCCACAGGGCGTCGCCGCCCTGGGCGCCGCCGCCCGCCGACTCGTCCTCGCCCGCGTGGACGATCTGGAAGTGGTCGATGTAGCCGTCGGCCTCGTTGAAGTTGCCGTCGGCGTCGAAGTCGTAGCGGTCCCACTGGTCGTACTGCGCCATGTCGGCCTTGATCTGGGCGTCGGTGCGCCCCTTGGCCTTCTGGTCGGCGACCCACGCGGTGACACCGTCGCGGACGGCGTCCCACACGTTGGCGCAGTTGCTGTTGCCGCAGTAGTTCGAGCCGTAGCGGGCCTCGTTGTATTCGACCTTGACCCAGTCCGAGACACCGCCCTCGACCGAGTAGCGGCCGGAGGAGGTCTTCTCCATGTACGTCTTCAGCGACTGCTTGGGCTGCCCCTCGGCGTCCTTGCCGGTGCCGAAGTACAGGTCCTGGAAGTGCTGCTGGTCGTAGTCCGCCTGCCAGGCCGTCGAGTTGTCCTTCGTACGGTCCGGCTCGGCTATCTGGTTGTGCAGCGGGCCGGGCGTGCCGCCGTACTTCGGCTTCGGCTCGGCCGTGTCGTCGTCGGCGCGGTCCACCAGGGTCGTGTCGTCGACCTTGTCGCCGAACTCGACGAGGATCGTGAAGATCTTGTCGGTCTTCTCGCGGCCCAGCTCGACGTACTTCTTGCTGTCGAGCTTGACGACCTGTGAGCCACCGCGGCGCTCGACCTTGGCGTCGCCGCTCAGCACCTGCTCGAGCGCGGCCTCGCGCTGCTGCTGACGCTGCTTGCTGAACGGGCCCTCGAGGTCGTGGTCGACCGCGGTCTTGTCGGCGTGGTCGTGGCCGGCCGGGTCGTGGCGCTCGATGCCCGCGGGCGCGTTCGGCCCCTTGTTCTCGGCCCATGCGGTGGTGAAGGTCGAGGCAGTGGCGGCCGTGGCCGCGAGCGCCACGACGACCGCGGACGCTCTGATCGCCCGTCGTCTGATGGTCACTTGATGTTGTCCTCCCCGGCGCCCGCGACCGCGGACCGGAGGTGGGGTGGATGTCCGCAGGCGGGGTCGCGCGTCACAAGTGACGACATTCGACCGGAGTTACGGCCGAAAAGACAGACCTTGACTTGAACAGACCAACTGCACTATGCAGGAGCGGCTTTCCGGAATCCGGACAGCCATCCGGCGCACCTGGTGGGACGGTTGGCGGAACGATGACTCCATGCGCCCCCTGTGCACCCGCACCGTGGGTGAGGTCACGCTTACCGCCGGTTCCGCTCGGGCATGCACGGACGTAGAGTCGCCCGGGAGTGCGACCCGCCGATGCTTCGAGGGACGGTAACCGTCATGTCGCGTCCGAACGCCGCACAGCTCGCCTACGGTTCGGCCACGGTGGTCTTCTCCACCCTCGCCCTGCTGCTGCTGTCCCGTACGACGAGCCCGCCGGCGATCTTCATGATCAGCGCTGCCGGGCTCGTCCTCGGACTGCTCGTCACGGTGACGATGCCGGCGCCGCGGCGCGAGCCCCGCCCGGCGGCGCCACTCCCCCGGAACGAAGAGATCCGGGTACCGGCCGTCCACGCGGGGGCGGGGGCCGACACCAGGATCCGTTCGTGACCGGATGGTTCCCGTCCGCCGGGGCTACTGCGGGACGGAGACCACGACCGTCTTGGCCGCCTTGTCGTGGAGGCCCTGCTTGTAGGGCTTGTCCACCAGGATCAGGATCAGGATCAGCAGCGGCCACAGACACGCGCAGCAGATCAGCGCGGGCAGCCAGAGCACGACGGCACGGATCAGCGAGGTGTTCATCGACGGCGTGGAGCCGTCGTTGAGCATCGCGACGCGCAGCTTCATCCACTTCTTGCCCAGCGTCTGGCCGTCCTTGGCCGTCATCACGGTGTCGTAGGCGATGTACGCGACGATGGTGAGGAGCTGGAAGATCAGCTGGCTGCCGCCGTTGAAGCTGTTGACGGTGTCGCCGAAGTCGGCGTCGTTCTCGGTGGCCCGGTCGTAGACGTCGAACGGGATGCCGATGATCGCGAGCGGTACGGCGATGATCAGCCAGTCGATGATCCGGGCGAGGATGCGCCGGCCGGACTCGGCGAGCGGCGGCATCCCGGCGAGCGGGTCGGTACCGCCGTAGCCGCCCCCGTAACCGCCGTACGGCGGAGGAGGCGGCGCGCTGTCGTACGGCGAGCCGGTCGAGCCCGGCCCGCCGGGCGGGGGGCCTTCGGGCGGTGGACCGTCCGGCGGCGGACTGCCGTACGGAGACCCCGCCGACGGCGGCGTGGGGTCCTGCGGCTTCTTGAGGAACGGATCGTCCTCGGGCGGCTGGCCGGGCGTCGGCTGGTCGTTGCTCATGGGGGCAGTGCACCGCGCGTGGCGGGCCCCCGCAAGGATTCGCCGCCCGTTCGGGGGACCGCTGTACGGGGTGTTCGGGTGCGGGCGCCCGACGGGCACGCCGCCCCGGACCGAGCCGGTCAGGGACCGGGCGGTCAGCCGGCGACGAAGGTGCGGGCCGCCTTGTCGTGCCAGCACTGGCGCCAGGGGCGGTCGACGAGGCACCACAGCACGTTGAGAACACCGACGGCCAGCAGGCCGAGGACGCTGTACACGAGCCAGCGGCGCAGGGCCGCGCCGAAGGCCGGCGGCTCGTGCGCCTCGATGTCCCGTACCTGGAGGCCGCAGAGCTTCTTGCCGAGCGTGCGGCCCCACTTGGCGGTGGGCAGCGCCTCGTAGAGCAGCCCGAGGACGAGCAGGGCGGCCAGCGCGATCCCGAAGTAGAGGGAGGTGGTGCCGTCCAGGAGCCAGACCTGGACGGTGACTCCCGACTGCTTGGCCGCCTCGATCTTGGCGTCGATGTGGTCGAGCGCCTTGACGACGAAGGGGAAGGCCGCGGCGCCGCTGAGCGCGCCGAGCACGACGGTGTCGACGAGCCGGGCGACCAGACGCTTACCGAGCCCGGCGGGCCGTGCGGCGGCCTGGGCACGGGCGGCCTGGAGGAACGGGTCTTCGACGGGTGGCTTCCAGGGCAGCACGGGCTGCTCGGACTCGGCCTGTCCGCCGGACGGCTGGGCGAGCTGGTGCACCTGCTGCGCCCACGACGGCGCACCACCACCGGGTCCGGTGGTGACGGGGGCGGTGACGGGGGCGGGCTGGGCCTGGCCGGGGAGCGGTCCGTGAGGCGTGTGGGGTGCCTGGGGTCCCTGCGGGGCGTGGGGCGCCTGCGGGCCCTGCCGTCCGGGCCGGCTCTGGCTCACCGGAGCGGCCTGGGCGCCGTGCGGCGCCGCCTGCGGGCCCTGTTCGGCGGGCGGGCCGTAGGGCGCCTGGGAGCTCCGCGTCCCCTGCGAGGTCGGGAGAGCCTGAGGGTCGTCGTACTGCTGCGGCGCCTCGGCGCCCGACCCGGCCCGCTCCGCCTGGGGTGACTGTCCGCCGCGTCCGGCCCTGTCCGCCTGCGGCGGCACGGCGCGGATCGTCATCGTGCCGTCGGCGGGCGGGCGCTGACGGTCGGCCTTGGCGGTCTGCCGTACCCCGGGCAGCGCGCCGCCCGTCGGGTCCGCGGCCGTGGCCGGGGTGACGGGCATGCCGCCGAGCCGGGGCGGGGACGCGGCGGCGATGCGCGGGTCCCTGCCGACGGCGGGGGCCGAGGCCTCCGGGTCCTGGTGCCGCTCCTGGTCCTGGTCCGGCGCGCCCCAGCGGACCTTCTGGTCGCGGTCGCCGCCGAAACCCGTCTGCCGGGCGGTGTCCGCCTGCCACGCCGAGGCCGGCTCGGGCTCGGCCCGTGTGTCGATCTCCGGGTCCTCGTCCAGAAAGACGGGGCCGGTCTCCTCCACGGCGGGCACCTGCGCCGGCGCGGGCGCCGGGACCGGAGCGGGCGAAGGCCCCGAGGGCATCACCGCGACCGGCGCCGCCGGCAGGGACTCGCCCTCCTTGGGCGCGGGACGACTCGTCCCGGGCACCCAGGCGCCCCCGTTCCAGTACCGGATGTACCCGGGAATGGACGGGTCCGGGTAGTACCCGGCCTGCGGTACCTCCCCGCCGGCTCCAGGAGGAGTAGCCACTGCCCCGACTCCGTTCCGTCACAAAGCTCCGTCGACCATCGGGCGCTCGGCCCAAGGAGGACAGTAACGAAGAACGACGCCGCGGAACGACGGAGGCCGAGAGAAAACCCGCCTTCGAGCGACATCCCCACAATCTCGCCACTCACCGTCACGCTCAGGCCGACGGTCGTCCGTCGGGAGGGGCCTCCCGGCCTTCCTGTCACCGATCGTGACCGAGGCCCCTGCCCGCCGGGCCGGGGTTCCGATTCACAGGAGCCGGCGGGAGGCCAGCTCGCGGACGGTCGCCATGTCGCTGAAGGGGAGCAGTTCCTCGCCCACGATCTGGTGCGGTTCGCTGCCCTTTCCGGCGATCAGGACGATGTCCTCGGGCCGAGCCGCGGACAGCGCGAGGGCGATGGCCCGGCGACGGTCGGCGGAGCGTTCGTACGGCGTGCCGGTGGCCTCGATGCCGGGGGCGATCTGGTCCAGGATCGCCTCGGGGTCCTCGCCGCGGGGGTTGTCCGACGTCAGGACGCACAGGTCGGAATGGGTGCCGGCGATGCGGCCCATCTCGGCCCGCTTGGTGGTGTCGCGGTCTCCGCCGCAGCCGAAGACGGTGACGACCCGGCCCCGGGCGAAGCCTCGGATGGCCGTGAGGACTTTGTCGAGGGAGTCGGGCGAGTGCGCGTAGTCCACGATCACCGACGTCCCGGCGGGGGTCACGAAGCGCTCGAACCGGCCCGGTACGGGCGGCATCTGGGCGAGCGCGGCGACCAGCCCGTCCAGGTCGTGCCCCAGTACGTGGCAGGCAGCGACGGCGGCCAGGGCGTTGGAGACGGAGAAGCGGCCCGGGACCGGGATCGACGCCGGGTACGCCCGGCCCCCGTGGTTGAGCGTGAACCGTGTGCCCGAGGCGTCCGCGATCAGGTCCGTGGCGCGGAAGTCCGCCTCCTCGTCCAGGCCGTAGGTGGTCACCGCGTCCGGCATCATCAGGCGGATGCCGGCTCCCACGGCGTCGTCCACGTTGACGACCGCGTGCCGGCACAGCCCCTGGAACAGCCGCAGTTTGGCGTCCGTGTAGTGGGCCATCGTGCCGTGGTCGTCCAGGTGGTCCTGGGTCAGGTTGGTGAAGACGCCGACGTCGGCGAAGGTGCTGTCCATCCGGTACGTCTGCAAAGCCATCGAGGTGGCCTCCAGCACCACGCTGCCGGTGCCCTGGTCGCGCATACGGCCCAGGAGGTACTGCAGGTCGGGCGATTCCGGTGTGGTCAGCACCGAGGGCGGCATCGGGATCATCTCGTCGCCGATCCGGCTGCCCGCCGTACCGATCACGCCCACCGAGGCGCCCTCCGAGATCCTGAGCAGCGACTCGACCATGTAGGAGATGGAGGTCTTCCCGTTGGTCCCGGTGACGGCCACCACGTCCATGTCCCGGCCCGGCTCGCCGAAATAGCGCGAGGAGACGACCGCGGCCGCCTTGCGGGTGTCGGGTACCCGTACGACGCACACGGCGGGCAGCAGCTCCCCTCCCGGGGGCGCGGCGGCGGCTCCCTCGGCGTCGACGAGTACCGCCACCGCCCCGCGCGCCAGCGCCGCGCCGATGGAGGCGGGGCCGCCGCCGCGGTGGCCGGGTACGGCGATGAAGAGCGAGCCCGGCACCACCCGGTCGACGTCGAAGGTGGTGCCCGCGGTGACCCGCGTCGATTCGGTGTCGCCCTGGACGACGTGGTGCTCATGGCCGGTCAACAACCCGCTCAACTTCACGGTGGTCCCTTCGGAGACGGCTACGGCCCGGCGTGCGGCCCTCGCCTGGCGGCAGCGCCGACGAGCGTCGGGACTGCGGTGGTGGGGTGGGAAGGGCGATGCGTCGCCCTCGAGGCGAGGGGCCGGTCGGAGCGCGGTGATCAGGCCGGGCCGCCGGGGTGGACGCGTCGCGGAAGGTGGTGCGGCGGGAGGGAGCAGGCCCGCGAGCCCGGCATGATCCGAACGAGAGGCGCTAGCCGTGGCTGTTCATGGGCCGAGTGTACGTGCGCCCGGATGCCCCGCACGCCGCGCCGGCTCGGAGGTCGCGAAGGTCCGCCGTCACCGCCCGGACCGCGCGGCGGCCAGGCACGACCGTCCCTCCTCCCGCCCCCGGAAACTCCCCCGAAAAACTGCTCCGAAGTCGCGTCATACCTCGCGCCCACCCCGCTCTCTCCCTCTGCGGGCCCGCCCGGGGCCCCCGTACGAGAGGGAGCAAGGCCATGCAGAACACCGAGAACACCGTCGTCGAGCGCGAGCTGGAGCTGAAGCTGGTGCTCTCCCCCGAACGCAGCGTCCCCGTGCCCGCCCGGCTCGCCTACCGCACCGGTGATCCCTACGCCGTCCACATCACCTTCCACATCGGCTCGGACCACCCGGTCAGCTGGACCTTCGCCCGGGAGCTGCTCGTCGAGGGCGTCTTCCGGCCCTGTGGGCACGGGGACGTCAGGATCTGGCCCACCAAGGTCGACGACCGCGACGTCGTGCTGATGGCCCTCTCCTCCCCCGACGGGGACGCGCTGCTCGAAGCGCCGTCCGCGCAGGTGTCCGCCTGGCTGGAGCGGACCCTGCGCGCCGTGCCGCCGGGCACCGAGGCCGAGCAGCTGGGCATCGACGACGGGCTGGCCGAACTCCTCGCGACGACCGCCGTCTCCGACGAGCTGTGGCCGCGCGACCCGTGGCCGTCGGACGACTCTCAGGACGGAGACGCGTGAATCGCTACCGCGGAACGTCAGAACAGCTTCCCGGGGTTCAGCAGGCCCAGCGGGTCGAACGTCCGCTTGATCCCGCGCTGGAGCTCAAGGCCCACCGGGCCCAGCTCGCGGGCCAGCCACTCCTTCTTCAGTACACCGACGCCGTGTTCGCCGGTGATCGTGCCCCCCAGTTCCAGGCCGAGCGCCATGATCTCGTCGAAGGACTCCCGCGCCCGCCGCGCCTCGTCCTCGTCGGCCTGGTCGAAGCAGACGACCGGGTGGGTGTTGCCGTCTCCCGCGTGCGCGCAGACGCCGATGGTCAGGTCGTACTTGGCGGCGATGGCGGCCGTACCGTCGAGCATCGCGGCCAGCTTCGTCCTCGGTACGCACACGTCGTCGATCATCGTCGCGGACGTGATCGTCTCCAGGGCCGTGAGCGACAGCCTGCGGGCCTGGAGCAGCAGTTCGGACTCGGCGGCGTCCTCGGCGGGTACGACCTGCGTGGCCCCGGCCGCCGTGCACAGTTCCCCGACGGCGGCGAGGTCGGCGGCCGGATCCGGGGTGTCGAAGGCGCACAGGAGCAGCGCCTCGGTCGAGTCGGGGAGCCCCATCCGCGCCATCCGGTTGACCGCGTGGACGGTGGTGCGGTCCATGAGCTCCAGCAGCGACGGGGTGTGGCCCCGCTCCATGATCGCGCAGACGGCCTCGCAGGCGGCGGCCGCGGAGGGGAACTCGGCGGCGAGCGCGAGCTGCCGCGGGGGTTGCGGCCGGAGCGAGAGCACCGCTCTGACAACGATGCCGAGGCTGCCTTCGGAGCCGACGAAGAGCCTGGTCAGGTCGTATCCGGCGACACCCTTGGCGGTGCGGCGGCCGGTGCTGAGCAGCCGGCCGTCGGCGAGGACGACGTCGAGGCCGAGGACGTACTCCGCCGTCACTCCGTACTTCACACAGCACAGTCCGCCGGACGCGGTGCCGATGTTCCCGCCGATGGTGCACATCTCCCAGCTCGACGGGTCCGGGGGGTAGTACAGGCCGTGCTCGTTGACGGCCCGGGACAGCACGGCGTTGATCACGCCCGGTTCGACCACGGCGATCCGGTCGACGGGGTTGATCTCCAGGATGCGGTCCATCCTCACCAGGGACAGCACGATGCAGCCCTCGGTGGCGTTGGCGGCGCCGGAAAGGCCGCTGCGCGCGCCCTGCGGGACGACCGGGACGCGGAGCGCGGTCGCCGTCCGCATGACGTGCTGGACCTGTTCGACGGTGCGCGGGAGTACGACGACGGCGGGGGCGCCGGCCGCGCAGAAGCTCGCCATGTCGCGGGCGTAGGCGTCCATCACGTCCGGGTCGGTGATCAGGGCCTCGTCCGGGAGCCCGGCCCGCAGCTCGTCGTGGAGCCGCGTCAGAAGATCGTCCATGCGTCCAGCCTGGCAGCCGGGGCCATCGGTGTGAACCCGCCGGAGTGGGCGCTTCGTGTGCTCTTCGTACAGGCGCACAGTAAGCGCCATGAAGACGGAGAACGTGTCGAGGACGGTCCTCGCGGCCGGGGTGGGCGCGGTGTTCGCCGCGACGGCGCTGCTGTACGCCCCGGATTTCGCACCCGGTCTGTTCGAGGACGGTCCGCCGCCGGCTCCGGGCCCGGCCGCGCGGGCGATGATCGCGGCGAACGCGGGTGCCGAGGCGTCGCTGCCGGATCTCGCCGCGCTGATCGGTGACCGGGAGAAGTGGCTGAAGGCGCACCCGGACGACGAGGCGTCATGGGCCGTGCTGGGCGCGGCCTATACGGAGCGGGGCGGGCGGCTGGGCGACGCCGCGTTCTACTCGCGGGCCGAACAGGCCCTGCGGCGCTCGCTCGCGGTGGTGCCGGCCGAGCGCGGGAACCTCGACGCGCAGCTGGGTCTCGGCGCCCTGGCCAACGCCCGTGGCGACTGGAAGTCGGCCAAGACGTGGGGCGAGCGGGTCCGTAAGGCGAACCCGAAGCGCTGGACGGCGTACCCGCTGCTGATCGACGCGTACAACGGTCTCGGGGACTACACGTCGGCCCGGGGGGCGATGGACAAGCTGGCGGAGCTGCACACGGGAGCGCAGGTCAGCGCGCGGGCCGCGCAGACGTACCGCAACCGCGGCTGGCGCGAGGACGCGGCGGCGGCCGCGCTGGACGCGGCGGGGCGGGCGGAGACGGGTACGGAGAAGGCGGCGGCCCTCACCCGCGTGGGTGACCTGGCGTGGGAGCGGGGCGAGCCGGAGGAGGCGGTGGCGCAGTACGGGACGGCGCTGCGTTTCGTAGCGGACCACGGTCCCGCGCTGGCCGGGCGGGCGCGGGCGCTGGCGGCGCTCGGCCGCACGGACGAGGCGCTCCGCGACTACCGGGCGGCACTGGAACGGCTGCCGCTGCCGGAGTACGTCCTGGAGGCCGGCGAGCTGTACGACTCGCTGGGCCTGGCGGAGGACGCGCGTGCGCTGTACGACCGGCTGACGAGCGGGGTGTGGGCGAACCGGTCGAACGCGGAGGTGGTCCTCGGCCTGTTCGAGGCGGACCACGGGGAAGCGGAGGCGGCGGTGCGGCGGCTGGAGGCGGAGTGGGCGCGCGGCCACCGGTCGGTGCACGTGGCGGACGCGCTGGGGTGGGCGCTGTTCCGGGCCGGGGAGCCGAAGGAGGCCCTGGAGTACGCGAAGCGGGCGACGGAGGAGGGGCTGCGGAGCGCGCTGTTCTCGTACCACCGGGGGGAGATCGAGCGGGCTCTGGAGGAGTACGGTCCGGCCCGTCGCCATCTGGCGGAGGCGCTGCGGATCAATCCGTGGTTCTCGCCGCTGCTCGCTCCGAAGGCGGAGAAGGCGGTGCGGGCGTTGGGTGATCCGCCGGACGAGCTGCCGACGGAGCTGCGTTCGGCACCCTCCCGCACGGAGAAGCCGGAGAAGCCGGAGAGCCCGCAGAAGCCGGAGAACCCGCGGAAGCCCGAGAAGCCCGAGAAGCCCGAGAAGCCGGAGAGCGACGAGAAGGCCGGCCAGAGGCGGGCACAGGCGGCCGCACCGAAGCCCTGACAGGGGTGCGGCCCCACAGGTCAGGCTCCGTGGGGCCACACGTACGCGGACTAGAGGTTGCCGCGCTTCGCCTGCTCGCGCTCGATCGCCTCGAACAGGGCCTTGAAGTTGCCCTTGCCGAAGCCCATGGAGCCGTGGCGCTCGATCATCTCGAAGAAGACGGTCGGGCGGTCCTGGACCGGCTTGGTGAAGATCTGCAGCAGATAGCCGTCCTCGTCGCGGTCGACGAGGATCTTCAGCTCGCGCAGGGTCTCGATCGGCACCCGGGTCTCGCCCGCCCACTCGCCGAGGGTGTCGTAGTACGAGTCGGGGGTGTCGAGGAACTGGACGCCGTTGGCCCGCATGGAGCGGACGGTCGCGACGATGTCGTTGGTGGCGAGGGCGATGTGCTGGACGCCGGCGCCGCCGTAGAACTCCAGGTACTCGTCGATCTGCGACTTCTTCTTCGCGATCGCCGGCTCGTTGATCGGGAACTTCACCTTCAGGGTGCCGTCCGCGACCACCTTGGACATCAGCGCCGAGTACTCGGTGGCGATGTCGTCGCCCACGAACTCCTTCATGTTCGTGAAGCCCATGACCTTGTTGTAGAACGCCACCCACTCGTTCATCCTGCCGAGCTCGACGTTGCCCACGCAGTGGTCGATGGCCTGGAAGGTGCGCTTGGCCGGCGGCTCGACGATCGGGTTCGCGGGGACGAAGCCCGGCAGGTAGGGGCCGTCGTAGCCGGAGCGCTCGACGAGGGTGTGGCGGGTCTTGCCGTAGGTGGCGATGGCGGCGAGGACGACGGTGCCGTGCTCGTCCTTCATCTCGTACGGCTCGGTGATGCCCGTGGCGCCGTGCTCGACGGCGTACGCGTACGCGGCGCGCGCGTCGGGCACCTCGATCGCCAGGTCGACAACGCCGTCGCCGTGTGCGGCGACGTGGTCGGCGAGGAAGCGGCCCCAGTCGGTGGAGGCCTTGATGACGGAGGTGAACACGAAGCGGGCGGCGCCGTTCGTCAGGACGTAACTGGCGGTCTCGCGGCTGCCGTTCTCCGGTCCGGAGTAGGCGACGAGCTTCATGCCGAAGGCCGTGGAGTAGTAGTGCGCGGCCTGCTTGGCGTTGCCGACGGCGAAGACGACCGCGTCCATTCCCTTCACGGGGAAGGGGTCGGCCTGCCGCGCCGTGGAGGGGGTGTGCTGGATGGTCTCAGTCATGGGGGCAGAGTCCCGCCGAACGGCAAGCTGCGCAATAGTTCGCCTCAGGGGTGGGCAATCTGCACAGCGCGAGTCCAGTATGGGCGGGCGACTTGTACATGATGACCACTGGGAGGACGCTGTGGCGATCGATCATCTGGACGGGCGTCTGATCGTGCTGCTGGCGCGGGAGCCGCGCATCGGGGTCCTGGAGGCGTCCCGGCGCCTCGGCGTCGCGCGCGGCACGGTCCAGGCCAGGCTCGATCGTCTTCAGTCGAACGGAGTCATCCGCGGTTTCGGCCCGCAGGTCGATCCGGCGGCCCTCGGCTACCCCGTGACGGCGTTCGCGACCCTGGAGATCAAGCAGGGGCAAGGGGCGGACGTACGGGGGCACTTGGCGACCGTCCCCGAGGTGCTGGAGCTGCACACCACCACCGGTCACGGCGACATGCTCTGCCGGCTCGTCGCCCGCTCCAACGCCGATCTCCAGCGGGTGATCGACCGGGTTGTCGGTTTTGATGGCATCGTCCGGGCCTCCACGGCGATCGTCATGGAGAACCCCGTACCGCTGCGGATCATCCCCCTGGTGGAGCAGGCCGCGAAGGACGAGCCCCGGTAGGAGCGGGACGGCCTCAGCAGGACGGTGGTGCGAGGGACGGCCGGAACAGGACGGTGGGGCGAGGACGGTCGTGCGGGGGACGGCCGGAGCACACGGCCTCGCGAGGGACGGCCGAGAGGGACGAGCCCTGTGAAGGGGGAGGCGTGTGAGCTTCTGGGACTATCTGGCCAACCGGCATCAGCAGCTGCTCACGGACGCCTTCCAGCACGTCAGCGCGGTCTTCCAGTGCATGGTCATCGCCACCCTGCTCGGGCTCCTCATCGGTCTGCTGACCTACCGCAGCCCGTGGGCGGGCAATCTGGCCATCCTGTCCACCGCCTCGCTCCTCACCATTCCCTCCCTCGCCGCGATCGGTCTGCTCATCCCGCTCGTCGGCCTCGGCGTCCCGCCGACCGTGATCACCCTGACCCTGTACGGGCTGCTGCCCATCGTGCGCAACGCGGTCGTCGGCCTGCGCGGCGTCGACCCGGACCTGGTGGACGCGGCCAAGGGCATCGGCATGTCCCGGACGGCCCGGCTGCTCCGGGTCGAGCTGCCGCTGGCCTGGCCGCCGATCCTGACCGGCATCCGGGTGTCGACCCAGATGCTGATGGGCATCGCCGCCATCGCCGCGTACGCCTCGGGCCCCGGCCTGGGCAACGAGATCTTCCGCGGCATCGCCTCGCTGGGCAGCGCGAACGCGATCAACCAGGTGCTGGCGGGGACGCTCGGCATCATCGTCCTCGCCCTGCTCTTCGACGCCGCGTACGTACTGATCGGCCGGCTGACCATTCCGAGGGGGATCCGTGTCTGAGACCGCGCCCGAAACGACACCGGTCGGGACCCCCGCCGTCACCTCCGGGGCCTCCATCGAGCTGGAGAACCTCACCAAGCGCTATCCGGGCAGTCCCCAGCCCGCCGTGGACAGCGTGACCATGGAGATCAAGGCCGGCGAGACGGTGGTCTTCGTCGGCCCGTCCGGCTGCGGGAAGTCGACCACGCTCAAGATGATCAACCGCCTGATCGAGCCGTCGGGCGGCCGGATCCGGATCAACGACGAGGACGTCACCGACATCGACCCGGTGAAACTGCGCCGCAAGGTCGGGTACGCGATCCAGTCCTCCGGGCTGTTCCCCCATATGACGGTGGCCGAGAACATCGCTCTCGTACCGAGGATGGTCGGCTGGTCGAAGGCGCGGGTGAAGGACCGGGTCGAGGAGATGCTCGACCTCGTCGGTCTCGACCCGCGCGAGTTCCACGGCCGCTATCCGCGCCAGCTCTCCGGCGGACAGCAGCAGCGCGTCGGAGTGGCGCGGGCGCTGGCCGCTGACCCGCCCGTCCTGCTGATGGACGAACCGTTCGGCGCGGTCGACCCCATCACCCGCGACCACCTCCAGGACGAACTGATCCGGCTCCAGCACGAGCTGCACAAGACGATCGTCTTCGTCACCCACGACTTCGACGAGGCGATCAAGCTGGGCGACCGGATCGCCGTCCTGCGCGAGCGCTCGCACATCGCCCAGTTCGACACCCCCGAGGCGATCCTCACCAACCCCACCGACGACTTCGTCTCCGGTTTCGTCGGGGCGGGGGCGGCCCTCAAGAGGCTGAACCTGACCCGCGTACGGGAGGTGGAGATCGCCGATTTCCCGACGGTGACGGTGGACGACCCACTCCAGTCGATCTTCAACATGCTGCGCGGGAGCACCCACAGCGAGCTGCTGATGCTGGACCGGCGCGGACGTCCGTACAAGTGGCTGCGGCGCGGCGACCTCATGCGGGCCAAGGGTTCGCCGGCCGGGGCGGGCCAGCTGGTGCACGACACGGTGACGCGGGACGCGACCCTGCACGACGCCCTGGAGGCGGTGCTGATCGACTCCGGCGGCCGGGTGGCGGTGACCGGGCGGCGCGGGGAGTTCATCGGAGTCGTCGACATGCAGACGCTGATGAACTCCGTGCAGGAGCTCCTGGAGGCCGACCGGCTGGCGGCGATCGAGCAGCAGCACGATCTGGAGGAGCTGCGGCACAGCCAGACCGAGCGGGAGCCGGAGGGGGACACGTGATCCCGGCCGAGCGGCGCCCGCCGGGCGAGCACGACGTCCGAGGTCACGCCTTCCGCGACGACGGTCACGCGGTCGAGGAGGAGGAACCCCCTCCGCCACCTCCGCCACCGCGCCGGATCACCTGGCAGAGGCTGGTGGTCCTGCCCGTCGTCGTGGCGGCGGCCCTGCTCGCCACCTTCCTGTGGATCGCCGACGCCGACCTCGACTCGGTCGCCCGCAACTCCCTGGACGACGGCAATGTGCGGCTGCGGCTGTGGCAGCACGTGAAGCTGACGGCGATCTCCACCTTCTGGGTGCTGATCATCGCCATCCCGCTGGGCATCGCGCTGACCCGCCGGCGGCTGGCCAGGGCCGCGCCCCTCTTCACCGCGCTCGCCAACATCGGCCAGGCGACCCCGGCGATCGGCCTGCTCGCCCTGCTGGTCATCTGGCTGGGCATCGGCCCCTCGACCGCGATCATCGGCATGGTGATCTACGCGGTGCTGCCGGTGCTCTCCAACACGGTGGCCGGTCTGCGGGCGATCGATCCCCAGCTGGTGGAGGCGTCCCGGGGCATCGGCATGTCGGCGCTCGGCACGCTCGGGAAGGTCGAGCTGCCGCTGGCCGTACCGCTGATCCTCGCCGGCGTGCGCACGGCGCTGGTGCTCAATGTGGGCACGGCGACGCTCGCCACCTTCGGCGGGGGCGGCGGGCTCGGGGATCTGATCACCTCGGGGATCCAGACGCAGCGGATGGCGGTCCTCGTCCTCGGCTCGGTCCTGACGGTGGCGCTCGCGCTGCTGGTGGACTGGCTGGCCTCGCTGGCGGAGGTGGCGCTGACGCCGCACGGGCTGGAGGCGGGGAAGTGACGCGTTCGGTGCGTACCGCCGTGGCGGGGCTGCTGGTCCTGGGAGCGGCCCTGACCGGGCTGTCCGGCTGCGGTCTCAAGAGCGGTTCGCCGATGGTGGACGACGTGGTGCCGGGCTCGGTGGGCCGGGGCCGGCCGCTCCAGGGCGCCTCGCTCACCATCACGTCGAAGAACTTCAGCGAGAACATCATCCTGGGCCACATGATCGGCCTGATCTTCAAGGCGGCGGGCGCGGAGGTCCTCGACCGGACCAACCTGCCCGGATCGGTCAGCGGGCGCGAGGCGATCGTGCGGGGCGACGCCGACGCCATCTACGAGTACACGGGCACGGCCTGGATCACGTACCTCGGCAACGCCGAGCCGATCACCGACCCGCAGGCGCAGTGGCGGGCGGTGCGCGAGGCGGATGTGAAACACGGGGTGGCGTGGCTGCCGCAGTCGACGCTCAACAACACCTACGCGCTGGCGATCTCCAAGAAGAACAACGCGAGGTACGGGCTGAAGACGCTGTCGGACGTGGCCGCGCTGGCGCGGAAGGACCCGTCGGCGGTGACGGTGTGCGTCGAGAACGAGTTCGCCTCGCGTGACGACGGACTGCCGGGCATGGAGAAGGAGTACGGGATGAAGCTGCCGGCGGCCGGCATCAGGAAGATGGACGCCGGGATCATCTACACCCAGGTCTCGCAGTCCGACTCCTGCCTGCTGGGCGAGGTGTACACGACGGACGGCCGGATCAAGGCGATGGACCTGACGGTCCTGGCGGACGACAGGCGCTTCTTCCCCAACTACAACGCGGCGCCCGCGCTGCACGCCGAGACGTACGAGAGGTACCCGGCGATCGCCGGCCTGCTGAACCCGCTGAGCGCGCGGCTGACGACGGCGGTGGCGCAGGACCTGAACGCGAAGGTGGACGTGGAGGGGCGGGACCCGCACGAGGTGGCGAAGGAGTGGCTGATCGAGCAGGGCTTCATCAGGGAGGGCTGAGCCCCGACCGACCCGACCGCCCGACCCTCCTGACCGCCCCGCCGCCCTCACCGCCCCGCCGCCCTCACCGCGTGGCCGCCCTCACCGCGTGGCCGTGCCCGCCGAAGGAGCCGGTCAGCAGCTCGGAACCTTCGCCTCCTGCCCCTGCCCCAGGGCCCGGAGGGACGACACGGCGTCGCCGAGGGCGGAGACCGGGATCAGGCGCATCCCCTTCGGCAGCTCCGACTGCGCCTGGGAGCACTCGTCCTTCGGTACGAGAAAGACGCTCGCCCCGTCCCGCCCGGCCGCCTGCGTCTTCAGCGCGACTCCGCCGACCGCTCCGACCGTGCCGTCCGAGCTGATGGTTCCGGTACCGGCGATGGTCCGGCCGCCCGTGAGGTCACCGCCGGATCCGTCGCCGTCGAGCTTGTCGACGATCCCGAGGGAGAAGAGGAACCCCGCGCTGGGCCCGCCGATGTCGGGGAGGCTGAGGGTGACGTCGACGTCCTCGGGGTCCAGCTCCAGGTGGTTGAGGGCGGCGACGACGGCCGAGTCCTGCGACTGCTTCATCTCGGCCAGGTTGTGCTTCTCGACCTCGGCGTCCGACTTCCCGGGAGGGTAGACGGCGTCGCGCGGCAGCACGGCCCGGTCGGTCCGGAACCAGGCGTCGGCGACGACGCCCAAGTCGTTGTCGACACTGGGTCCGGTGGCCACGATGGTCGTCATCAGCAGCTTGCCCCGCGTCGGACGGACCGGCGCGCCACTGATGGTGATCACCTCACGCCCCTTGTACGTGCCGAGCACATCGGCCGTGGAGCCGGGCTGTGCGATGGCGTACGGCAGCGGCGCGAGCCCGACGACGGCGAGGAGCGCGGCGACGGGGAGGGCGCTGAACGCGAGGGCGCGGTTGCGCGTGAGACGGGAGAGCACGGGCCCAATCTACTGTGCGGCCCTCACGGGCAGCCGACGGCCGAAGAACGAGCGGACCTGCCGGCGCACGGCGGGCACGGACGTCCTCGGATCGACCGCGCCGACGAGCCGGACCCGGTCGGCGGTGCTCATCAGGCCGGCGGCGTGCAACCGGGGCACGAGGGCGGCGTAGTCGGTGAACACCCAGTGGTCCGCGTCGTCGAGCTGCCGCCGGTGGATGCGGCCCCCGGGGTGGGCGAGCGCGGCGGACCAGGAGCGGTCGAGCCGCGCGTTGCGGAAGCCGTCGGTGCCGAGCAGGAGGAGCGGGCGGTCGACGCCGTACCGGGCCACCGGGAACAGCGTGCCGTCGGCCTGGTCCAGGTGGCCCTCCAGGTTCACGGCGGCGGCGACGCGCGGGTCGTCGTACAGCGTCTGGGCGGCGGCGGTGCCGCCGGCCGAGTGCCCGTAGACCCCGATCCGCCCCAGGTCGAGGGCGCGGCCGAGGGGCCCCTCCAGAGCTTCGAGCCGGTCGAGGACGAACCGGATGTCGGCGAGGCGGGTGTCGATCATGGTGCGGAACTGCTCGGCGTCGGGCGGCCGGACGAAGACGGTGGGGCGCACCTTGTCGCGCCCGGGGCGCGCGGTGGGGAAGTCCACCTCGCTCGCGTCCCCCGGGTGGTCGACGGTGACGACGGCCCAGCCGTGGCTCGCCAGCTCCTCGGCGAGCGAGGTGCCCATGGTGCGGGCGTCGCCGCCCCCGGGGCTGTAGAGCAGCACGGGCCGGCGGCCGGGCAGGACGGGGGCACCGGTGTGGGCGTGCGCGCGGGTGGCGGCCCAGTCGACCCCGGCCTCGGGCAGGCCCGGGCGGATCCGGGGCGCGAACACGGTGAAGAGCTCCGCGGCGTCCTCGGTCAGCTGGGGTGCGCGCGGAAATCCGCGGACGGTACGGGCCGGGTGGAGGACGGTGACCATGACCTCCCGTACCCCTGTCGCCGGGTCCCAGGGGTCGTTGCGGGAGGGGTCGACCAGGTGGAGGGTGGTGGCACCGATCTTGTACGGGCCGGTGGGCGCGGGGAGCCGCAGGACGAGGTCACGCGGTGTGGGGGTGCCCCAGGCGGGGGCCGGGGTGAGGGCCAGGGCGGCGGCGACGGCGGCCCTGGTGACGGTCCGTCGGTCCATGGGAGAAGGTGTCATGCGGGACAGGCTGCCGCCGGGCCGAGGGCTCCGGCGAAGGTTGAGGCTGTGGACGAAAGGCTTGTGCGGTTGACCCGGATCCGTTTCACGGCGGAGGACTTCGCCCGGGTGCGGTTCGCCGCCAGGCCCGCCCCGGTGCCGGAGCTGAACGCGGCGTTCATGACCCTGCTCGGCGGCGACGACCTGCTCTTCGGCCGCTGGCGGCGGCGGGTGCTGCGGTCACTCCCGGACGCCGCCGCGCCGCTGGCGGACCTCGTCCCGGCGGGCGATCCCCCGCGCTTCCTCGACGTGCTCGGCGAGACGCCGGCGGAGGGCTTCGACCTGGTGGCGTCGGCCCCGCCTGAGCTGGTGCGCTCGGAGCTGGAGCGGGTGTACGCGGGGCGGCCGTCCCCTCGCTGGATCCGGGAGCTCCACGGGGGCGGCACGGCTGCCCGGCAGATCCTGCGCCGCGCCCAACGGGCGGCGTTCGAGACGGTCGTGGCACCGGTGTGGTCGCAGGTCCAGGACCTGCACCGGGCGGAGTTCACCCGCCACGCCCTGACCGTCGCCGAACACGGCATCGGCATGGCGCTGCCGGCACTGGTCCCCGGCACGCGGCTGCACGACGACGTCTGGGAGTGGGCGCCGCCGGGCGGGCGGGAGAGCGACGTCGGCGGGAGCGGGCGGGGACGGGAGGGCGCAGCTGCCGGGCGGGGGCGGGAGACCGGCCTTGGCGGGAGGGGGCTCGGGCGGGAGATCGAGCTCGCCGGGCGCGGGCTGGTCCTGCTGCCGACCTTCCACTGGACCGGCCGCCCGCTCGTCCAGGACCTGCCGGGCCGGCCGGTGGTCGTGACGTACGCGGCGGGGCCGGGTCTGCCGCTCACGCCGGACGGGGCGCCCGGCTCGGAGGAGTCCCTGGCGGCGGTCCTCGGCAGCACCCGCCTCGCACTCCTGCGCGCCCTCACCGACGGGCAGACGACGACGGCCCTGGCCCGCCGCCTGGGCGTCAGCAACGCGACGGCGTCGGCGCACGCGTCGGCGCTGCGGGGCGCGGGTCTGATCACGACGGCGCGAGCGGGAAGGTCGGTGGAACACCGGCGGACAGCGCTGGGGGCGCTGCTGGTGGGCGCCCCCTGAACGGTCGCGCGGCCGGACAACCGGGGTCGCGTGAACCCCGGGCCGGCGCCCTGAACCCCGTAACGGCAGCGCGCCCTAACGCAACGCGTCGGCGACCTCCCTGGCCGCGTCCACGACCCGGGGGCCCACCCGTTCCGGCACCGCGTCCGCGAGCATCACGACGCCCACGCTGCCCTCGATCCCGGTGATTCCGACCAGCGGAGCCGCCGCGCCGCTCGCGCCCGCCTCCAGCTCGCCGTGCGTCAGCGTGAACCCGGGCTCGATCAGGCCGCCCTGGCGGGCCGCCAGGATGGCGCGGCCGGCCGCGCCACGGTCCAGCGGGTGGCGGAAGCCGGCCCGGTAGGCCACGTGGTAGTCGGTCCAGGTCGGTTCGACGACGGCGACGGCCAGCGCCTCCGCCCCGTCGACCAGGGTGAGGTGCGCCGTCGCGCCTATGTCCTCGGCGAGCGAGCGCAGCGCGGGCAGCGCCGCCTCGCGCACCAGCGGATGGACCTGGCGGCCCAGCCGCAGCACGCCCAGGCCGACGCGGGCCCGGCCGCCCAGGTCCCGTCGTACGAGCGCGTGCTGTTCGAGTGTGGCGAGCAGACGGTAGACGACGGTCCTGTTGACACCGAGTTTGTTGGACAACTCGGTGACGGTCAGGCCGTGGTCGGTGTCGGCGAGCAGTTTGAGGACTCGAAGTCCCCGGTCGAGCGTCTGGGAGGTCTCCGCGGTCACGACGCCCTCTCCTTCGGAGTGATCGGAGTGAGTGACGGCGGTCCTCACGAGAGCTGCGACACCGGTCCCGTCGGCGACGCACGTCAGAGGCCGCCGGCAGGCCATGCGCACCGGCTGCGCTCCGCGGCGGCGCTGCCACGGGGCGTTTGCATTGCGGGGACAGTAGCGAGCCACTCCGCTCAGCGGAAGACCTCGTCCAGAATCCGGGCGCGTGCGACCCGATACACCCGCTTCGGGGTGCGAGTCGGCCGGTCAGAGGGCGTTTGACCGACAAGATCGACTATGTCGGCGGCGTACGAGCGGGGTACGAGCGGGGCCCGTACGCGGCTGCGCGTACGGGCCCTCGGCTGTGTCTTCCGACAGATCGCGGTGGTGGATCACCTCATGCGGGTGGCCCATTCCTGCACCTTCTTGATCCGCTCGCGGATCTGCCCGGCGGTCGCCTCGGCGGTCGGCGGCCCGCCGCACACCCGCCGCAGCTCGGTGTGGATGACCCCATGGGGTTTGCCGCTCTGGTGTACGTACGCGCCGACCATCGTGTTGAGCTGCTTGCGCAGTTCGAGAAGCTCCTTGTGCGAGACGACGGGGCGCCGCTCCGCCGGGAGTTCCAACAGGTCGGCCTCGGTGTCGGGCTTCTTCCGGCTGTGCGCGATCTGCCGGGCCTGCCGCTTCTGGAGGAGGAGCTGCACCTGGTCGGGTTCGAGGAGCCCGGGGATGCCGAGGTAGTCCTGCTCCTCCTCGCTGCCCGGGTGGGCCTGCATGCCGAACTCGGCACCGTCGTAGAGCACGCGGTCGAAGACGGCGTCGGACTCCAGCGCCTCGAAGGGCAGCATGTCCTGTTCGCCGGTGTCCTCGTCCTGCTGCTTCTCCGCCTCCGCCATCTCCTTCTCGGACTCGGCGTACGGGTCCTCCTCGCCGTCCTTCTTCGGCCTGTCGAGGACGTGGTCGCGCTCGACCTCCATCTCGTTGGCGAAGCCGAGGAGGTTGGGGATGGTGGGAAGGAACACGGAGGCGGTCTCGCCGCGCCTGCGCGAACGTACGAAACGTCCGACGGCCTGCGCGAAGAAGAGCGGGGTCGAGATCGTGGTCGCGTACACACCGACGGCGAGGCGGGGCACGTCGACGCCCTCGGAGACCATGCGGACGGCGACCATCCAGCGGTCGTCGCTCTCACTGAACTCGTCGATCCGCTTCGAGGCGCCGACGTCGTCGGAGAGGACGACCGTGGCCTTGGTGCCGGTGATCTCGCGGATCAGCTTGGCGTAGGCGCGGGCGGAGTCCTGGTCGCTCGCGATGACCAGACCACCGGCGTCGGGGATGCCCTTCCTGACCTCGGTCAGCCGCCGGTCGGCGGCGCGCAGCACGTTCGGCATCCAGTCGCCGCGCGGGTCGAGCGCGGTCCGCCAGGCCTGCGAGATGGCGTCCTTGGTCATGGGCTCGCCGAGGCGGGCGGCGATCTCGTCGCCGGCCTTGGTGCGCCAGCGCATGTTGCCGCTGTAGGAGAGGAAGATGACGGGCCGGACGACACCGTCGCCCAGGGCGTTCCCGTAGCCGTACGTGTAGTCCGCCGACGAGCGCCGGATCCCGTCGTTGCCCTCCTCGTACGTGACGAAGGGGATGGGGTTGGTGTCCGAGCGGAAGGGCGTACCGGTCAGCGCGAGGCGGCGGGTCGCCGGATCGAACGCCTCCAGGCAGGCCTCGCCCCAGGACTTCGAGTCACCGGCGTGGTGGATCTCGTCGAGGATGACCAGCGTCTTGCGCTGCTCACAGCGGTTGCGGTGGAGCATCGGGCGGACGCCGACTCCGGCGTACGTGACGGCGACGCCGTGGTACTCCTTGCTGAGCGGTCCGGCGCTGTAGTCCGGGTCGAGCTTGATCCCTATCCGCGCGGCGGCGGCGGCCCACTGCTTCTTCAGGTGCTCGGTGGGGGCGACGACCGTCACCTGCTGGACGACATGGTGGTGCAGCAGCCAGGACGCGAGAGTCAGCGCGAAGGTGGTCTTTCCGGCGCCGGGCGTCGCGACCGCGAGGAAGTCGCGGGGCTGTTCCTGGATGTACTTCTCCATGGCCCCCTGCTGCCAGGCGCGCAGCTTGTTGGCCGTGCCCCAGGGGGCGCGGCCGGGAAAGGCGGGAGAGAGGTGATGGGAGGAGGTGGCGGTGGTAGTCACGGTCTCCGGTTCGACGCTCGTCCAGATATGACAACCGGGCCACCCTACCGGTGCGGTCGTCCCAGGAGGGGACGGACGACGCCGTGACCTCGCGGGGTGCGGCGAGTGTCACAACGGCCGACCGAGCTCACGCGCGCTGCGACTCGGCGGACGCTGCCGCCTTGGCGGGCTCCGGGCTCGGTGGGCACCCCAGCCGACAGCGCGGCGAAGGCGGGCCTCCAGCGAGAGGCCGGCCGCAAGGGCAGGCTCCGGCCCGAGCGCTCCGGCCGAAAGCCGCCGGTCGGCATCGCTCGGGGGTCGCCGAGCTTCACGCCGCAGCCGAGCCGCCCGGCCGGGATCGTAGGGTCACGCCGCGTCACCCGGCGTCGTTCTCAGCCGCGTGGCGACCCACGCCCCCACCGCCGCCACCCCCGCCATCGGCAGGAACACCGCCGCGAAAGCCGCCGGGTGCGAGCCCGCCGCCGTGGCCGAGGCCGTCGCGGTGTTCGCCGCGTGGCCCACCGCGCCGCCGCCCAGCGCGGCGAAGGCCGCGCCGCCCGCGGCGAGGAGCAGGACGTTGGACAGGCCGTCCGAGATCTGCAGCGCCGCCGAGTTCGTGCCCGCCTCCTCCGGCGCCGACAGTTTCAGGAGCAGCACGCTCGTCGAGGCGATGACCATGCCCATGCCCAGGCACCCGAACCCCCACGCCACCGCGACCACCCACACCGGCACCGAGGCGATCAGCACGCTGGGCGCGGCCGCGATCGCCGCCGCCACGAGCAGCATGCCGACGACCACCAGCCGCTCCCGGTACGGCTCCGTCCACGGCCGCGACTGGAGGAAGGAGCCCAGCGCCCAGGTCGCACCGCCGACCGCGAGCGAGAGGCCCGCGAGCGTCGGGCTGAGGCCCCGCTGGGTGACCAGCATCAGCGGGATGAAGGACTCGGCGGCGATGAAGGACCCGGCCGCGATCCCGCGCAGCAGCACCACCGACGGCAGCCCCCGCGCCGCCCGGTACGTGCCGGGCGGCAGCAGGCCGTCCTTGCGTACCGCCGCCGGCACCAGCAGCGCCGCACCGGCCACCGCCGGCAGCAGGGAAAGCCAGCGCAGCTCCTGACCGGCGTACTGCAGCAGCCCCGCGCCGACCGAGATGCCCAGCGCGAGCCGGATCCGCCGCCGGTCGTACGGCGGGAGCGGCGCGGCGGGGTCGGCGGGCCCCGACGCGGTGCGGCGGATCGCGGGCAGGGCGAGGGCGAGGGGCAGCACGACGAGGACGGGGATCCCGACGAAGACCCAGCGCCAGCCGAGGTGCTCGGTGATGGTTCCGGAGGCCAGGGGGCCGACGACCGAGGGGATGACCCAGCTGGCCGCGAACGCGGCCATGATCGCGGGCCGCAGCTGCTCGGAGTACGCCCGGCTGACGACGACGTACAGCGCGACGATGACCAGGCCGCCGCCGAGCCCCTGGACGGCCCGGCCGAGGATGAACAGCCACATCGTGCCCGCCGTACCGGAGAGCAGCAGCCCGGCGGCGAAGGCGGAGATGCCGACGGTGAGCGGGGCGAGCGGCCCGGCGCGGTCGGACCACTGCCCGGACAGGACCATGGCGAAGAGGCTGGTGGTGAAGTAGGCGGAGAAGGCGAAGGCGTAGAGGGGAATGCCGTTCAGCTCCCGCGCGGCGACGGGCATGGCGGTACCGACGGCGGTCGCCTCGAAGGCGATGAGCAGGACGACGGAGACGACGCCGATACTGAGCGCCCGGTGAGCCCGGTCGAGGACGGATCCACCCGCGGACTGCGGGGACGCTGCTTCGGCGGGTTCGACGACTTCGGCGTCGGCGTCGGCGTCACGGGGTTCCAAGGCACTCATGCCCTTCAGAGTAAGGGGCGTAGGCCGGGATGAGCCCTGTCGCACGACGGAGAGGGGTCATCCCTTGGTCGTACGACCATGAGGGCGCAGGGCAGTCGTGTCACGGCCGGCCCGGAACGCCTGAACCCCTCGCACTCGTAGTCGCACTGGCAGTCGACACGACCGCGTACCCGGTGTGATCAGGGTCCCGACTGCGGCTCGACTGCGGCTCGAGTGAGATGGGCCCGAATCGACCGCGGTCTCCCTCCAGCGGCCCCGGCGTCAGCCCCCTTGAGATCCTGGGGCGCGGGCGGCGCCACGACGCCGCCCGCGATCGAGGGCTGCACCGTGTGGCTCCCGGCCCCCGACCGCCCCGACCCTGCACCCCGGAAGCCGCACGTCACGTCCGGCTCACGGCCGACGCCGTCACGGGGCCTGCGCGGGACAGGTCAGGGGCGGAGGTCCGCGGGCACGGGCACCGGCTGAACACATCCGAGCCGCTTCTGCGCGTCCTGTACCAAGGACGCCAGCAGCTTGCCGAGCAACGCTTCCCTGTCCCCGCCCAGCCCTTGGTCCAGCACGGAAACCTCCAGCGGCAACCCACTGCGCTGTGCCTGGTCGGCTCCCTCGATCCGGCACGGCAGTACGGCGGCGACTCCGCTCGTACGCTTCAGCGACTGCACGTAGACGTCGTCCGACGCCTTGCGCCACTCCTGTGCCGAGTCTTTCCTGGTCACGGAGTCCATCGCCAGAACGGACCACTTGACCTGGCCGGTCACCCAGGCCTGCCGGTTCTTGTCAGCGGCCTCCAGCCGACACACGTCGTACCAGGCGCGCGACAGGTCGTCGCCCTCCGCCTTCCAGCCGCGCGCCTTCTCGGCCATCAGGGCCTTCATCTGGTCCAGCGACTTGCTCTGTGCCTGGAGCTCGCCGCCGCCCAGCCCCTTCCGGACCGCGTCGACGTTCTCCTCCCCGAACAACTCCTGGCAAGCCTTCAGCGCCGCGGACGTATCCGTCTTGCTCTCTCCGCCGGAACCACCACCGGAACAGGCCGATGCCGACAGCCCGATCACGACGGCGGCTGCAAGGCTCCCGGCGCACCGGGCAAAGAACGCGTTGCTCACTTGACCTTCATCCCTCCGCCGGCCGCGACCATGCCGTTACGGTACGAGGTCTCGGCCTCCCGGATCAGCTCGCGCTTCTCGTCGAGGGACATGCCCACGGATTCCGCGTAGTTGAGCAGAGGGGTCATCGCACTGTTCTGTCCGGACATCTGGGTCTGGAGGATGGCGTCCATGGCCTGGTCGTCGTTGTTGTACTCGTTGTCCTTGAGGTACTGCAGCGTGTCGGTGGCGTAGCTGGTACTGACCGCCGCGCCCGCGCTCTTGGTCAGGTCGATGGCGCGCTGGACAGCGAGGGAAGCACCGCCACCGCTGACGCCGCGCGACGAGCGTCACTGAGAGCCCGACCGCTGCCGAGAGCCGAGCGTGCATCCCTGCGTCGACATTTGCCGCAAGCCGTCACCGACACGAGAACGACCAACTGCGCGGGTAGCCCCCCTCTTCTCAAGGCCGCTCTCATGCCACCTTCCCACCCCTTACTCGCCGTACGGCCCCGCCACTACCGGCTGCAGTGTGCTTACCGCGCGGACGAACTCACCGCCGGGACCGGACGATCGGGACGGCCACTGCGGCGCCGATGAGGACGGCCGCGCCGATGCCGAGGCCGATCCAGAGGCCGGTGTTGCTCTCCTCTTCCTGAGCCACCGGAGCCGGGGCCGGGGCACCAGGCTGTTCGGCGGTCTTTGAAGGGGCGGCGGAGGGCGACGCGCTCGCGACAGGGGCGAGATCGGGGATGGGGCGGACGTCGGCGGGGCCAGGGTCGCCCGGGGTCTTCAAGGCACGGAAGGGGCGGATGGCGCCGTAACCGAGGTGATCGTTGCGCTTCTCGTCGGCAGAGGGAGGTGCGATGGTGTTGAGCATGACCCTGAGGACCTGATTGTTGGTCCAGTCAGGGTGCTTGGACCAGATGAGGGCGGCGGCAGCCGAGGCGATGGCGGTGGCCGCGCTGGTGCCGTGCGACTTGCAGAGACCCGTGTCGTTGCCGCAGGCATGGACCATCTGATCGCCGGGCGCCACAACGTCCACCTGTGGACCGTACTGGGACTCCTTGGTGCGCGTCAGCTTCTTGTCGATGGCTCCGACACCCACGACACCGGGCGTCGCTCCCGGATACTCAGCTTCGTTCCCCTTGTCAGCGCTGTTGCCCACCGCCGCAAACACCAAGGCACCCTTGTCCAAAGCGTACTTCACGGCGTCAGTGAGCTCCTGCGAGCCAGAGTCGAAGCCCATCGAGATGTTGATGACCTTGGCACCGGAGTCAGCCGCATACCTGATCGCACCAGGCGCGATCTTGTTGAACTCGCGATCTGCGTCTGCCTGGCTTACGGCGCCCTCTTCTCCATCCGGTAGCCGAATGGGGAGGATCTTTACCCCTGGGGCGAGGCCGAAGGCACCGTCCCCGCCGCCGCTCTGGCCCGTGCCGGCAATGAGCCCAGCCATGCCAGTCCCATGGCCCGCGTAATCGGTGTGCTCGTCGCCCCTCGCTTCAGGCGCGAGATCCTTCCCATCGAGCACTCGCCCTGACAGATCGGGGTTCTTCCTGTCCACCCCACTGTCGATGACTGCGACAGTGACGCCCTTGCCGGTGCTGATCTTCCAGATCTTCTCAGCACCCAGGATGTCCAGGTGCCACTGCTGCGAACGGATCGACTCCGCATGCGCGGGAACGGATGCGATGCCCACCAGCAGCATCCCCAGAGCGGCCGAAGCGACTGTCCGACCACGGCCCGAACGAATACTGCTGGTACGCATCTACTTCCTCTGGCTCATCAGTCGATAACAGGCGGCGCGACTCAACGGCCACCCTGCTGCCAGGTCTCCTCGTCCTCGACGAGGTAGTCCGGGCCGCTCTCCATTGCTGTCCTCGCGACGGGAACCCACACCGTGGGCACCCCCTGCCACGCCCCACCACGCCCCACCACGCCCGACCGGTCCCGTTCCGGTACCAGCGCCACTGGGAGTACCGCCCCGCACGAGCCCGGATCCTCCCGGGGTGAACGGACGGGCACTCACCGCACCCGGCTGCTGCGGACGACCTCCGACGACGCCACCGGTCTCGACGGCAAGACGGCGGCCACCGCTGATGCCGTTCTGCCCGCCGCCCGGTCCGCCCATGGGGCCACCGCCCATGCCGGGGCCCATGGGTGCGCGGCCCGTGCCTGTGCCGTGTTCGGCCCCGATCACAGGGCTGCGCGGAATGCCCGTTGCCGCCCGTCCCGAGGTGGGCGACACCGGCCGGCCGCCGGAAATGCCATCGCGAGGCATTCCAAGAGGACCGATCGGCGCACCTCCCGGTTGCAAGAGCAACGCGAATCACATGGTTACGAATTGGGTACGGCCACCGCCGCCTGGGGCCTGATCGGAAGGCGGTTGACGGGGCGTCCGGTTGCCGCGCGGACCGCTGAGGCTACCGCCGCCGGGGAGGTGACCACCGGGACCGCGCTCGCCGCCTTCGCGCCGAAGGGGGCCACGACGTCGCGTTCCTCGACGAGTTTCACGATGCGAATGTCCGGGGCGTCCAGGGATGTCGGGAGTGCGTAGCCCGTCAGGTCCGGGTGGCGGACCAGGCCGCGGGCCGTGCGGAGGTTCTCCGTCAGGGCCGCGCCGATGCCCTGGGTGATGCCCGCTTCGATGCGGGTGGCCAGTTGGGCGGGGTTGAGGACGCGGCCGACGTCCTGGGCCACGGCCATCTCCACCACGCGGACCGAGCCGAGTTCGATGTCGACGTCCACCACCGCGCGGATCGCGCAGAAGGCGAGGCCGACGAAGGCGTCGCCCTGGCCGGAGTCGTCCAGGGGCTCGGTCGGGTGGGGGCGGCACTGGGCGGTCGCCCAGAGTTCCTTGCCGTCCATCGCCTCGGTGACCGTGGTCGACAGGACACCGTCGTACGAGGTGATCTTGCCGTCCGTGATCTGGAGCAGCTCCGTGGACATGCCGAACTTGTGGGCCAGCGGCTGGAGCAGTTGGGTGCGGACCATCTTCGCCGCCCGCTCCACCGCACCGCCCGAGACCCAGGTGTGCCGGCCGTGCGTGGCCGGCCCCGCCGGGGGCTGGTCCGTGTCGACGCCGGCGACGTGGACCTCGTCGATCCCCAGCGTCTCCTGGACGATCTGGCGGGCGAGGGTGGTGAAGCCGGAACCGGTGTCCACGGCCGAGCAGATCACCGTCGCGACCCCGTCGTGGACCTTCACCGTCGCCGTCGACACCTCGTCCGCGCCCTCGGCGCCGAGCATGTGGACCATGCCCAGGGCGTACCCGACGCCCCGCCGCACCGCGCCCGGTTCGCCCGCGCCCTCCGGGCCGCCCGGCAGCAGCCAGTCGTCCTCCGGGGTGTCCAGGGGCAGGGCGGGCAGCGGGAAGTCGCGTACCGCGGAGAGGAGTTCGGCGACCGGCGCCGGGCAGGTCACCGTCTGGCCGGTGGGGAGGATGTCGCCGGTCGCGAGGACGTTGCGCAACCGCAGGTCGGCCGGGTCCATGCCCAGCTTGGCGGCCAGTTTGTCCATCTGCGCCTCGTAGGCCGCGCACACCTGCATCGCGCCCTCGCCCCGCACATGGCCGGACGGCGGGTTGTTCGTACGGACCGCCCAGCCCTCGATGAAGGCGTGCGGCACGACGTACGGGCCGCAGGCGAAGGAGACCGCGGCGGCCAGCGACTCGGAGGAGGCGTCGGCGTACGCGCCCGCGTCGAGCAGGATCTGCGCCTCCACCTTCACCAGCCTGCCCTCCGCGTCCGCGTGGTGGCGGTAGCGCAGCAGCGTCGGGTGGCGGTGGGCGTGGCCGAGGAAGGACTCCTCGCGGGTGGCGGTCAGTTTGACCGGGCAGCCGGTACGCAGCGCCAGCAGGCCCAGGGGGATCTGGAAACCGGGGTCCTCGCGGTCACCGGTCGCGCCGGGCACGCCCGTGACGACGACCTTCACCTGGTCGGGGGTGAGGCCGAAGCAGGCGGCGGCCAGGTCCCGGTCGGTGTGCGGGTCGGTGGAGGCGGTGTAGATCTCGACGCCGCCGTCGGGGCGCGGTACGGCGAGTCCCGCCTCGGCGCCGATCGGCGCCGGGTCCTGGCGCCCGATGCGGTAGAGCCCCTCGACCACGACCTCTCCGGCCGCCTCGGCGTCGCCGAAGCGCAGGGGGATGTGCCGGATCAGGTTTCCGTCGGGGTGCAGGGCGGGCGCGGCGAAGGCCTTCTCCGGGTCCGTGACCGGCTCCAGGACCTCGTACTCGACGGCGATCGCCGCCGCCGCGAGCCGGGCCGTGTCCGGGTGGTCGGCGGCCACGGCCGCGATGGCCTCGCCGTGGTGGCGGACCAGTTCGGAGGCGAAGACCGGACGGTCCGCGACGGTGCGGCCGTACGTCGCCTCCCCCGGCACGTCGGCGTGCGTCACCACGGCCCGTACGCCGGGCATCTCGGCCGCCGCCGTCGTGTCGATCGAGACGATCCGGGCGTGCGGGTGCGGCGAGCGCAGCAGGGCGGCCCACAGCAGGCCCTCGGCCCAGAGGTCGGAGGCGTACGGGAAGGTGCCCTCGGTCTTGGCCCGCGCGTCGGCCGGCGGGAGCGAGGTGCCCAGGCCGTGGGGCGGCAGGTCCTGCTGGTCGCCGTCGAGCGCGGTGGCGCCCGTGGCGCCGGTGGTGGTGGCGGTGGTCGCGTCGCTGCTCACGCCATGCCTCCGTCGTGCGGGTGGGGGATCTGGTGCGGGATACGCGCTTCGCCGGCGTGCTCCGCCGCCGCGCTCGCCTCGCGCTCGGCGACGACCTCCCGTACGGCGTCGAGGACGCCGCGGTAGCCGGAGCAGCGGCAGAGGTTGCCGCAGAGCGCCTGGCGGGCCTCGAGCTCCGTGGGAGCGTGGTTGCCCTCCAGGAGGTCGTGGACGGTCATCGCCATGCCCGGGACGCAGAAGCCGCACTGGACGGCCCAGCACTTCGCCAGCGCGCGCTGTACGTCGGACGGTTCGCCGTCGGACGCGAGGCCCTCGACCGTACGCACCTCGCTGCCGGCGGCCGTCGCCGCGGGCACCAGGCAGGAGGCGACGAGCCGGCCGTCGACCTGGACGTTGCAGGCACCGCACTCGCCCTGCGAGCAGCCGTCCTTGGCGCCCGCGAGTCCGAGGCGCTCGCGCAGCACGTAGAGCAGGGACTCGCCGATCCAGGAGTCGGTGACGGGGCGGTCGGCGCCGTTCACCCGCAGGACGTACGAGGTGTGCGGGTGCTCGTCGCTGTCCGCGCTGCTGCCCGTGGAGACGACGGGGGCCGCCTGCGCTTCCTCCGGTGTCTCCGCCGGCGCCCCTCCCGGGGCGGCCTCCGGGAAGGGCTCCGCCTGGAACTCCGGCTCCGGTGCGGGCTCCGCCTGAAGCTCCGGCCCAGGATCCTGCCCCTGCTGCTGCTCACCCTCCGGTACGGGCTCCGGTACGGGCTCCGGTACGGGCCCCGCTTCGAACCCCGGCTCCGGTGGCTCCTCATGCGTCTCCGGTACGGAAACGGCCTCCGCCCACGGCGCCGGTGCGCCGCCGGGGAGGGTGGCCGGGGCGCTGCTCGCGTACTGCGACAGCATCGAGGCCGTGTACTCGCCCGAGTCGTCCGGACTGTCCGGTGCGACCGGAATCCTCCACTGACCGGTCGGCCCCGCGTCCGCCTCGGGAACCTCCGGAACCTGGGGAACCTCGGGAAGCTCATACACCCCCGGACCCTCGTGCCCACCAAAGCCCTCGTGCACCCCAGGGTCCTCATGACCCTCGTGCCCACCAAAGCCCTCGTGCACCCCAGGGTCCTCATGACCCTCGTGCGACTGGTGCGCCTCCGTGAAGCTCCACTGGCCCGTCGCCGCCGGGTCGGTCGCCGGCGCGGGCGTCAAGGGCGTCAGGGGTGTGATCATCGGCGGTACGTAACCGTGCCCCGGCGCCTCCAGCGGGACGCCGTCGAGCATGAACTCGGGCGGCAGCTGGACGAAGGCGGTGGCGTCGCCGTCGTACCCCTCGCTCTGCGGGATCGGCTCCCAGCCACCCGTCCGGTCATCGTGCTCGTTGCTCACGACAGCGCCCTCCCCAGTGCTCGTCGGGCCAGCGCGGCGACGGTGCGCCGCAGGTGCAGTACGGCCGGCGGCAGCTGCTCGTCGCCCTGCGGGTCCGGGATGCAGGCGGCGGCGACGTACTCGCCGAACGCCGTCAACGCCTCCGGTGCGAGACCCCGCTCGCCGTCCCAGTCCACCAGCGAGGCGATCCAGTGCTCCGCCTCGAGAGGCCGCAGGGGCATCGGCGCGATGGCGCCCACCGCGCAGCGCACACCGCGCCTGGCCGGGTCCAGGACGACGGCGACGGACGCGGTGGCGCGGGCCGGGCCGGTGCGGCCGGTGGCCTTGACGAAGACCTGGGGGGCGTGCAGCAGGGGCACGCGGACGAAGGCGACCAGTTCGCCGGGGGCCAGCAGGTCGCGGCCCGCAAGGAGGTGGGAGACGGGGATCTCGCGCGTGCCGAGCGGCCCCATGACGACGAGGTCGGCCTCAAGGGCCGCCAGGACGGGCAGCGAGTCGCCCGTGGGGGCGGCGGTGACGACGTTGCCGCCCAGGGTGCCGGCGTTGCGGATCTGGGGCGGTCCCGCGGCCCGCGCGGCCGCGGCGAGGGCGGGGATGAGGGCGGCGAAATCGGGGCGGCCCATGCGGGAGTGGGTGAGACCGGCGCCGAGCAGCGCGTGACCGTCCTGGTACTGCCAGCCGCGGATCTCGTTAATCCGCCCGAGACCGACGAGCCCGGCCGGCCGGAGCTGGCCCTTGTTGACGGCGGCCATCAGGTCGGTGCCGCCCGCGACGGGCACGGCGGCCGGCATGGCGGTGAGCGCCGCCACGGCCTCGTCGAGTGAGGCGGGCAGCGTCACGGACTGCGCCGTCTGTGGTGCGTGCGTGGTCAACCCGCTGCCCCTTCCCGGTGTCCCCGGCGGTCCCCGACTCGTCCGCGGCTGTGACGCCTGTGTGGCCGTACCGTACGTGCTCACAGCCTGGACGTGGCAACTCTGGCACATCTTCCGGGCCGTCCGGCGCGAGGGTCCACGAAGGAAGGTTCCGTCCAGGACGTCCCACGAGAGACAGTAACTTCCCATTTGCCGCTCTTGGGTGGCGTCGGGGAGCGAGGTGGCTCACACGTTCGGGGGCGCCCCCTCGATGGGTCGGCCGAGCACCCCGGGGCGGCGCTGCCAGGGCGCCGGTCCGGTCGGCGGGCGGTAGGCGACGCCGAGGGCGTCGAGGCGCCGGTAGTGCGAGGTCATCCGCCGCTCGAAGTCCGCGAAGTCCCGTTCGACCGGTACGGGGAGGGCCGACCAGACGACCTCGGCGAAGGCGGCGAGGCGGGGGAAGACCTGGTAGTCGACGCGGGCCCGGTTCTCCATGACCTCGGTCCAGACGTTGGCCTGGGCGCCGATGACGTGCGCGGCCGCTTCGGGTGACAGGGACGGCGGTACGGGCTCGAAGCGGTAGACGTCCTCCAGGGTCCGTACGTACCCGATGGGCATCGGCTCGTCGTCGCCCGGTGCCTGACGGTGGTCCAGATACACCTGCTGCTCGGGGCACATGACGACGTCGTGCCCGGCTTCGGCGGCCGCGATCCCGCCCACGTAGCCGCGCCAGGAGGAGACGGCGGCGCCGGGCCCGAGGCCCAGTGCCGTCGTCTCGCCGCCGGGCGCCGGCACCCGCTGTCGGCGCTCCTCGTCGTGCGGCGCCGAAGCTTCCGTTTCGGCATCGGCGCGCTCTTCGGCTCGGCTTCCGCCCTCCAGGATCTCGTCCCAGCCGATCAGGCGCCGGCCCCGGTCGGCGAGCCAGCGGTCGAAGTGGCGGACGAACCAGGACTGCAGGCCGTCCTCGTCGGCGAGCCCGAGCTCCTCGATGCGGGCCTGGGCGGTGGCCGACCGCTTCCACTGGTCCTTGGGGCACTCGTCGCCGCCCACATGGATGAACGTCGAAGGGAAGAGGTCGAGGACCTCCTCGAAGACGCCCTCGTAGAACCGCAGTACGTCGTCGGTGGGGGCGAGCACGTTCGGGTTGACGCCCCAGGTGTCCCAGACGGTCAGGGCGGCCGTGTCGACGACGTCGGTGTTGCCCAGTTCGGGGTGGGCGGCGATCGCGGCCTGCGCATGGCCGGGGATGTCGATCTCGGGGACGACGGTGATGTGCCGTTCGGCGGCGTAGGCGACGATCTCGCGGATGTCGTCCTGGGTGTAGAAACCGCCGTGCGGCGTCTCGTTCCACAGCGGCGAAGCCCGGTGCCCCCACTTGGTCCGGGGCCGCCAGGCGCCGATCCCGGTGAGCTTCGGACGGCGTTTGATCTCCAGGCGCCAGCCCTGGTCGTCGGTGAGGTGGAGGTGGAGGACGTTGAGCTTGTGGGCGGCCAGGAGGTCGAGGTAGCGCAGCACGTCGTCCTTGGGCAGGAAGTGCCGGGCGACGTCGAGCATGAGCCCGCGCCACCCGAAGCGGGGCGCGTCCTCGACGGTGATCGGGGGGAGGTCCCGGGCGCCGCGCCGGAGAGGAGCCTTCCGGTACGTGTCGGGCCCCAGGAGCTGCCGGAGCGTCTGGGCGCCCCAGAAGACCCCGGCGGGGCCGCCGCCTTCGATGAGGACGGCGGCGTCCGCGACGGAGCCGTCGGTGGAGAGCCGGTAGCCCTCGGGGCCCCGCTCGCGCTCCACGTCGGCGCTGATCCGCAGCGTGATGCCGTACGGATCGGGGCCCCGGCCGTCCGGGAACGCCAGGCCGGTCGCGGCACCGAGCACCTCGCGCAGCCAGCGCGCGGTGCCCTCCGTGCCGGGCCCGGCGTCGAGTGTCGTCCGCTCGTCGAGCGAGCGGAGGCCGGGGGCGCCGTCGCGGCACTCCGTCACCAGCGGCGCGGGGATGAGGTGCGTCTCGGACATCGGGTCGGTCCTCGGCTCCGGCATCGCGTCGGCCCGCGTCTCCGACGTCGGGCCGGTCTCGCTCTCTGTCATCGGGTCAGTCCTTCACCGCTCCGCCGAGTCCGGAGACCAGGCGGCGCTGTACGAGTACGAAGAAGACGAGCACCGGGACCGTCATGACGGTCGACCCCGCCATGATTCCTCCCCAGTCGTTCTCGTCCGGCTTGAAGAAGACCAGCAGGGCCATCGGGAGGGTCGACTGCGAGGTGTCGCTGATGAGGAAGGACTTCGCGAAGAGGAAGTCGTTCCAGGTCGAGATGAACGAGAAGACGCTCGTCGCCACGAGTCCGGGGAAGACCAGCGGGAAGAGGATCTGCCACAGGAACCGGGTCCGGCTTGCGCCGTCGATCCGCGCCTGTTCCTCCAGCGCCTCGGGTACCGCTTTGACGAAGCCGCGCAGCATCCAGATCGCGAACGGCAGCGAGAAGGCGATGTGCGGCAGGATCAGCGAGCCCAGCGTGTTGAGCTGGCCGAAGTCCCGCATCAGGAAGAAGAGCGGGATCGTCAGCGCCTCGATCGGCACCATCTGGGCGACCAGGAACATGATCAGCAGGGTCGTCCGGAACCGGAAGCGGAACCGGGTGACGGCCGTCGCCGCGAGGAAGGCGATGAGGGCGGAGGCGAGGACCACCGTCCCCGCCACGGTCAGCGAGTTGAGGAAGTAGCGGCCGAACTCCTGCTGTTCGAAGACGCGCCGGAAGGAGTCGAGGGACGGGGACAGCGTCCACGGTCGGGGCTCGGTGGACTGGATCTCACCGGCCGGTTTGAAGGCGGAGAGGACCATCCAGTACAGCGGGAAGGCGACGACGGCCGCGACGAGGAGGGCGGCCGCCTCGGCGGCGAAACGCCCCGGCCGTCGGATGCGGAACACGCTCACAGCTCTTCTCCCTGACGGCGCAGCAGACGGAGGTAGACCAGCGTGACCGCCAGCAGGATCAGCAGCATGACGACGCCGATCGCCGACCCCAGGCTGTACTGGGACGAGGCGAACGCCTTTTGGTAGGCGTACACGTTGAGGACGAGGTTCTGGCCGGCGATGCCGCCGCCGCCCGTCATGACGTAGATCTGGGTGAAGACCTTGAAGTCCCAGATGATCGACTGGATCGTGACGACCACGAGGATGGGGCGGAGCATCGGCGCCGTGACCGAGCGCCAGATCCGCCACTGGGAGGCGCCGTCGAGGGCGGCGGCCTCCAGGACCTCGCCGGGGATGGCCTTGACGCCGGCGTAGACGGTGACCATCACGAACGGGAACGAGCACCAGACGACCTCGAAGAGGACCAGGGCGAAGGCGCTGTAGCGCCCGTACGTCCAGGAGAAGTCACCGAGGCCGAGAACGCGGTTGACGGGCCCGAAGTCGGGGTCGAAGAGGAAGACCCAGACGGTGGAGCCGGTGACGGCGGGGGTGGCCCAGGCGCCGAGGGCGGCCAGCATCAGGGCGAGCCGGGGGACGGCCCGTACGCGGGTCAGGAGGACCGCGAGCGCGCAGCCCACGGCGAGCGTGGTGACGACGCAGGCGGCGGCGAACAGGACGGTGGCGAGGAGGACCTGCCAGAACTGGGGGTCGGAGAAGAGGGCGGTGTAGTTGCCGAAGCCCTGGAAGGAGGTCGGCTCGCCGCCGCTGACCTGGGCCTGGGTGTACTCCAGGAAGGAGATGAGCCCGAGCTGGTAGACGGGGTAGACCAGGAGCCCTCCGATGACGACGAGCGCGGGCAGGAGGTAGAGCCACGGGGTCCAGCCGGAGCGGTCCCGGGACCCCGGCACGGACCCGCGCCCGATGCCGACCCCGATGCCGACCCCGAGCCCGGACGTGGACCGCTGCGGGTCCGCGCCCTTACGGGGGCGGGGGGCCCGGGTCGCCTCGGTGCCGCCCAGCTCCGTCCCGCCCGCCTTCGTACCGTTCCCCATCGTCATCGGCCCGCGGTCGCGAAGGCCTCGTCCATCTTCTTCGCGGCGTCGTCCGAGGCGGCTTCGACGTCCTTGCGGCCGCTCACGACCTCCTGGAACATCGTCGGAAGCACCAGCGAGGCGTCGATCTGCCCCCAGGCCGGCGAGGCGGGGACGAACTTGGTGCCGGCGGCGAGGGAGTCGATGAAGGGCTTCACGAACGGCTCCTTCTTCGCCGCCCGCGCCCGGACGTCGGTGTAGGTCGGCAGAAATCCCATCGCGTCGAAGAGCTCGCCCTGGGTCTCCTTGCCGGCGAGGGACTTCATCAGGTCGACGGCGAGCGTGCGGTGCGAACTGCTCTTCATCACGCCGAGGTTGTTGCCGCCCGCGAAGGCGGGGGCGATGGAGCCCGCCGTGACGCCCGGCAGCGGTACGACCGCGTACCTGTCCTTCACCGTGCCCGCTTCGACGGCCGCGTGGCTGAAGTCGCCGCCGATGGCCATCGCCGCCTTGCCGGAGGCGAAGGCGGTGACGGTCGCGTTGCCGCCCATCTGCGCGCACTTGGCGGCCGGGCAGTTGTCGTCGCCGAAGAGCGAGGTGTAGGCGGTGATGCCCTTGCGCGCGGCTTCGCTGTTGACGGCCGCCCGGTACGACGAGCCGTTCGCGGTGGCGAGTTCGCCGCCGTGGGCCCAGATGAAGGGCATCGCGCCATAGGTGTACGCCCCGCCGACGGCGATCCCGTACAGCTCGGGCCTGGCCTTGCGGATCTTCTTCGCGGTGGAGATCAGCTCCGCCTGGGACTTGGGGGCGGTGAGGCCGAGTTCCCGGAAGACGTCGGTGCGGTAGTACAGCGCGCGGACGCCGACGAAGAGCGGCGCGCCGTAGATCCTGCCGTCCACCGTGACGGAGGACTTGGCGGTGGGGTCGGTGTCCTCGGCGTCGGCCCAGGCGGCGAACTCGGCGCTGATGTCGGCGAGTCCGCCGTCCTTCACATAGCCGGCGGTGTCGGTGTTGCCGTACTCGATGAGGTCGGGGGCGGACTTCGGGTCGTTGAAGGCGGCCTTGACGCGCTGGGCGCGGGTGTCGACGGGGATGTACTCGACCTCCACCTCCGCGCCCTCGTGCCGCTGCTCGAAAGCCGCGACGGTCGCGTCGACGACCCGCTTCTTGGGCGCGTTGTCGACCTCCTGGAACAGCCAGACGCGCAGGGTGCCGGTCTTCTCGTCGGTGGCGGCCCTGCCCTCGGAGGTCTGCGGGGCGCAGGCGGTGGCGGTGAGGCCCGCCAGCACGAGGGCGGCGACCGGGGCGGTGATGCGGGCAGAAAGCTTCATTCGGGGGCTCCCACCAATCAACGTTGCAGCATACGCAACGGGCGTTTCGTGCTGCACAACACGCGAGAGGTTAGGGCCGGACCCACGCCCGGACAAGTGGTCTCAACCACTCTGTGACCGGCGGAAGCACTCCGTGCAACGCCGCGACGAGCGCGGGCCCCGTACCGCCCCCGGCCCGCCGCCGGCGCCACCACGGAGAACGGCCCCCGGCGCGCGTACCGGAGTACGCGCACCGGGGGCCGTCCCCGAGGTGCGAGCCTTGCTACTTGTCGCCCTTACCGCCCTTGCCGCCCTTGTCCTTGTCCCCGCCGGGGCCCATGGACTCGTAGATCTCCTTGCACATCGGGCAGACGGGGTACTTCTTGGGGTCGCGCCCCGGTACCCAGACCTTGCCGCAGAGTGCCACCACGGGAGTGCCGTCGAGGGCGCTCGCCATGATCTTGTCCTTCTGGACGTAATGGGCGTAGCGCTCGTGGTCGCCGTCACCGTGGGACACCTGCGGCGTCGGCTCGACGAGGGTTCCCGTACCTGCCCCGCGCTCGGGCTCGAGAGTGCTCATGCGGCCAAGGGTACTGAAAACCGGACGGCTCAGTTGAGGGAGGGATCGTCCGGGTACGTCGCCACCATCGCCAGGTCGCCCCGCTGGCGCCGCAGGACCTCCCGCCACAGGCTCTCGGGGCGCGGGGAGGAGACGTCGCCCGGTTCCGACTCGACGACGTACCACGCGCCCTCACCGAGCTCCAGCTCCAGCTGGCCCGGCCCCCAGCCGGCGTACCCGGCGAAGATCCGCAGGGAGCCCAGCGCGGGGCCGAGCAGCTCCGGCGGGGTCTCCAGGTCGACCAGGCCGATCGCGCCGTGCACCCGGCGCCAGCCGAGCGGGCCCTCGTCGCCCGGGATCACCGCGAGTCCGAGCGCCGCGTCGAGGGAGACGGGACCGCCCTGGAAGACGACGCCCGGCTCCCCGGCCAGGTCGGCCCAGGCTTCGAGGATGTCACCGACCGTCACGGGGGTCGGCCGGTTCAGGACCACGCCGAGGGAGCCCTCGTCGTCGTGGTCGAGGAGGAGCACCACCGCGCGGTCGAAGTTCGGGTCCGCCAGGGCGGGGGTGGCGACGAGCAGCCGGCCTGTGAGCGAGGACACCTCGGTCATGCGACACATGATCCCGCATCTTCGGCGTTCGCGGGGGCACAAGGGACGGATGGACGCCGCCGCAGTTCAGGGCGGACGCCCCGCACGGTCGCTCACACAAACGGACGGTGACACTCCGCAAGATCATATGAACAGAGGGTGTTGTGCCGAATTCATTACATCTGCCGGGGGCCCTCGGACTGCGGTCAAGGGCGCTCTCCCCCCTTACCCTTTTCCCTGGCCCCCTGCCCGACGACTCGGAACGCGAGATTCATGACCGGCACAGACGATGTACTGCTTGTCCACGGCGGAACCCCGCTGGAGGGCGAGATCCGCGTCCGCGGCGCGAAGAACCTCGTGCCCAAGGCGATGGTCGCCGCCCTTCTCGGCAGCGGGCCGAGCCGGCTGCGCAACGTGCCCGACATCCGTGACGTCCGGGTGGTCCGCGGGCTGCTCCAGTTGCACGGTGTGACGGTCCGTCCCGGCGACGAGCCGGGCGAGCTGATCCTCGACCCGACGCACGTCGAGTCCGCCAACGTGGCCGACATCGACGCCCACGCCGGTTCGTCGCGCATCCCGATCCTGTTCTGCGGTCCGCTGCTGCACCGCCTCGGCCACGCCTTCATCCCGGGCCTGGGCGGCTGCGACATCGGCGGACGGCCGATCGACTTCCACTTCGACGTGCTGCGCCAGTTCGGCGCGACCATCGAGAAGCGGGCGGACGGTCAGTACCTGGAGGCCCCGCAGCGGCTGCGCGGCACGAAGATCCGGCTCCCGTACCCCTCGGTCGGCTCCACCGAGCAGGTGCTGCTCACGGCCGTGCTGGCGGAGGGCGTCACCGAGCTCTCCAACGCCGCCGTGGAGCCGGAGATCGAGGACCTGATCTGCGTCCTGCAGAAAATGGGCGCGATCATCTCCATGGACACCGACCGGACCATCCGGATCACCGGTGTCGACAAGCTCGACGGCTACACCCACCGGGCGCTCCCGGACCGCCTGGAGGCGGCCTCCTGGGCGTCGGCGGCGCTGGCGACCGAGGGCAACATCTACGTCCGCGGCGCCCAGCAGCGCTCGATGATGACGTTCCTGAACACCTACCGGAAGGTGGGTGGCGCCTTCGAGATCGACGACGAGGGCATCCGCTTCTGGCACCCGGGCGGCTCGCTCAACGCCATCGCCCTGGAGACGGACGTGCACCCCGGTTTCCAGACCGACTGGCAGCAGCCGCTGGTGGTGGCCCTGACGCAGGCCGCCGGCCTCTCCATCGTCCACGAGACGGTGTACGAGTCCCGGCTGGGCTTCACCTCGGCGCTGAACCAGATGGGTGCCCACATCCAGCTGTACCGCGAGTGCCTGGGCGGCTCGGACTGCCGCTTCGGTCAGCGCAACTTCCTCCACTCGGCGGTCGTCTCCGGCCCGACGAAGCTCCAGGGCGCCGATCTGGTCATCCCGGACCTGCGCGGCGGCTTCTCGTACCTGATCGCGGCTCTGGCGGCGCAGGGGACCTCCCGGGTCCACGGCATCGACCTGATCAACCGCGGCTACGAGAACTTCATGGAGAAGCTCGTGGAGCTCGGCGCCAAGGTCGAGCTGCCGGGCAGCGCGCTGGTGTAGCGCCCGCACACGGGCAAACGGAAGGGCGGCCACCCCCTGACAGGGTGACCGCCCTTTCTGCCGCCCTGAGGCGGCTTACAAGCCCTTGGCTTACTTGCCCTTGGCGGCTTCCTTGAGCTTCGAGCCCGCGGAGACCTTCACGCTGTAGCCGGCGGGGATGTTGATCGGGTCGCCGGTCTGCGGGTTGCGCGCGGTGCGAGCGGCACGGTGGGTGCGCTCGAAGGTCAGGAAGCCGGGGATGGTGACCTTCTCGTCGCCCTTGGCGACGACCTCGCCGACGGTCTCGGCGAGAGCGGCCAGCACGGCGTCGGCGTCCTTGCGGGTCACCTCGGCGCGGTCGGCCAGGGCGGCCACCAGCTCACTGCGGTTCATGTTGTTACTCCCGTGTTCTTCTTGCTGTTGAGGCGTGCCACGCGGCGGGGCCGCACATTGGGCACAGCGAAGCCGATGCTGCCAGGGCCCTCGGACAGTCCCCGGACCCGGGTCTGCTGACAGACCCTCGCGCCCGAATAGGCATCCTGCCCCCACCAGCGGCGGGAACGCCAATCCGGCACCCCCTGGGGTCACACGAAAAGCGCCACGGCCACTGACGTGGTGACGTTCCGTCGACTCCGCCGAAACTCTTTGGAGCCGAACCGCCACCCTAGAGGCGGGTTCACGGCGCCGCGACTCGCGACGCGCCGTTCCCGGGGTGGACGTGGGGACCGCCACAGCCCCGGGAGGCCGCGAGGAACGCGCCGGGGCCCGAGACGAGGCCGCCGGGCACGCGCCTGGCGGCCCCGTTCCCGTGGCCTCAGGCGCCGCTGTCGGCGCCCGCGCCGGCCGCCTTCGCGGCGGTGCGGACGGCGCCCGCGACCGCGCCCGCGACCTTGTCGTTGAACACCGACGGGATGATGTAGTTGGCGTTCAGCTCGTCGTCGGTGACGACGTCGGCGAGGGCCGAGGCCGCCGCCAGCATCATCTCCGTGTTGACGGTGCGGGACTGCGCGTCCAGCAGACCGCGGAAGACGCCGGGGAAGACCAGCACATTGTTGATCTGGTTGGGGAAGTCCGAGCGCCCGGTGGCCACGACCGCCGCCGTCTGGCGGGCGATCGCGGGGTCGACCTCGGGGTCCGGGTTCGCGAGCGCGAACACGATGGAGTCCTCGGCCATGGCGGCCACGTCCTCCGCGCCGAGCAGGTTCGGGGCCGAGACGCCGATGAACACGTCCGCGCCGGCGACGGCCTGCTTGAGGGTGCCGGTGACGCCCTCGGGGTTGGTGTTGTCGGCGATCCAGCGCAGCGGCGTGCCGGGGGCGGCGTCGACGAGGTCGGGACGGCCCGCGTGGACGACACCGTGGATGTCGGCGACGACGGCGTGCTTGACGCCCGCCGCGATGAGCAGCTTGAGGATGGCCGTACCGGCCGCGCCCGCGCCGGACATGACGACCCGTACGTCCCCGATGCCCTTGCCCACCACGCGCAGCGCGTTGGTGAGGGCGGCGAGGACGACGATCGCGGTGCCGTGCTGGTCGTCGTGGAAGACGGGGATGTCGAGGGCCTCGCGGAGCCGGGCCTCGATCTCGAAGCAGCGGGGGGCGGAGATGTCCTCGAGGTTGATGCCGGCGAAGCCCGGGGCGATGGCCTTGACGATCTCGACGATGGCGTCGGAGTCCTGGGTGTCCAGGCAGATCGGCCAGGCGTCGATGCCCGCGAAGCGCTTGAAGAGGGCCGCCTTGCCCTCCATGACGGGCAGGGCGGCCTTGGGGCCGATGTTGCCGAGGCCGAGGACGGCGGAGCCATCCGTCACGACTGCGACGGAGTTGCGCTTGATGGTGAGGCGGCGGGCGTCCTCGGGGTTCTCGGCGATCGCCATGCACACCCGGGCCACGCCGGGGGTGTAGATCATGGAGAGGTCGTCACGGTTGCGGATGGGGTGCTTGGACGCCATCTCGATCTTGCCGCCGAGGTGCATCAGGAACGTACGGTCGGAGACCTTGCCGAGGACGACACCCTCGATGGTGCGCAGCTGCTCGACGATCTCGTCGGCGTGCGCGGTGGAGGTCGCGGCGATGGTGACGTCGATCCGGAGCTTCTCGTGGCCGGAGGCGGTCACATCGAGGCCGGTGACCGAGCCGCCGTGGGACTCCACGGCCGTGGTGAGCTGGGAGACCGCGGTCCCGCTCGCGGGAACCTCCAGCCGGACCGTCATCGAGTACGAGACGCTGGGCGCCGTTGCCATGGCCGAGTTCCTCTGCTTTCCCTGAGCTTCGTTGCTACGCCGCCCCGGCTGGTTGCCCGGCGGCGCCCTCCGATGGTCGCACCTACCTGCCGGTAGCAGGTAATGCGGTCATTTTGTTTTCGGAAAGTAGTTTCCACCATACGAGAGACCCCGGGTAAACAGAAGAGGTCCGTGCCCCCGCCCCGATGCCGTGTCCCGGTGACAGCGCGCGCAGCACGGTGCCGTCGGCGCGGGTCTGGACGAGGT
>NZ_JBSFTU010000044.1:0-49763 GCF_053591435.1 Streptomyces sp. NPDC003027
CTCCGGACGCGTACGGCTCCCGCTCTGGAAGGAGCCCTCACATGAGCTCCCGCCCGTCACCCGCCACCACCCTGAACGATGCGCCGCGCGCACGCCCCGACCTCGGGCCGACAAGGCGGGCCCGGCGTCGACGGCCGATACGGGAGGAACTCGCGTTGCACGTCCAGGAGTGGCTGGAGACGATCCCCGCGGTCGCCATCTACGCACTGGTGGGAGTGGTGATCGGGCTGGAGAGCCTGGGCATCCCCCTGCCCGGTGAGATCGTCCTCGTCAGCTCGGCGCTGCTGGCCTCGCAGCACGGCGACATCAATCCGTACGTCCTCGGCGCCTGCGCCACGGCCGGCGCGATCATCGGTGACTCCATCGGCTACGCGATCGGCCGCAAGGGCGGTCGGCCGCTGCTCGCCTGGCTGGGGAAGAAGTTCCCCAAGCACTTCAGCGAGGCCAACATCGCACTGGCCGAGCGGTCCTTCGAGAAGTGGGGCGTGTGGGCGGTCTTCTTCGGCCGCTTCGTCGCCCTGCTGCGGATCTTCGCCGGACCGCTCGCCGGCGTGCTGCGCATGCCGTACTGGAAGTTCCTCCTCGCCAACGTCTTCGGCGGCATCCTCTGGGCCGGCGGGACCACGGCCGTCGTCTACTCGGTGGGTGTGGTCGCCGAGGCGTGGCTGAAGCGTTTCTCCTGGCTGGGGCTGGTGCTCGCGGTGGCGATCGGCCTCACCTCGATGCTCGTCCTGAAGAACCGCGCGAAGAAGGCGGCGGCCCGGGCGGAGTCCCAGGCCGCGGCGTCCGCGGTGCCGGCGGCGAAGGAGCCCGTGCCGGTCGGGGACTGAGCGACGGTGGTACGACGAAGGGCGCGGTGCCGGTCACGGCGGCGCGCCCTTCGTACGTTCCCGGCGGGGTGGGTCGTCGCGTCGCTCCAGCGGGCCGGTTCGGCCGGGGGCCGGTGAGGTCGGTCGGGGCGATTCGGTCGGTTGGCCTGGCCGGGGTCGGTTCAGCCGGTCGTCTGGTCCTCGGGTCCGTCCTCGAAGACCTCCGCGTGGCCCTTCGCCAGGTGCAGGTACATCTCCGCGTTGAGGCGGATGCCCGCCCGCTCCTCCTCCGTCAGCTCGCGGCGCACCTTCGCCGGGACACCGGCGACCAGCGAACCCGGAGGGATCTCCATCCCCTGCGGCACGAGCGCCTGTGCGGCGACGAGCGAACCGGCTCCGACGCGGGCGCCGTTGAGGACCGTCGCACCCATCCCCACGAGGACGTCGTCCTCGACCGTGCAGCCGTGGATCGTGGCGTTGTGGCCGACCGTGACCCGGTCGCCGATCGTCACCGGGAAACCCGGGTCGACGTGCACGGTGCAGTTGTCCTGGATGTTCGAGTCCTCGCCGATCGTGATCGGGCCGCAGTCCGCCCGTAGCACGGCGTGGTACCAGACACTGGCGCGGGCGCCGAGCGTGACGTCGCCCAGCACCACGGAGGTGGGGGCCGTGAAGGCCGTGGGGTCGACCCGCGGCTCCTTGCCGCCCACGCCCTTGATCAACGCCTGCTGGGTCATCGTCCGCTCCTGCTCGCTCGCTCTTCGGTCGCGCCTGGGGGAACCCTACGAGATGCCCCGCGCCCGGCCGCCGCCGACCGCCTTGCGCCGCGATCGCCGACGGGAGACCCGTAACGGACACCCGTAACGGACATCACAGAGCACCGCCCCGATCGGGTGGGGCGTGGGCGACTACCGTGTGCGGGTGCCCAGGAACAGAAACACGTTCTCGTCTCTCGCCGGCTTGCGGCGCCGTGTCGTCGGCCGCGCCGTGCGGGCCGGCTGGCGCTGGGCGCAGAAGGCCGGTGCGGTGACCGCCGAGTCCCCCGGGCGGCTGCGTTTCCGCCGTCTCGGCGCGGGCACCCGGCTCGCCTTCCCGCAGGGCACCGTCTTCGGCGAGCCCTGGATCGAGATCGGCGAGCACTGCATCATCGCCGAACAGGTCACGCTCACCGCCGGCATGATGCCCGGCCTCGACCTCGGCGCGGAGACGGTCCTGGCGCTCGGCGACGGCGTGGTCCTGGGACGCGGCAGCCACGTCATCGCGGACACGACGGTGACCATCGGCTCGGACACGTACTGCGGGCCGTACGTCTACATCACCTCGACCAACCACAGCTACGACGATCCGCACGAGCCCGTCGGGCGGCAGTGGCCGCGCTCGGAACCGGTGGCCATCGGGCCCGGCTGCTGGCTGGGCACGGGCGCGGTGATCCTGCCGGGGGCGCGGCTGGGCCGCAACGTGGTGGTCGCGGCGGGCGCGATCGTACGAGGAGAGGTGCCCGACCACTCGGTGGTGGCCGGAGCCCCGGCCCGCGTCGTGCGCCGCTGGGACCCCGAGAAGGGCTGGCAGCCACCGCTGCGGACGCCCGCGCCGGTGCCGATACCGGACAGCGTGACGCCCGAACAGCTCGCCGCGCTCGCCGCACTGGAGCTCGCCGACGCGCTCGGGGACGACGTGAAGGACGCCCTGAAGGGCGCCTGACCGGCGGCGCCCCGGCCTGTCCCGACGATCCGCCCGCGCCTCGGCACCCGCCCGCGCCTCAGCGCCCGGGGGCCTCGTGCCGGGGCCGGCGGCCGGTCAGCCCGTGGCGAGCAGGACCGTGCCCACCAGGGCGAGGCCCGCGCCCGCCGCCTGGACGGCGCGCAGGCGTTCCTTGAGGACTCCGCGCGCCGCGAGCGCCGTCACGACGGGGTAGAGGTTGGCGAGGACCGCGGCGACGGTGACGGGTCCGTTCTGCGCCGCGATCGAGTACGTGCCGTTGGCGGCGACGTCCGCCAGGCCGACGAAGGCGAGGGCCGGCGCCGCGGCCCAGACGACCCGCATCCCGCCGCCGTCCTCGGGCAGCGCCCGCCCGCCCCGCTTCACGGAGACGTAGAGCGCGCCGCCGCCCACCAGGACGTTGGTGACGCGCTGGACGAACAGCGCCAGGAAGAGACCGGTGAGCGTGGACGACGCCTCCGCGATCAACGCCATCACCGAGCCGAAGCCCAAGGCCGCGACGAGGGTGAGCAGCACCGCCTGGCGCTGGACGGGCGCACCGCGCAGCTCGGGCCCGCCGGCGAGGACGATGCCGACGACGGCCACGCCGATCCCGGCGAACTGGAGCAGCCCGGGCCGGTCGCCGATCAGCAGGCCCACCGAGACGGGGACCACGACACCGAGCGAGCCGAGCGGGGAGACCACGCCCATGGGCCCGAGGGCGAGTGCCTTGTAGAAGCAGAGCATCGCCACGGGGCCGACCACACCGGCCGCGACCGCGTACCAGAGGTCCGGGCCGACCTCGCTCCAGCCGCCGGTGGCGATCACGATCGCGCCGAGGACGACCACCGCGATCACCTGGGAGGCGACGACGACGGTCAGGGCCGGTATGCGCCGGGTGAGCAGCCCGCCGCCGAAGTCGGCCAGCCCCCAGAGCAGGGCGGTGGCCAGGGCGAACAGGGCGGTCATGGGATCCTCGCAGGGTGCGGTCTGGCAGTACAGTGCGGTGGACAGCTGGGTACACCGCGGTACACCACACCGTAGTTCAGTCTGTTGAACTCTGTCATCCATAATATTGGACGGATTGTGTCGGACCTCGATCAGCTCACGCAGTCGCTCGCGCGGAACCTGAAGCGGTGGCGCCACGAACGCGGGTTCACGCTGGACGCGCTGGCCGCGCGCGCGGGGGTCAGCCGCGGCATGATCATCCAGATCGAGCAGGCCCGTACCAACCCCAGCGTCGGCACCACGGTGAAACTCGCCGACGCCCTCGGGGTCTCGATCACCACCCTCCTCGACTACGACCAGGGTCCCCAGGTCCGCCTCGTCCCCCCGGACCAGGCGGTGCGCATGTGGTCCACCTCCACCGGCAGCCACACCACGCTCCTCGCCGGCACCGAGTCCCGCGGTCCGCTGGAGCTCTGGTCCTGGACGCTGATGCCCGGTGACGGCAGCGCCTCCGACCCGCACCCGGAGGGGACGACCGAGCTGCTGCACGTCACCCAGGGCGTGCTCACCCTCGTGGTCGAGGGCACGGAGCACACCCTCCCGGCCGGCACCTCGGCCGTCTTCGAGGGCAATGTGCCGCACGCCTACCGCAACGACGGCGACGAGCGGGTGGAGATGACGATGGCCGTCTCCATCCCGCCCGTACGCTGAGACGCCCAACCTCCGGCGGGGACCGGCTTGTTAGCGTGACCGGCATGCGCGCCCCCATCGGAGACTTCGACGACGCCCGGCCCGCCCCCGACTGCCTGGAGCTGCTGACCGAGCCGGTCGCCGCGGCCGTCCGCGGCTGGCAGGGGGCCGTACCGGCCGACCAGATCCTGTACGTCGACACCGACCCGGAGATCGCCGACACGGCCGTCTTCGTGACGCACCACGGCTCCCGGCTGCTCGACACGTCGGCGAACTGCGTGATCGTCGCCGGGAAGCGCGGCGAGTCGACGACGCTCGCCGCCTGCGTGGTCCGCTCGGCGACCCGCGTGGACGTCAACGGGGTCGTCCGCAGGCATCTGGGCTCGCGCAAGGTGCGGTTCGCGCCGATGGAAACGGCGATCGGTGCGACCGGCATGGAGTACGGCGGCGTCACCCCGATCGGCCTCCCGGCCGACTGGCCGGTCCTCGTCGACGCCACCGTCGTGGACACCCCATGGGTCCTGATCGGCAGTGGCCGACGCCGCGGCAAGCTCATCGTCCCGGGCAAGGCCTTCGCCGAGCTGCCCGGCGCCGTCGTCCTGGAGGGTCTGGGCGTCCCCGTCAGCTGAGAAGCGGGATCTCGATCGCGGGGCAGCGGTCCATGACCATGTCGAGTCCCGCCTCGCGGGTCCGGGCGTACGCCGCCTCGTCGATCACACCGAGCTGGAACCAGACCGCCTTCGCACCGACCGCCACCGCCTCGTCCGCCACCTGCCCGGCGTGCTCGCTGTTGACGAAGACGTCGACCACGTCCACCGGGAACGGGATGTCGGCGAGCGTGGCGTAGCCCCGCTCCCCGTGCACCGTCTCCGCCTTCGGGTGGACGGGCACGATCCGCTTCCCGTGGCGCTGCAGCACGGCCGCCACGCCGTACGCCGCGCGCGCCTGGTTCGACGACAGACCCACGACGGCCCAGGTGTCGCCGGTGTCGGTGAGGATCTTCCGTACGGTGTCCGCTTCGGTGGTCGTGGTCTCGCCGCTCATGCGCCGCCTCCCGTGGCTCGCCGGTCCCTGACCGGTCCCCTGACCGGTCCCTCGGCTGAACGAGCGCGGATCCCGGAGGATTCCCGCCGTCCGGCGGACGCATAGGGTGGCGGGATGCAGGAGCAGTACCGCACGCTCGCCCGGGAGGGCGTGCACGAGACCGAGATCAACCGCTCGCGCTTCATCTGCGCGCTGGCGCCCGTCGCGACCGAGCAGGAGGCGCAGGACTTCGTCGCCCGCGTCCGCAAGGAGCACCCGACCGCCACGCACAACTGCTTCGCGTACGTCATCGGCGCCGACGCGTCCGTCCAGAAGGCCAGCGACGACGGTGAGCCCGGCGGCACGGCCGGTACCCCGATGCTCCAGATGCTGATGCGGCGCGAGATGCGGTACGTCGCGGCCGTCGTCACCCGCTACTACGGCGGCGTCAAGCTCGGCGCGGGCGGGCTGATCCGGGCGTACGGCGGTGTGGTCGGGGAGGCCCTCGACGCCCTCGGCACCCTCACCCGGCAGCGCTTCCGTCTCGCCACGGTCACCGTGGACCACCAGCGGGCGGGCAGGCTGGAGAACGATCTGCGGGCGACCGGGCGCGGGGTGCGAGAGGTGCGGTACGGCGAGGCGGTCGCCATCGAGATCGGTCTGCCGGACGCCGAGGTGGAGGCCTTCCGGGAATGGCTCGCCCAGGTGACGGCCGGCGCGGCGGCCCTGGAGCTCGGCGGCGAGGCGTACGGCGACACGTGATACGGCGACACGTGATCGGCCGGGATCGGGCGGTCCGTGCGGGACCAGGTCCTCAGGGGCGCTAGCGTGGTCGCTGCTGTCCGCTGCCCGCGAGGCCCGTGCGTGCGGGTGCCGTGACCGGCGGGGCGGGGCGAGGCGGAAGAACGGAACACACGCGGGGCGGACAGGCAGGGGCCGGAGACATGCGGGGCGGGGAAGACATGCGGAGCGAGGGACACGTGTGGGGCGGCGGAGACGTGCGGGGCGGGGCGGCACGTTGAGACTTCTGCATACGTCGGACTGGCACCTGGGCCGTTCCTTCCACCGGGTCGGCCTCCTCGACGCCCAGGCCGCCTTCCTCGACCACCTGGTCAGGACGGTGCGCGAGCACGAGGTGGACGCGGTCCTGGTGGCCGGCGACGTCTACGACCGGGCCGTCCCGCCGCTGCCCGCCGTGGAACTGTTCGACACCGCCCTGCACCGGCTCGCCGACGCCGGGGTCCCCACCGTGATGATCTCCGGCAACCACGACTCGGCGCGCCGCCTCGGCGTCGGCGCCGGGCTCATCGAACGCGCCGGGATCCATCTCCGTACCGACCCGGCGGGAATCGGCACCCCCGTCGTCCTCTCCGACACCCATGGAGACGTCGCCCTCTACGGCCTGCCCTATCTCGAACCCGCCCTCGTACGGGAGCGGTTCGGCGCCGCGAAGGCGGGCCACGAGGCAGTTCTCGGTGCCGCCATGGAGCGGGTCCGGGCCGACCTCGCCGGACGGCCCGCCGGAACGCGTTCCGTGGTTCTCGCACACGCCTTCGTCGCGGGAGGCGAGCCCAGCGACAGCGAACGCGACATCACCGTCGGCGGAGTCGCGGCCGTCCCCGCCGGAGTCTTCAACGGCGTCGACTACGTCGCCCTCGGCCATCTGCACGGCAGCCAGACCGTCACACCCCGCGTGCGCTACTCCGGCTCCCCGCTCGCGTACTCCTTCTCCGAGGCCGAGCACCGCAAGACGATGTGGCTGATCGACCTCGGACCGCGAGGCGAGATCGCGGCCGCCGAACGGATCGACTGCCCCGTGCCCAGAACGCTCGCCCGCATCAGGGGCCGCCTCGACGACCTGCTGGCCGACCCCGCTCTCGTACGCCACGAGGACTCCTGGATCGAGGCGACGCTCACCGACCCCGTACGGCCGGCCGAGCCGATGGCCCGGCTCACCGAACGCTTCCCGCACACCCTCAACCTCGTCTTCGAGCCGGAACGCACCGAGGACGACCCGCACGCGTCCTACGCCCAGCGGCTCCGCGACCGCAGCGACCGGCAGATCGCGGAGGACTTCGTGGCCCATGTGCGCGGAGGCGCCGGACCGGACGGATCGGAGCGAGCGGTCCTGTACGGCGCCCTCGACGACGTGCGCGTCGACGCGGAGCGCCGCGAGGTGGGCCGGTGAGACTCCACCGCCTCGCGATCACCGCCTTCGGGCCCTTCGGCACCACCCAGGAGATCGACTTCGACGCCCTGTCGTCCGCCGGGCTCTTCCTCCTCCACGGCCCGACCGGCGCCGGCAAGACATCCGTGCTCGACGCCGTCTGCTACGCCCTCTACGGCGCCGTGCCCGGCGCCCGGCAGAGCCCCGGCGCCTCGCTGCGCAGTGACCACGCGCCGGCCGGCACGTTCACCGAGGTCACCCTCGACCTGACCGTGGGCGACCGACGGCTCGAGATCACCCGCCGCCCGGCCCAGTCGCGCCCCAAGAAGAGGGGCGGCGGCTTCACCACCGAGAAGGCCCAGACCTGGCTGCGTGAACACGACCCCGCGACCGGTGAATGGGCCGGGCTCAGCCGTTCCCACCAGGAGATCGGCGAGGAGATCACCCAGCTCGTCGGCATGAGCCGGGAGCAGTTCTGCCAGGTCGTGCTCCTGCCGCAGGGCGACTTCGCGCGCTTTCTGCGCGCCGACGCGGAGTCACGCGGAAAGCTCCTCGGAAGGCTCTTCGACACCCGGCGGTTCGCCGCCGTGGAGGAGCGGCTCGCCGATCTGCGGCGAGCGGCCGAACAGCAGGTACGGGAGGGTGACGAGAGGCTCCTCGCACTCGCCCACCGGATGGCGCAGGAGGCGGGCGGCACCGTCGTCGACGAGCGGCCCGGTGAGCCGGGACTCGCCGAAGCCGTCCAGAGCCGGGCGGCCCAGGCGCGCTCGGACGCGCGCGAACACCTCGACATCGCGCGCGTGGCGGTGTCCGCGGCGGAGGAGCGGCAGGCCGCCGCCCGCCGCGCGCTCGACACCGAGCGGGAACTCGCCCGCCGTCAGGAGCGGTACGCCGAGGCCCGGCGCTGGCACGGGGAACTGGAGGCGAGCAGGCCCGAGCGGGACCGCTGGGAGGCCACGCTCGAACGCGCCCGCAAGGCCGGCCTGGTGGCGCCCGCCCTGAACCTGCGTGCCGACGCCGAGCGCGAGCACGCCTCGGCGAGCACGGCACGCGAGCGGTCGCGCGGTCTGCTGCCGGACGACCTTTCCGACGCGGGCGCGGAACAGCTCTCCGCGCTGGAGCGGCGGCTGCGCGAAGAGCTCGGCGGCCTCGAATCCGCGCGGCGCGCCGAGCGGCGCGGCGCCGAGCTCGCCAGGGAACGCGACGTACTGGAACGGCAGGCCCGCGCGGACGAGGAGATCCTCCAGGACGCGGCCGGCTGGCTGGCGGGATGGGGGGCCCGCCGCGCCGAGCTCACCGCCCGGATCGAGACCGCGCAGGAGGCGGCCGCCCGGGCCGAGCACCTCGCCGGCCGTCTGGAGCCCGCCCGCCGCCGGCTGGCGGCGGCCCGCCGCCGCGACGACCTGGCGCTGCGGGCGGCCGAGGCCGAGGCGCGGCTGACGGCCGCCCGCGAGCGCCGCAACGAAGCCCACGAGACCTGGCTGGACGTCAAGTCCCGCCGCCTGCTGGGCATCGCCGCCGAACTGGCCGCCGCCCTGACCCCCGGTGACCCCTGCCAGGTCTGCGGCTCGGCCGACCACCCGGCCCCCGCCCGTACCGGCGCGGACCACGTCGACCGTACGACGGAGGACGCGGCCTACGCCGCCTTCACCCACGCGGAGGAGACCCGCACCGCCGCGGAACGCGACCTCGCGGTCACCCGGGAAGCGTGGGCGGCAGCCCGCGCCGACGTCCTGTCGAGCCCGGCGGCGACGGTCGCCTCCGGGGCCGAGCGGGTCGCGGCCGCGGCGGGCGTCTCCGGGGGCCCCATGTCCGACCCGGCCGGACGGTCGCGCCCGGGCGGCCACGCCACGGCGCCCGATGCCACGGACGCGGCCGACGCCGCGGCGGAGTCGTCTGTTCCCGCCCCGACTCTGCCCGGCGCCAGGGGCGAATCGCCCGCCGCCGCCCCCTCCGACCGACGCCCGAACCACGGCACCGTGCCGGAGCAGGCGACGGGCGGCCCGACGCGCGCCGACTCCGGCGTACGAACCGACGGCACGGACTCGGGCGCACGGGCCGGCGCGGACGGCGCCGACTCCGGCGTACCGGAGCCCACCGTCGACGAGCTCGCCCGCGAGGTCGACGAGCTGGGCCGGCAGCACGCCGAGGCGCATGCGCTCGCCGGGCAGACCCATGCCGCGCGCGAGGCCCTGGCGCGGGCCGAGCGGGAGTATGAGGAGAGGGCCGCGGCGCAGCGGGACGCCGAGCGGCGGGTCGCCGCGCGGACCTCGCAGCGGGAGGCGCTCGACCGGGAGCAGACCACCCTGGAGGCCGAGGTGGCCCGGGGCCGGGGCGAGTCGGGCTCCGTCGCCGAGCACGCCTCACGCCTGGAGCGCCGGATCGCCATCCTGCTCGACGCCGCCGAGACCGTACGTACCGTCGAGCTCACCGCCCAGCGCCTGAAGGAGGCCGACGACCGCCTCGCCGACGCCGCCTTCCGCGCCGGCTTCGACACCCCGGAGGCGGCCGCCGCCGCGCTCCTCGGCGACGGGGAGCAGCGGGCGCTCCAGCACCGCCTGGACGCCTGGCACGCGGAGGCCGCCGCCGTCGCCGACCGGCTCGCCGAGCCCGAGACCGAGGCCGCCGCGCACCGGCCGCCCGCCGACGTGGCGGCCGCCGAGGCGGCGCACGCCGCCGCCGAACGGGCCCTGCGCGACGCGGCGTCGGCTCTCGCCGCCGTACAGGCCCGATGCGCCGAACTGTCCCGGCTCTCCCGCCAGGCCGACACCGAGGTCCGCCGGCTCGGCCCGCTCCGCGAGGAGTACGAACGCGTCGCCCGGCTCGCCGGGCTCACCGCCGGCACCTCCGCCGAGAACGAGCGCAAGATGCGCCTGGAGTCGTACGTCCTGGCCGCCCGCCTCGAACAGGTCGCGGCCGCCGCCACGGCCCGTCTCCAGCGCATGTCCTCCGGCCGCTACACCCTCGTCCACTCCGACGCGCGCTCCGGCGGCAAGCGGGCCGGGCTCGGGCTTCACGTGGTCGACGCCTGGACGGGCAACGAACGCGACACCGCGACGCTCTCCGGCGGAGAGACCTTCTTCGCCTCCCTGGCGCTCGCGCTCGGTCTCGCCGACGTCGTCACCGACGAGGCGGGCGGCGTCCGGCTCGACACCCTCTTCATCGACGAGGGCTTCGGCAGCCTGGACGACCAGACGCTCGACGAGGTCCTGGACGTCCTGGACTCCCTGCGGGAACGGGACCGCAGCGTCGGCATCGTCAGCCACGTCGCCGACCTCCGCAGGCGGATCCCCGTTCAGCTGGAGGTCGTCAAGGAGCGGCACGGCTCGGCCGTGCGCCTCCGCACGCGGGGCTGAGCGACCGTGGGACGTCGGGATGTCAGCGGCTGATCGCGCGCCGGGGGAGGGGCGAGGAGTAGACGACGCTGGTCGTCACCGAGCCCAGCGTCATGACCTTCCCGGAGATCTCCTCCAGGTGCGCCATGGACCGCGCGGCCACCTTCAGGACGAAACAGTCGTCGCCGGTCACATGGTGCGCCTCCAGGATCTCCGGAGTCGCGTCGAGCAGGTCGTGGAACGGCTTGTAGTTGCCGTGCGGATAGCGCAACCGGACGAAGGCCAGGATCGGCAGCCCGAGCCGCTCCTGATCGACCACGGCCGTGTACCCGGCGATCACCCCGGTCTCCTCCAGCCGGCGCACCCGCTCCGTCACGGCGGACGCGGACATGGAGACGGTACGCGCCAGCTCGGCGAAGCTGGCGCGGCCCTGGCTCTGCAGGGCTTCGATGATCCGCCAGTCGGTGGCGTCCGGTGCGTATCCGCTCATGCGCGAGAAATAGCAGGGAGATCCCCGGACGATCAAGCCGAGCCCGGGGAGTTCTCGCTGCCCGGACGCGCCGGGGCGGTGGAAGCCCTGTCCGGGAGCGGCCGGCTGCCCGCCGCCGCTCCTGTCCGCCTCCGCCGTCAGAGGCGGGAGATCTCGTCCACCAGGTCGTCGAGGCCCAGCGGACCCTGCGACAGCGCCGCCATGTGCCATGCCTTCGCGTCGAACGCGTCACCGTGCGCGGCCTTCGCGTTGGCCCGGCCCAGCAGCCACGCCCGCTCGCCCAGCTTGTAGCCGATCGCCTGGCCCGGCATCGACAGATAGCGGGTCATCTCGCTCTCGACGAACGACGGCGGGCGGCTGCTGTGCTGCTGGAAGAACTCCTGCGCGAGCTCCGGCGTCCACCGCTCGCCCGGGTGGAACGGCGAGTCCGCCGGGATCTCCAGCCGCAGATGCATGCCGATGTCGACGATCACCCGGCAGGCGCGCATCATCTGGGCGTCCAGGTAGCCCAGCCGGCGTTCGGCGTCCGGCAGGAACCCCAGCTCGTCCATGAGCCGCTCCGCGTAGAGCGCCCAGCCCTCCGCGTTGGCGCTGACCCCGCCGATCGTCGCCTGGTAGCGGGAGAGCTGGTCGGCGACATGCACCCACTGCGCGATCTGCAGATGATGGCCGGGAACGCCCTCGTGGTACCAGGTCGACACCAGGTCGTAGACGGGGAAGCGGGTCTCGCCGTCGACCGGCAGCCAGGTGCGGCCGGGGCGCGAGAAGTCCTCCGAGGGGCCGGTGTAGTACGGTGCGGCGGCGCTGCCGGGCGGGGCGATCCGCGACTCCACCTTCCGTACCCGTTCGGCGAGTTCGAAGTGCGTGCCGTCGAGCGCCTCGATCGCCTCGTCCATCAGGTTCTGCAGCCAGACGCGGACCTCCTCGACGCCCTCGATGTGGGTGCCGTGGACATCCAGGTGCGCGAGAGCCTCCCAGGGGCCGGAGCCGGGAAGGATGCGCTCCGCCTCCGTTCTCATCTCGCCCAGGAGACGGTGGTACTCGGACCAGCCGTACGCGTATGCCTGGTCCAGGTCCAGGTCGGTGCCGTTGAAGTACCGCGACCAGCGCTGGTAGCGCTCGCGGCCCACCGTGTCGGGCGCGCCGGCGACCGCGGGGGCGTAGACGTCGCGCATCCAGTCCCGCAGGGACACCACGGCCTCGTTGGCGGTCCGGCCGGCGGCGGCCAGCTCCGTACGCAGGTCCGGATCGAGGGAGTCGGGCCTGGACGCGGCGAACTCCTCGAACCAGCCGGGGCTCGCCGCGTCCGCCCCCGACCACTCGGTCAACTGGTCGACGAAGGTGGCGGTCGGCCGCGGGCCGCCCAGCAGCTTGCGTTCCAGGCCCAGTTCGAGCGAGGCCCGGTAGCCCTCGAAAGCCGCCGGCACCGCGCGCAGCCGCTGGGCGACCGCCTTCCAGTCCTCCGCGGTCTCCGTCGGCATCACGGTGAAGACCATGCGCACACTGTGCGCGGGAGAGCGCATGTTGCTGACCGTGCACAGGCCCTCGTCGGCGTCGTGGACGGCGAGTTCGGCCGTCAGACGCTCCCGCAGCAGCCGTCCGCACCGGCGCTCGGCATCGGCGTCCGCGCCCGGCCGCCGCTCGGCCTCGTCGAGCAGTTCCAGGGTGCGGCGGGCGAGTTCGGCCACCGCCTCCTGCCCCGCGGGCGAGAAATCGGGCAGAAGACCGGCACTCTCTTGGACTCCCAGGTATGTACCGGTGATCGGGTCGAGTGCGATGAGTGCGTCGACGTAGGTGTCGGCGACCTGGCGGGGCAGCGCGCTGCTGGAAGTCTCTGGCATGAGGCTCATCCTCGTCTCTCCACGGGCGTCGCGTCATCCCCGTCCGCTCTCAGTCGGCTGACAAATGAGCGCTCGGAGACGCCGGCAGGAGCGGTCCGCACTCCCACTGCTGGAAGATCAGCCGGGTCTCGACACGGGCCACCTCGCGGCGCGACGTGAACTCGTCCAGGACGAGTCGTTGCAGGTCGGCGGGGTCCGCGACGGCCACGTGCACCAGATAGTCGTCCGGGCCCGTCAGATGGAACAGCGCCCGGGACTCCGGTAGCGCGCGGATCCGGTCGACGAACGGACCGATCAGTTCCCGCCGGTGCGGACGCACCTGGACGAGGAGAAGCGCTTCGAGGCCGCGGCCGAGTTTGGCCGGATCCAATCGCAGCTGGTGCCCCAGGATCACTCCGGTGCGGCGCAGCCTGGCGACCCGGTCCAGGCAGGTGGAGGGTGCCACACCGACCTCGGTGGCGAGCTCGCGGTAGGTGGTCCGTGCGTCGTTCTGCAAGAGGCGAAGAATGTGCAGATCGACCGCGTCGAGTACGACAGAATCGGCCATACGGCGAACGTAACACGGCTTTCTCCCCCTACCCTCCGGTATCCGTTCACAGTTCCGCCCATGGACTACGACGCCTCGACCACCCCCAGGGCTCTGGCCACCGAAGCCGTGCACGCCGGCCGCGAGGACCTCGCCGGCCTGGGTCTGCACGCCCCGCCGCTCGATCTGTCGACCACCTACCCGTCGTACGACACGCGGGCCGAGGCCGCGCGGATCGACGACTTCGCCACCACCGGGGCCCGGCTGGACGGCCCGCCCGTCTACGCGCGCCTCGACAACCCCACCACCGCGCGCTTCGAATCGGCCCTCGCCCGCCTGGAGGGCACCGACTCCGCGGTCGCCTTCGCCAGCGGCATGGCGGCGCTGACCGCCGTCCTGCTGGTCCGGGCGAGCCTCGGTCTGCACCATGTGGTCGCCGTCCGGCCGTTGTACGGCTGTAGCGACCATCTGCTGAACGCGGGCCTGCTCGGCACGGAGGTGACCTGGACCGACCCGGCGGGCATCGCGGAGGCGATCCGTCCGGACACCGGTCTGGTGATGGTGGAGACGCCGGCCAACCCGACGCTGGCCGAGGTCGACATCCGGGCCGTCGCCCACGCCTGCGGCTCGGTTCCGCTGCTGGTCGACAACACCTTCGCCACTCCGGTGCTCCAGCGCCCGGCCGGGGACGGGGCGCGGATCGTGCTGCACAGCGCGACCAAGTACCTGGGCGGACACGGCGACGTCATGGGCGGCGTCGTGGCCTGCGACGAGGAGTTCGCCCGCGCGCTGCGCCAGGTGCGGTTCGCGACCGGCGGTGTGCTCCACCCGCTCGCCGGCTATCTGCTGCTGCGCGGGCTCTCCACCCTGCCGGTACGGGTGCGGGCGGCGTCGGCGACCGCCGCGGAGCTGGTCCGGCGGCTCACCGTCGACCCGCGCGTCGCCCGGGTCCACTATCCGCGGGTGGGTGGCGCGATGGTCTCCTTCGAGGTGTACGGGGACCCGCACGACGTGATCGCCGGGGTACGGCTGATCACTCCGGCGGTCAGTCTCGGCAGCGTCGACACCCTGATCCAGCACCCGGCCTCCATCAGCCACCGGATCGTGGCCGAGGGAGACCGGCGCTCGGCGGGCGTCAGCGACCGGCTGCTGCGGATGTCGGTCGGTCTGGAGGACGTCGAGGACCTGTGGCGGGATCTGACCCAGGCCCTCAGCGCTCCGCCCGCAGATGCGTCCCGCTCCGGAGCTCCTCGTGCGGCGGACGGATCGGTGCCGGCGTCCCGGCCAGCCGGGCGGTGATGACGAGCGTCCCCTCCTCGATCTGGTAGTCGAGGGGCAGGTTCAGCGCCCGCATGGCGGCGACCATCCCGGTGTTGGAGGACTGCGTGACGGCGTAGACGCTCTCGCAGCCCGCCTCGACCGCCATCGCGACCAGTCGGCCGAGGAGCTCGGAGCCGATGCCGCGACGCTGCCAGTCGTCCTCGACCATCAGGGCGACCTCCGTCTCGTCGCCGTCCCAGAGCAGATGGCCGAGGGCGACGAGACGGCCCGACGCCGTCTGCACGGCGAGCGTACGGCCGAAACGAGGGCTGAGGAGATGGGTGAGATAGCGGTCGGCGTCGCTCACCGGGCCGTGGTAGCGCAGGCTCAGGGTGCGCTCGGAGCAGCGGTCGTGCATCGCGCGCGCCGCGACCAGGTCGCGCTGGTCGGCGCGGCGGACGGTGATCTCGTTGCCCTCGGGCAGGGTGAGCACGTCCTGGCTGCGCGGCACGCGCGGGCCGAGCCGGGCGTCGAGCTCCACCAGGGCGCGGGCGCGGGCGAACTCGGTCGGGGTGAACGGCAGATACGGCCGCTCGATGGTGATCGCCCCGCCGCCCGGGTCGCGCAGCCGCATCACCGTCTCTTCGAGGATGCCCTCGACCGGGGCGCTCTCACCGGTGGGCCGGCCGGTCAGGGAGACGGCGGGCAGCGAGTGGATGGTGCAGCGGCCGAGGAGCTGACGGAGAGCCAGGGGAAGTTCGGCCGCGTCCAGGGCGGTACGGGTCGCGAGGCCGAGCAGCCGGGTGGGGGTGTCCACCAGGTCGTGGGCGTCGGCCCGTTCGATCCAGGTGCCGCTGCCGCCGGCCGCGGCGATCTCCCGCGTGAGGTGGTTGGCCTGAAGCGAGGCCGGTGCGCGCAGCAGGAACTCGTCGACCGTGCCCTCGGCGAGCGGGTGGGTCTGGAGGGTCAGGATGTCCACCCGGTGCCGGGCCAGCGCCGTGCACAGCGCGGCGAGGCTGCCGGGGGTGTCCCGGACCGTGGTCCGCATCCGCCACAGTACGGCCGCGACGGGCTCGGCGGCGTCGTTCCGCTCCAAGGTTCCGCCGCCGGCCCGCGCCGGCGGGGGAGTGGACCCGCCGCCGGTATCGGTGGCGGGCGGCGCATGGCTGTGACGCCGTGCCCACCATGTGTGGAACGTGGCGGTGGCGATCAGCGCGATCGCCGAGAACACCAGCACGTACGGACCCTCGGCGCCGCGGACGACGGTCTTGGCGACGGTGTCCGCCACCACCACGGCCGTGAAGAGAGCGGCCAGCTCGATGAGGTCCCGCCGCCAGTGGTGCGGACGGCGGGCGCTCTTCGCGGAAGTCACATCAGTCATGAGCTCACTGTGACCCAACGGTGTTGCGTGATCACGAACGCTTTGTGACTGATGGGTTAAGCCCTGATCTGGGGGTTTAGTGGCTATTTTCAACCAGTTGTGCGCGAAGCTGATCGGTCTGCGAGGAGATCCTGTCGACGAGTCACCGGGCGCCTGCCGTGGACGCATAGCGCGCCGCCGCCCCGCACCGCCGGTCGTCTCTGCCCCACGCGGCCCGGCTGCAGCACCCTGCTGAACACCTGGACACGCGATTGACAGTCCATATGAGTGACCCCGGCGAGATCCTGTGTCTGCTCGCTTTGCCATGCCCTGGTACGCCCGCGCCGCCGCAACCGTCGGCCGTCCTGCCGTCCTCCTGGCCGCCCTGGCCTTGTCCGCCCAGGTTGTGGCCCACGTGATCTCCGCCGGGTACGCCGGGTCCTCGGCGTACTTGGTGGCTGCCGTGTCTGCCGTGCCTCCGGTGGTGGTGGCGCACATGTCCACTTCGCGGCCGTTCCCCGCGCCCTGGGGTCGGACGCCGTAGAGGAGCCGCCACTGCGCTGAAGGACGTGGACGGTCAGGATCCGGCGGACGGGCAGTCAGACCCGGCACTCGGACGGGACAAGCGGCCGAACTCCCACCGGCCGACCGTCCGCACGTTCCACCCCATGCAGTCGCCACGTTCAGGGTCTTCTGGGCAAGGTTGGTGGTGACGTAGAGGCCGCTGAATAGCTGGCCACCGTGCTGCGCGGACCCGGCCACCGCATGTCCCCAGCCACCGCCCGTGCGGTCCGCCTCGCGCTGCAACCGGCGGAGGCCCTGAGAGACGGTGGCGTAAGGCAAAGGCCCCGGCCATCCGCCACGGGGGAAGCGGACGACCGGGGCCGGTCACAGGGGTGTCACCCCACGATGGGCACCTGGTGGTCGGGGGAATCGAGCCAGGGAGCGTGAGCACCGGTCTGGGCATCCACGGTCAGACCGAACCGCTCGAACCCGGGACGGTCGCGATGCAGCCACCAGGCGTAGGCCGCTTCCACCTCCCACCAGAGACGGCGCGGGCCGGAGTGGTACACCTCGAGCCTGTCCGCCCCGGGGATGTAGTCGACGCTGGCCCAGGAGGTCACAGCCGTGTCCCGGAGCCACAACGTGTACGACCCGTCCGCGTAGTTCTCCGCCCACGGGAACATGCCCAGGGTCTGGAGACCGATCGCGAACATGGGGAGCCAGTCGCCCACGGACTCCGGAGACACCCTGGTGAACGATCTGGTGCCGTCGGCCGGCCAGGGCTTACCGCCCAGGTACTCCCGCACGCGCACCCGGTTGGCCCGTTGCTGGCGCAGACGCATGAACGCGGAGGACCCGACGAACGGGCCGGACGCCGTGGCGTCCTCCTGGACCGTGAGCCGGACCACGCCCTCCCCGCCGTACTCCGTGGCGTACGGGGCAACGATGATCCCACCGGGCCGGGTCTGATGGACGATCGCGCGAGGGATTTCCCGCACGGACGCGGTGATCAGGACGCGATCGTACGGGGCGGACGCCTCCCAACCCTGGGCCCCGTCGCCCACGACCGCCAACGGCGTGTATCCCGCCGCCCCTAGGTCGTTTCGTTCGGAACACCGAGCCGACTACATGCTGATGTCGCGCCACCGGTTGCGGCGGGTCATGCACTGCTTGTCGCTTTTGGGCTGCTGGTAGTTCTGGCGATCAGGCCTATGTGTGGCTCACCGAGGTGATCCGGATGACCGAAGCCGCCGGCAGGAGTGGGCGACGGCCGATGAGTTTCTCCATGATCCACAGTCATAGATCATGATTGGTGCGCCGCAGCTACGAGCGTGGTCGAAGCGTGCACCGACCGAAACCCGCTGAGAACCAGATACGAGACACCGAGGAACCCCAGATGCGTACCCTGATCAGCTCCGCCTTCATCTCCCTCGACGGCGTCGTGGAGGGCCCCGGTGGCGAGCCCGGATACCGGAACTCGGGATGGACCTTCAAGGACGTCGAGTTCCTCCCCGAGGCGTTCGAGATCAAGGGGCGCGAGCAGAAGGAAGCCACCGCGATACTGATGGGCCGGACCAGCTACGAGGCGTTCAGCCCCGTGTGGCCCGACATGGAGGACTTCGCCGACTACAAGGCGATGCCGAAGTACGTCGTCTCCACCACTCTCACTGGGGACGACCTGGTGTCGAACTGGGGCGAGACCACGATCCTGCGCTCGCTCGACGAGGTCGCCGCGCTGAAGGAGACCGAGGGCGGGCCGATCATCGTCCACGGCAGCGCCGCCCTGAACCAGGCCCTTTCGGACGCCGGCCTGATCGACCGTTACCACCTGCTCGTCTTCCCGCTGCTGCTCGGCGCGGGCAAGCGGCTTTTCAGCGCCACGGACAAGGACACCCAGAAGCTGAAGCTTGTCGAGCACGAGGCCTACGCCAATGGCCTGCAGAAGAACGTCTTCGACGTCGTCCGCTGACAAGGCTCTCGCACTCATCCTGCCGTCGCGTCCCCGGACATGGCACTCATCCGAAGGTACCTACCTGTTCGGCGGGAGTTGGCTCACCGCGCGGACCAGAGGAGGATGCCTGCGATGTGGAGTCCGGCCAGGTAGATGGTCGCGGTCTTCTCGTAGCGGGTGGCGATGCCGCGCCACTGCTTCAGACGATTGATGCACCGTTCGACGGTGTTGCGCTGCTTGTAGGCGTCACGGTCGAAGGCCGGTCGCCTGCCGCCTCTGCTGCCGCGACGCAGCCTGTGACTGCGCTGATCTGCCGGGACGGGGATCACTGCCCGAATGCCGCGCTTGCGCAGGTTCTCACGGATCGCGCGGGAGGAGTACGCCTTGTCGGCCAGGACCAAGTCCGGCCTCGTGCGGGGCCGTCCTCGCCGTCGGGGAACGCGCAGACGGGCCATTACCTCCGTGAAGGCGGGCGCCTCGCCGGCCTGCCCGGCAGTGAGGACGAAAGCCAGGGGCCGGCAGTTGCCGTCCGCGACGAGGTGGATCTTCGTGGTCAGTCCGCCGCGGGACCGGCCGAAAGCGTGGTCTGCCGGTTCGCCAGCCGGGGCCCCTTTTTGCGGGCCCCGGCCGCATGCTGGTGGGCACGGCAGCTCTGCGGGGTGACCATGACACCGCGCGCCACCTGATGGAGCGGGGCCGGCGGGTGTTCGACGCGGCCGGGTCACACGAACAAACCTCTGACTATGCCGTTCCGTGGTGGCGCATGAACGTCTTCATGTCTCTGCTGGCCGCCCGCCTGGGAGACGAGATCACCGCCGTGGAGGCCCAAGAGGCCGCCCGTCGGGACCTCCCGGCTGCGCTTCCCCGGTTCGCCACGCACCTGGAGATGCATCGGGGACTAATGCTTGCCCGCTCCGGTGACCGGGCCGGGGGCGCGGCCTACGCCCGGGCAGCGTTGGACGCGCTTCCCCCCGAAAAGCACTCCCTGACGCTCCGGCTTCTGATGAAGGAGATTGAGACCGCCTGATCCTTCGCGCCCCGATCACACGAAGCGCACGCCGTCGCGCCGCCGGGCCGGAGCCGTACGGAAGGTGCCGACGACCGGCTCGCCCGTACGCCGCGGGTCGCCCGGGTCCGCGAGGGTGACGCGGTAGTGGATCTGCTCACCGGCGGGCAGCCCGCGCAGCGCGGTCGTCCCGGGCGGGTGTGTGGTGCCGCCCCATGAGTAGAGGACGCGGGCGGCGCGGACACGAACCCCGCGTGAACAGGCCGCAAGCGCACCCACGCCACCGCCTCGCCCTCAGCCGGCTACCGCCCCGCCGCCCCACGGGCCCGCGCGGCCAGACCGATCCCGTGCGCGATCTCGGACGGTGTCAGATGGGCGTACCCGATGACGAGACGGACGGCCCCGTCCGCGTACCGGGCCGTGCCGTACTCCTCCAACGGCCGCAGGACCACCCCGGCGGACGCCGCCCGCTCCACGAAGAGCGAGCTCGGCCCGTAATGCCCGGGCACGCGCGCGATGATGTGCAGTCCGGCGGCGATCCCGCTCACCCGGGTGCCGGGGAAGTGCTCGTCCAGAGCCGCCACCAGGGCGTCCCGCCGCTCCCGGTACGCCCGCTGGCAGCGGCGCAGTTGCCGGTCGTAGGCGCCGCTCGTCACGAACTCGGCGAGCAGCGCCTGGTCGAGGGCGGGGTTGCCGAGGTCCATCGTCCGCTTGCGCTCCACGACGTCCGCCACCATGCCCTCCGGTACGAGCATCCAGCCGAGCCGCAGCCCCGGAGCGAGGGACTTGCTCACCGAGCCGGTGTACACGACGCGTTCAGGGTCGAGCCCCTGGAGCGCGCCGACCGGTGCCCGGTCGTAGCGGAAGTCCCCGTCGTAGTCGTCCTCCAGGATCCAGCCGTCCACGGCCCGCGCCCAGTCGAGCAGTTCCGCCCTGCGGGCCGCCGAGTACGCGAGCCCGGAGGGGAACTGGTGCGAGGGCGTCGTCACCACCGCACGCACCCCCGACGCGGCGAGCGGACCCGGCATCAGCCCCTCCTCGTCCAGCGGCAGCCACACCGTGTCCATACCGGTGGAGGCGAACAGCCGTCCGTGCTCCGGGCTGCCGGGGTCCTCGATGCCGACCGTCCGCTGCCCGCGCGCCCGCAGGACGAAGCCGAGCAGCGTCGACGCCTGCGCCACCCCCGAGCAGACGACCAGACGCTCCGGATCGGCCACCACCCCGCGCCGCCGCGCCAGCATCCCGGCCAGCGCGGTCCGCAGCTCCGGCAGGCCTCGCGGGTCGGGATACCCGAGCGACCGATGGGGCAGCCGGGACAGTACGGAGCGGTGCGCCGCCGCCCACGCCGACCGGGGGAAGAGCGAGAGGTCCGGCGTTCCCGGGCGGAAGTCGACGGTGTCGGGCCCGCCGCCCGGCGCGCGCGGCGCGAGGTCCCGGGCGCCCTGCGCGGCGGCCGCCCGCGCCGCGTCGCCCACCCAGGTGCCCGAGCCCCGGTCGCTGCGCAGATAGCCCTCGGCGGTGAGCTGTTCGTACGCCTCGGTCACCAGGCCCCGCGACACACCGAGGTCGGCCGCCAGATCACGGCTGGACGGCAGCCGGGTCCCCGGTGCCAGCCGGCCCGTGCGCACCGCCTCGCGCAGAGCCTCCCGCAGCGCCCGGCCGCGCCGCCGGGCCGGAGCGGCCACCGCGGGAAGCAGCAGCTCCCAGGCGGGATGCGCGCCCGCCGTGGGTGAGCCGGGCTGCGGCGCGGTACGGGAAGTGGTCCCCGATGTCGTCATGGAAGTGGACCTTAAACCGGGCCGCCCCGCTTCCTAACGTCGGGACCATGAACGCGAACTCCCTGCGCGGGGCGCTCCTCGTGACCCTCGCCTACGCCCTCGTCGGCGCCTCCTTCACCGCCAACAGCCTCCTCGGCGACTATCCGTACGCGGGCGGCCAGGCCCTGCGCTACGGCGCCGCCTGCCTGCTCCTGCTGCCTCTTCTCGGCTCCGGCGGTCTCGCGCCCCTCCGCGGGTTGACCGGTCGCCACTGGGTCCGTCTCGCCCTGCTCGCGGCCGTCGGCATGGTCGGTTTCAACCTCGCGGTCCTCGCGGCGGAACGCACCGCCGAGCCGGCCGTCCCCGGTGTCCTGGTGGGCTGCGCCCCGGTCGTGGTGGCCGTGCTCGTCCCGCTCCTCGACGGGCGCAGGCCCACCCGGCCGGTCCTCCTCGGGGCGCTGCTCGTGGCCGCCGGGGCCTTCACCGTGCAGGGCTGGGGCCGTACCGACCTGCCCGGCCTCCTCTACTCCGTGGGAGCCCTCGCGGGCGAGGTCGGCTTCACCGTCCTCGCCGTGCCCGTGCTGCGTCCGCTCGGGCCGAAGCTGCTCACGGCCGTCGTCTGCGCGCTCGCGGCCGTGGAATCGGCCCTGCTCGGCCTCGTCGTGGACGGCGGAGCGTTCCTGCGGCTGCCGTCGGCCGTGGAGACCGGAGCCCTGGTGTGGCAGGCCGTCCTGGCCACGGTCGTCGGCTTCGTGCTGTTCTACATGGGCGTCCAGCGGATCGGCATGGAGCGGGCCACCCTCTACACCGGTGCCATTCCGGTGGCCGCCGCTCTGACCGCGGCCCTGGTCTCGACCGGTCGCTTCGGCCTTCCGCAGGCCGCCGGCAGCGTTCTGGTCGGCGCGGGAGCGGTCCTCGGGACGGGGCTGTTCACGCGCGCGGGGCGGTCAGCGGCTCCCGTCCAGGATCACCCGCGCCACAAGAGCCGGGTCGTCGTTCATGGGCACATGCCCGCAGCCCGGAAGCCGGACGAGCCGGGCGCCGGGGACGGTGTGCTTGGCCCGGACGCCTTGCCGGCGCAGCAGCAGCCGGTCGCGGGTGCCCCACGCGATGGTGACCGGCACGGCGGGCACGTCGTGGCCGAACACCACGGTCCGGCCGGCCTCCAGCGTGTGGCGGAAACCGGTGGCCTCCCGGAGGGCGAGCGTCTCGGCGACCACCGCCTCCGGTGAACGGCGCCCGGGCCGTGCGTAGATGGTGCTGGTGAGCGCGGTCCGGCCGGCCGCGGTGCGGGAGAGGCGCTCGATCACCGGCACCGGCATCGCCACCGCGGCCGCCCGCATCGCGCGCAGCGTCCCGAACGCGTACAGCCGCTCGCGCTCCGACCAGAAACCGGCCGGGGAGAGCGCGGTCACCGAACGCACCAGCTTCTCCCGTCCGAGCTGGAGCGACAGGAGCCCGCCCAGCGAGTTGCCCGCGACATGCGGCCGCTCGATGCCGAGGGCCTCGCAGAACGCGCCGAGCACCGGCACGACGGTCGACAGGTCGTACGCGCATCCCTCCGGCAGCGCCGGGGAGGCGCCGAAACCCGGCAGGTCGACTGCGACGACATCGCGCTCGGCCGCGAGGACGTCGAGCACCGGCTCCCACGCCTGCCAGTGGTGACCGATGCCGTGGAGCAGCAGCAACGGCTCGCCCGCACCCCTGCGTTCGTACGTCAGGGAGGTTGTGCGGGGACCCCGGGGAGACGGAATCGTGAACGAGATCTGTGCGGACATGCGTCTGCTCCCTGTCATCGGCACCTTTTAGACGCCCTGTCAGCAAGAATTACCGTCCGGTAGCCAGGAGTTCAAGAGCCCGGACGGAACTGGACAGGAGCGGCCCGTTCGGCTGGGATGGGGGAGTGGCGACCGAGACGACGACCGACGTTTTCCAAGAGCACCGGCCGATGCTCACCGGCGTGGCCTACCGCATGCTCGGCCGCGTCGCCGACGCCGAGGACGTGGTCCAGGAGGCGTGGCTGCGCTGGTCGGCCGCGGACCGCTCGGACGTCCGCGAACCGCGCGCCTATCTGGTACGCGTCACCACCCGGCTCGCCCTCGACCGGCTCCGCCAGGTGCGGGCGCGCCGCGAGTCCTACGTAGGACCCTGGCTGCCCGAACCCGTGGTCACCGACTTCGGCCCGGCCGTCCCCGACACCGCCGAGCGCGCCATGCTCGCCGACTCCGTCTCGCTCGCCGTGCTCGTCGTCCTCGAATCCCTCTCGCCCCTGGAGCGCGCCGTCTTCGTGCTGCGCGAGGCCTTCGGCTTCCCCTTCGCGGAGATCGCGACCGCGCTCGACCGCTCCGAGGCCGCCGTCCGTCAGCTCGCGGCGCGGGCCCGCCGCCATGTCGACGAGCGCAGGCCGCGGTACGACGTCGATCCGGCCGAGCGGCGCGACCTCACCGAACGCTTCCTCGCGGCCGCGGCCGGCGGCGACCTCGAACAGCTCCTCGCGCTCCTCGCCCCGGACGTCCGCCTGGTCGGCGACAGCGGCGGCAAGTCCAAGGCGCCGCTGCGGATCATCGAGAGCGCCGACAAGGTCGGCCGCTTCCTCTCCGCCGTGGCGCAGGGCGCCGATCAGCTCTACGCGTTCCGCTTCGTGGAGGTCAACGGCGCGCCCGCCTTGCTCAGCCTGGCCGACGGCACGCCCGACGCCCTCTTCCAGATCGAGGTACGCGACGGACGCGTCCAATGCGTCTACATCGTCCGCAACCCCGACAAGCTGCGCGCGCTGACCGTCGACTGACCGGCTGTTGCGGTCCCTGTGCCCCGCCCGGGCCGCCCGAGGCGGGGCACGGTGCTGTGCGGGGGCGGGAACCCTCGGCGCGGGGATGCCCTGTCTCGTGGAGGCCGTGCCCCGTGGAGGCCGTGCCCCGTGGAGGCGACGGCTCACGAGGGCGCGAACGCCGTGTGAACGATCCATGCCGGAGCCGACGATTCCCACCCGTCCGACGCAGGATTGGTCTTGACCAAGGGGGTGTGCCGCTTTATGGTCGCAGAGATAGTGCAGGAACCTTTAATAAACAAGGGCGCGGAACACCGTCGCGGACACGGCGAATGCGGAGGATCAGGGTGGGGACCACGCAGCTGCAATCGGTGCCGGAGCCCAAGTACTGGCACCTCAAGACCGTGATCAGCGAAGCGCTCGACACCGACTTCGCGGTCGGGGAGATCCTGCCCAACGAGCGGGATCTGGCCGCGCGCTTCGGCGTCGCCCGCGCCACGCTCCGGCAGGCCCTGGAACAGCTGGAGCTGGAGGGCCGCCTGCAGCGCCGCCGCGGTGTCGGCACCACCGTCGCCCCGCCCCGCGTGGGCGTGGACGTCTCCACCACCCAGCACACCTGGCCCGGCGTCACCGAGGAGACCTGGCAGTCGGTCGACTGCGCCGTCGCCGTGGCGCCCCCCGCCGTGGCACGGCTCCTGGACATCGAACCCGACGAGCAGCTGCACGTCGTGCGCCGGCTGCGCGCCACGCACGGGCAGCCCGTCGCGGCGGAATTGCTGTACGTGCCGTCCGGCTCCGTCCCCGAACTCGGCGCGTCCGGTGCCGCCGCGACCGGTCCCGCCGGCGCCCGCGGCGTCCTGCGCGAACTCCAGCGCCTCGCCCTGGACGGCCAGGACCGCGCCGTGGAGCTGGGTTCCGCCCGCGCCGACGACGCCAGGGAACTGGACCGCCTGCCCGGCGCTCCCGTCCTCGTCGTGACGACCCGCTACCTCTCCGAGGGCCGCACCGCCGCCGTCTCCGTCGCCACCTACCGCGCCGACACCTGCCGGCTCACCTTCGGCGATTCGGGCGACCTGGTGATGGCCTCCTGACGGGGGCCCGCCCTTCCGACGCCCCGAGCGCCCGGCGCTCCTACGCTCCGAGCCCGCGAGGGACGCCGCACCGACGGCGCGCCGCGCGGGCTCGCCGCCGTCCGGGCCCGCCCGGCGCGGTCGCTGCCGCTTCCGGCCGTGCGCCGTCGCCCGGCGCTCAGCGGCGGGCCGTCACCGTCCGCTCCACCGCGAACAGCTGCTCCTCCACATGGTCGAGGGCCAGCCGCAGCGCCCCGGTGCCGACCGCCGAGTCACCCAGCATCGACAGGACCACCCGTGGCGGCCGCAGGCAGAAGCGCGCCAGTTCGTCCCGCAGCGGTTGCAGGACACCGTCCAGGCCCGCCGCCCAGCCGCCGATCACCACCAGCTCCGGATCGAGGGCCAGGACCAGCGCCGCCACGTCGTGGACCAGGCGCTGCGTGAAGCGTTCCACCGCGGCCCGTGCCCGCGCGTCGCCGCCGCGAGCGAGCGTGAAGACCTCGGCGACCGCCTGCTCGTCCAGCGGATGCAGCGGCTCGTCCGTGGTCGAGAGCAGATGCTCCGGCGTGACCCCCCGGCCCAGCAGGTGCAGCGCCCCGATCTCCCCGGCCGCCCCGCCGTACCCGCGGTGCAGCCGCCCGCCGATCAGCGAACCCGCCCCCGGGCTCAACCCCGCCAGGACGAAGACGATGTCGTCGGAGTCGGTCGCCGCGCCCTTCCAGTGCTCCGCCACCGCGGCCGCGTTCGCGTCGTTCTCCACCAGCACCGGGCAGCGGAACGAACGCCGCAGCCGCTCGCCGAGCGCGAGACCGGTCCAGCCCGGCAGCGCGGTGCCGAGCCGCACCGTGCCGTCCGCCTCCACGATCCCGGGCGTCCCCACACCGACCGCCCGCAGGCTGGACCGGGGAACACCGGCCCGGCGCAGGACGTCGGCGACGACCGTACGGACCCGCTCCAGGCGCTCGTCCTCGGGAGCCGTCTCCGAGACCTCCCGGGCCCCGGCGCCGATGATCCGGCCGTCCAGGCCGGAGAGCAGCGCGGCCACCCGGTGCGGGCCGATCTCGATGCCGAGCAGATGCCCCGCCTCCGCGCGGAAGCGGAACCTCCGGGCCGGCCGGCCCTGTCGCCTCGCCTCACCCTCCTCGGGCGCCACCTCGACGACGAGCCCGCCCACGATGAGCCCTTCGACCACGCCCTCGACCGTCGGCCGCGACAGGCCCGTGACCCGCGTCAGATCGGTCAGCGTGAGCGCGTCGGCGCCCCGCAGAGCATGGAGTACCACCGCGGAATTGATCCGCCGCAGCAGCGACGGATCCCCGCCGGTCAGCCGGCCCACCGTGTGTCCTTCCAGCTCGTGCGCATGTCTGCCGGATGTTACTCAATGGACAGGAGCGCGGCGAGGGCCGCCCGCGCGCCGCCCGTGCTCGCCCGCGCCCGCCTTCAACCGTCATGGAAGCCTGACGGAGTACCAGCTGTCGGACCCGGGCGCTTTACTGGAGCGATGACGCTCGCACAGCACCTCGCCGCCCTCGACCTGCTGCGCGCCCGCGCGTTCCCCGAGGAGGGGTACCACCTCGCGGAGTTAGCCGTCGGCGCCCCGTCCGAGGAGCAGGCGGAGGCCGAACGGGAGGCGCTCGCCCTCCTCCTCGCCCACCGCTGGGGCCCGCCGGCGCTCGTCGGCTTCTCCTCGATGCTCGCCCGGCACGGCGAGGGAGAGCCGATACCCCGCCCCTGGGACCTCCTCTGCACCTCCGTGCCCGACATCCAGCTCTGGCGGGTGAGGGACCGATGGGTCGCGCTGGGACTCGCGCGGTGGGACGAGGCCGAGTTCCGGCTCGTCGCCTGTCACACCGAGGTGGACCCGCCCTGAGCCGGAGCACCGACGGGCACGGCCCCTACACGCCGTCCGTACGCCGGTCGGGCACCCCCGCGGCCACCCGCAGCCGCGCGAACTCCTCCGCCATCGACTCCGCCGTCCAGTGGGCGTTGAGCCCGCTCGGATTGGGCAGGGCCCAGATCCTGGTCTCGCCGATCATCCGCTCCTGCGGCCCGATCAGCGCCTTGCGCTCCCCGAAAGCCGTCCGGTAGGCGGTGATGCCGACGACCGCCAGCCAGCGCGGACGCAGCCGCTCCACCCGCTCGGTCAGCAGTCGGCCGCCCTCCCGGAACTCCTCGTCGCTCAGCTCGTCGGCCCGCGCGCTCGCCCGCGCCACCACGTTCGTGATCCCGAGGCCGTACGAGAGCAGTTCCTCCTGCTCCGACGGCTTCAACTGGCGGGGGGTGAAGCCCGACCGATGGAGCACCGGCCAGAACCGGTTGCCCGGGCGCGCGAAATGATGGCCGGTCGCCGCGGACATCAGACCCGGGTTGATCCCGCAGAAGAGTACGGAAAGGCCGCTCGCGGCCACGTCGGGGACGACGCGGTCGCGAGCGGCCTGGAGCTCCCGCGGGGTGAACCCGGTCAGAGGATCGACCCGGGGGTGTACCCGGCGGCGTCCGGGTGCTGCTTGACGATCTCCTCGATACGGGAGACCACGGCGCCCACCTGGTCGGCGGCGGCACCGGTGAAGGACAGCTTGTCGGCCATCAGCGCGTCGAGCTGCGCCCGGTCGAGCGGGATCCGCTCGTCGGCGGCCAGCTTGTCCAGGAGCTCGTTGCGCTCGGCGCCCTGCTCACGCATGGCCAGAGCGGAGGCGACGGCGTTCTCCTTGATGGCCTCGTGGGCGACCTCGCGGCCCACCCCGGCGCGCACGGCGCCCATGAGGACCTTGGTGGTGGCCAGGAAGGGGAGGTAGCGGTCCAGCTCACGGGCGACGACGGCCGGGAAGGCGCCGAACTCGTCGAGCACGGTCAGGAAGGTCTCCAGCAGACCGTCGAAGGCGAAGAACGCGTCCGGCAGCGCCACCCGGCGGACCACCGAGCAGGAGACGTCTCCCTCGTTCCACTGGTCGCCCGCCAGCTCGCCGGTCATCGAGGCGTAGCCGCGCAGGATGACCATCAGACCGTTCACGCGCTCGCAGGAGCGGGTGTTCATCTTGTGCGGCATCGCCGAGGAGCCGACCTGGCCGGGCTTGAAGCCCTCCGTGACCAGCTCGTGGCCCGCCATGAGGCGGATCGTCTTGGCGACCGACGACGGGGCGGCGGCCAGCTGCACGAGCGCGGTGACGACGTCGTAGTCGAGCGAGCGCGGGTAGACCTGGCCGACCGAGGTGAAGGCGTGCGCGAAGCCGAGGTGACCGGCGATGCGCTGCTCCAGCTCCGCCAGCTTGGCCGCGTCGCCGCCGAGCAGGTCGAGCATGTCCTGGGCGGTGCCGACCGGGCCCTTGATACCGCGCAGCGGGTAGCGGCCGAGGAGGTCCTCGAGACGGCCGTAGGCGACGAGCAGCTCGTCGGCGGCGGTCGCGAAACGCTTGCCGAGGGTGGTGGCCTGGGCGGCCACGTTGTGGGAGCGGCCGGCCATGACCAGCTCGGCGTACTCGCCGGAGAGCTTGCCGAGGCGGGCCAGGACGGCGACGGTGCGGTCGCGCATCAGCTCCAGCGAGAGCCGGATCTGCAGCTGCTCGACGTTCTCGGTGAGGTCGCGGGAGGTCATGCCCTTGTGGACGTGCTCATGGCCGGCGAGGGCGTTGAACTCCTCGATCCGGGCCTTCACGTCGTGCCGGGTGACCTTCTCGCGCTCGGCGATGGAGGCGAGGTCGACCTGGTCGAGCACGCGCTCGTAGTCGGCGAGGGCCGCGTCCGGAACCTCGATCCCGAGGTCCTTCTGGGCACGCAGTACGGCGAGCCACAGCTGACGCTCCAGCCTCACCTTCTGCTCGGGGGACCAGAGGACGGCGAGCTCCGCGGAGGCGTAGCGGCCGGCCAGGACATTGGGGATGCGGGGCTTCGCAGTCACAGCAGTCACGTGACCAGAGCTTACCTGGCGTTCTCGGCGGCTCGTGAGCGTCCGTACGACCCCTGAGATCCAGGTCAGAGACGGCTTCAGCCTCCGCCGTGCATATCGCTGGGCCGGCTTGGTCACCCGCAAGGCACGACCAAGCCTGACATGCCTGACAAGAAGTCCGAAGCCGAGATCCGCGAGGCCGAGGAGGAGCGCGCCGAGGCGCAGCCGTTCAGCTACCCCTACCCTGAGCGGCGCTCGAACGTCCGCGCGACCCGGCACATCACCCGAGAGGAGGCGGACGCCGACAGCGTCCCGGGCGTCCCCGGCGGCTATGGCACGAGCGGGGGCGGCCAGCCCAGCCCTACCAGTAGTGGCGCCGACGAGGCCGACCCCGACCAGCACTGACCCGACGAGCCCGGAGAGCCACCGCCACCGACGGCGGCCATGGTGGCCGACCGCGCCGACGTGGAGCTTTCCCAGTTGCGGGCGCACGGGCGTGGATGTCCTATGAGCGGGAAGGCGCATGTCACTTGACCGACAGAGCGGAACCGCTTCAGCCCGGGCCGACGGGGAGGCAGGATGCGAGGACGGCGGTACGGGCCGGGAATCGTGATACTGGCGGCCCTCGCCGCGGTCAGCGCCTGTAGCACGCTTCCCGAGCGGCGTGACGAGGTCACGGACGAAGTCACCCGGTTCGAGCAGGCGCTGGGCGCCGGACAGCGCCAGCGGCTGTGCGCGGCTCTCGCGCCCGCCACCAGGGAAGAACTGGAGCAGTCCGCCGAGAGCCGTTGTGAGCGGGCGATCGGCCAGGCGATCGAGGAGCAGAAGCTCCCGGCGGCCGGTGCCGTACGGGGTGTCGACGTGTACGGCGATCAGGCCCGGGTGGTGCTGGAGCGGGACACCGTGTTCCTGGCGCGCTTTCCCGCCGGCTGGAAGGTGACGGCCGCCGGGTGCCTGCCACGGCCCCAGCGACCGTACGACTGTGAGATCAAGGGCGGGTGAGCGACCATGAGGACGCTGTTCATCGGGACCCTGGTGGTGATCTTCGGCGGTCTGGCGTACTTCATGACGGTGGGGCTGATGCACCGATGAGCCACGAACCGGGGACCGGCGAGGACACCGCACCGGCCCAGCACCGCGTACGGCGCTTTCTGCGCCACAACAGCCTCGGCCTGTTCTTCCTGACCACCTTCCTGCTGGCACTCGTGGGTCAAGCCGTCGCGGGGCACGCGGAATTCAACAACCAGCTCGTCAGCGACGGCATGGCCCCCGTCGGATTCGGCGCCTACGTGACGTCGTCGGACTTCGCCGTCGACGTCACCGAGAACTGGCAGTCGGAGTACCTGCAGTTCTTCCTGTACATCTTCGCGACCGTCTGGCTGGTGCAACGCGGGTCACCGGAGTCCAAGGAACTCGACAAGGCGGGCACCGAGTCCGACAAGGACCAGATGGTCGGGGAATACGCCCGGGACGACTCGCCGCGCTGGGCCGCGTACAAGGACTGGCGCGGACTGGTCTTCTCCCGCTCCCTCGGACTGGTCATGGGCGTCATCTTCCTGCTCTCCTGGCTCGCCCAGTCGGTCACCGGCGTCGCGGCCCACAACGAGGAGCAGTTGCGCCGGCTGGAGGCCCCCACCACGTGGGCCCATTACCTGTCATCGGCGGAGTTCTGGAGCCGCACGCTGCAGAACTGGCAGTCCGAGCTGCTGGCGGTCGCCTCCATGGCCATTCTCGCCATCTACCTGAGGCAACGCGGCTCCCCGGAGTCCAAGCCCGTCGGAGCGTCCCACCCCGACACCGGCATCGAAGGCTGAGCCGGGTGACTGAAGAGCAGCCACCGCCTGACGCGGAGGCCCTCGACATAGCCGTGCTCGTCGGGTTGCAGGCGTCCGGGAAGTCGACCTTCTACGGACAGCGCCTGGCGGGCCGCTACGCACTGGTCAGCAAGGACCTCTTCCCCCGCGCGGCCCGGCGCAAGCAGGAGCGGCAGATGCGTCTGGTGGAGGCCGCGCTCGCCGAAGGCCGGTCCGTGGCCGTCGACAACACCAACCCGTCGCCCGAGGAGTGGCGGCCCCTGGTGGCCGCCGGGCACGCCCATGGCGCCACGGTGACGGCGTACTGGTTCCCGCCGGACGTCGCCGGTTCCAAGCGCCGCAATGCCGCGCGGCGGGACCGTGAGCGGGTGCCCGACGTGGGCATCCACGCCACCTCCACCAGGTTGCGCCGGCCCTCGCCGGCCGACGGGTTCGACGCCGTGTACGAGGTGCGCTTCGACGGCCGAGGCGGATTCCTGGTCCGGCCCGACAGCGACGCCGGGCAGGTGCACGAGAACGAGGCATAGAACGTTCGCCATGCCCATGCCCATGGCCGCCGTCGCCCCGCCCAGACTCCGCCGCCCATGCGAGAAGCCCCGCCAGGCTGTGCCTGGCGGGGCTCCCACCGTTCGGACGCCACGAGCTCGGCTCGCGGGAATCAGCACTCCAGGGCTATACCCGGAAGACCCTGTTCCCCACGATGGACCCGGGCTGCGGAGACTCCTCGAGCAGGGGGCTCCGTTCGCCGGGGAAGACGTTCACCTCCGCCCAGAACAGATACCCCGCGACCACGTAGTCGCACGGATTGGTCTCGGAGAGGAGGAAGAGATGGGAACCGCGCCATCTGCCTCCCACTCTCCGCTCCTCGGCCCGCATCGTCTCCGGGTCGGCGGTGTGGACAGCGAGGTCCGTGTACCGATCCGACAGCGAGATCCGTGACACGTCCTGGAAGAGGACGTCGAACATCCTCGGACGCCCACCGTCCTCGCCCCCCAGGAGTCCACGGAGCAGGACCTTGCTGTGGCCCACCTCGATGGCCCACGGCTTGAAGGTCCCCGGCAGCCTCAGGGGAAGGTCTCCACCGACCAGCTCGTACGTCATTTCTTCAGTTTCACCTTCGTCCAGTCCTCCTGGCGTCGATTCCAGCGATAGAAGTCGACGGAGTCCATGAGACCGGCTTGGTGGACCTGCAGCAGCTCCCACTGAGTCCACATGAGCAGCTTGGGATCCGTCTCCTGGGCGATCTTCAGTGCCCTGGCCGGTCCCTGGCTGGCGCCGGGGAGGTCATCCAGCAGGAACGAGATCTTCGCCTCGCCCTGCGCGGCTCGCTGGATCGCCCCCAGGACATCGTCCTTCCAGGTGGCGTCCGGCGACCCGAGGAAGTGCTCGGCACCGATCTTCTCGGCGAAGCCCTTCAGGTCGCTCCCGCGCCTGCCGAGCGCGTAGTGATCGCAGTTGTGGACGAGGAGCGGGGTGGCCTCCGCCAGCACGTAGTACGTGTGGAAGTCGGAGACCGTGAGGTTGTGGACCTCGGCCCGCGAGGCGGTCCACCGCTGGATCGCGGCGATCTGGACGTGCGTGCCGGCGCTGGTCCGCAGCCACTGGCCCGACCGCAGGTCGGTCGCCCTGACCCAGTCGCCGAGCTCCGGCACCCAGACGGGGTGGCCGTCGGTCGCCGTGACCCGGGCCGTCTCGGAGCCGGCCTCGCCATCGGTGTCGATGGTGATCTCGACCAGGTTCTTGAGGCCCTGGCCCTTGATCTCGGACGTGACCGCCTGGACGCGGGTCGCCCCGGTCCTCGGGTCGGTCGCGACGACCTGGTCGCCGGCCTTGACCTTCTCGATCGGCTTGGCCGAGCCGTCGGCCATCAGCACCTTCGTGCCGGGCACGAAGCTGTTGCAGGTGCCGCCCTCCTCGACCTTGCCGGAGCCGCCGCTGCCGCTGGATCCGCCCTTGCTGCGGGCGGAGCCGCCGGAGTTGCCGCCGGGCTTGCTCGAGTTGGACTTGCCCCCGGCGGAACTCTTGCCGCCTCCGGAGCTCTTGGGCTTGGGCTGCGAGGAGGCCTTCGGAGCGGCCTTGGCCTGCGCCTTCTTCTGGGCCCGGTTACCGGTCTTCCTGGCCTCGGCGGCCGCCTTGTCGGCTGCTCGCTTCGCTTGCTCGGCCGCCTTTTTCTTGGCTCTCTGCGCGGCCTCCTTCTTGGCCTTCTCGATGGCGGCCTTCTTGGCCTTCAAGGCTGCCGCCTCGGCCGCCTTGGCGGCCTTGAGGACGGCCTCGGCAGCCTTCTTGGCGGCCTTGAACGCCTGGATGGCGTCGATGGTGCGGTTGACGGCCTTGATGACCGACGGGATCTTGCCGAGCTTGGTCCACGGGATCGCGTCGATGATCAGACCCGCGCACGACCACATGTCACCGCCGAAGCAGGCCATGGCGTCGTTGATCCCGATGAAGTCCTTCAGGGTCTCCCACGCGATCGAGAGGATCACGGAGGTGAGGGACTTGCCCATGGTGGCCTGCGCCTGGGCGACCTCCGCCGAGGACAGGCCCGCACCGCGAAGGGCGGCCTCCTTCTCGGAGGCGGTCAGGGTGATCGCCAGACCCGTCGGGTCGGAGTACGTCACCGGGTTGTTGTGGGCGTACGCGTACGCGTTGGACTGCAGCGGTTCTGCCAGGTCGAGCACCGGGTCGGCGGACAGGAAGCGTCCGACCACCGGGTCGTAGAGACGGGCGCCCAGCGGCTGGAAGCCGGAGGCGTCGTCCCGGGTGGCGCCCAGGAACCCCTTGTGGGTCTGGAGGTTCTGACCCGTCGTGCCGGCGGCACGCTGGTTGCCGAACGGGTCCTGCTTGCGCACCCGGACCGGCATGTTGGCGTAGAGGCCGACCTCCGTGTAGATGCTGCCCTGGTGGTCCGAGGCCAGGGCGACGAGCGCCTCGCCGCCGGTGCCGTTGGCGTAGCGCAGGACCGCGCCGCCGGCTGCGGCGTACGTGCGCTCGGAGCGCACCAGGACCCCGCCCTGCTGGACGGTGACCTGGGCCTCGCCCAGATCCAGCGTGGCCTGCTTGCCCTGGATGGTCAGCAGGCGCTCGCCGGTGGGGCCGTAGATGTGACGGGTGTCGTTCTGCGCCAGCCACTGCTGGGCCGTGGAAGCGGCGTCACAGGCGGCCAGCACGATGGCGGTGCCGTTCACGTTCGCCGCGCCCTGCACCGCGAGGCACAGGCCGGAGGCGACGTGGGTCAGCTGACCGGCCGCGTTGCGCTTGAGCTGCTGTGCGGTGGTTCCGTCGCACTTCTGCAGCTGGACCGCCGAGCCCGCGGTGTTCGCCGCCGGCTGCACGCACCACGTGTCGTACACCTCGAGGGTGCCGACGTTGGCGTCGGTCTGCCCCGGGACCGGGTCGAAGTGCCACGACTGGGCGACGGTGCTGTTGCACTGGTAGAGCTGGATGGCGTTGCCGGCGGAGGCGAGACCCGACTTCAGGTCGATGCACTTCTGGCCCAGACCCACATACGGAGTCTTGCCGTTGGCGCCCTGGCCGGTGATCCGGTCGACCTTGCCGTCGTAGGTCCAGGTCAGGTCCTGCTTGTCGCCGTTCTGGACCGAGGTGATCGACTTGGTCTCACCCGTCAGCTCGTAGAGCCGCTCGGCCTCCGTGGTGACCTGCGCACCCGCCGGGGTGGTGAACTTCTTCGTCACCTTGGTGAGCGTGCGGGGCTGGGCCTTGTCGGTGCCCTTGCCGTACGCGTAGGTGCTGACGGCGTCCTTGGCGGTGTCGCCGGTGAGGTCCTTCTCGGTCAGCTTGGTGCGGTTGCCGAGGAGGTCGTACTCGTACTCCTGCCAGTAGCCGGAGCCGTCCTTGCCGGCGGCGACGTTCAGGGTGCCGTCGGTGTTCTTCGGGGCGGTGCAGTTCGCCTGGTCCTTGGAGGTCCAGGCCGACTTCAGCTGACCCAGCGGGTCGTAGACGAAGCACTGGCGCTCCTCGATCCCGACCGACTTCTCCTGGATCGAGGTGACGTTGCCCGCCGGGTCGTAGCCGTACGCCCGGTTCGAGACCAGGTTCCCGCCGACGAGACTGGCGGTGTTCTGCTCCCGGTAGACCGCCTGCTCCTTCAGCTCACCGCTGCCCTCGTCGAACGAGTTCTGCGTCCACACGCGGTACGGCTGGGCACCGAGGGTGGAGCGCACGACCTGCCCGTACGCGTCGTAGGTCGTCTCGGAGCCGTACCAGTCCTTGCCGGAGACGGAGAGCGGATTGCCGTCCTTGTTGTAGCGGACGACCATCTTCTCGGCGGCCAGCTTGCCGGCGGCCGGAAGCTGCGCCTCCTCCAGCGCACCGGTGTCGGTGTAGCTGTAGCCGTAGGTGTAGTCCTTGGCGAAGCCCCACGTGTCGACGATCGACTGCGGAAGCGACAGCGTGGTCGAGGTCGGCTGGTAGTCCTTGGTGTAGCCGTTGACCTTCTGCGTGTACGCCAGACCGTCCGTGTAACGCGTGGCGGTGGCGGGCATGCCCTTGCCGCCGGGAGCGGTGTCGTACGTGTACTCGGACAGCAGGGTTCCCGTGGCGCCGTTCAGGCGCTGCTGCTTCGGCCGCGACAGCTCGTCGTAGCCGTTCCAGACCGTGCCCCGGGCCGTGGTCGTGGTCAGCACCCGGTCACGGTGGTCGTACGTGGTGCGTGACGTCCCGGAGTCCGGGTCGGTCGCGGTCTCCATCCGGCCGCGGTGGTCGAAGGTCCACGTCCACGGGTGCGTCGGGTCCGCCGAGCTGGTGGCCTTCACCAGTCGGCCGAGGGCGTCGTACGTGTACCTCGTCGACGTGAAGCCGCCGGGCGCCGCCGGGTTGAAGGTGTCCGAGCGGATCGTGCGGCCCTGCGCGTCGGTGTAGACGCGGTAGGACGAGGCACCTTCGGGGTTGATGACCTTGGACCAGTCCTGGCCGTACTCGTACCTGGTCGCCCGCTCCGGGTACGCCTTGGAGGTGGCCTCCTTGGTGACCGGGTCGACGTACTTCATGTACGGGGTCTCGGTCACGACACGGCCGAGGCCGTCGTAGGTGTAGCGGGTGATGTTGGGGATGGCGGTGTCGGCGAGCGGCGTGAACAGCTCGCCCGGCCTGGCCTCCCTGGTCAGGTAGGCGTTGTTGGTCTGCCACACCTCACCGGAGCTGTTGTACAGCGTGTCGGTGACGAGGTAGCCGGCGTCGTTGTCGGCCTCCTCCAGGGTCTGGCGCTCACGGCCCAGGCCGTCGTAGAGGGTGACGGAGGTCTCGATCCGGTCCTCGTGACCGCGCGCGTACGTGATGACGTACGGGGGCTTGCGGATCTCCAGCGTCGGGTCGGCCGGGTCCGGCTCGGGCTTCGGGATCGTGTACTCGGCCCGGAAGTCCGGCACGGCGCCCGTGGCCGGGGTACGACCGGGGCCCCATGCCTCGGCGAGACGGCCCAGCGGGTCGTACTTCGCCTGGCTCACCAGACCGTTGAGGTCGGTCGTCTTCACCGTGGTCGCGCGCCCCGGCTCCAGCTCCTGCACCTGCGTGTGGGAGAGGGAGTTCGTGTGCGTGATCTTGAAGACCTGGCCGGTCGGCGGGTCGTAGGTGATCGTGTCCGACTTGCCGTCGGCGTCGGTCTGGCGGATGACGCGGCCGACCGCGTCGAAGGCACTGGTGCCGTTGGTCTGGAAGTCGGTGCCGGTCCCGTTGAGCGACCAGGACTCCGTGGCCAGACCACGCGTGGTGCCGGACAGGGCGGTGCCGTAGGCCGTGCCGTCGTACGCCGTGCGGTTGGCACCGCTCAGCGTGGTGAGGTCGGCCCAGTCGGCGTTGGCACAGGTCGTCGGCGAGGCCAGGACCTGCTTGGTCAGACCGATGATGTTCTTGGTGGTCTGGTGCAGGTACTCGGACTTGGTGCAGGACTCGTCGCCGGTCTTTCCGGTGTCGCCGAGCGACTCCACCAGCGTGGGCAGACCGTGCGTCGGGTCGTACGTCGTTCTCGTACGGACCTCGCGCACGGTGCGCGGGTCATCGGTGTTGGTACCGGACGACTTGGTGTACGCGACCTCTTCCGGCTCCGTGACGCGCCAGGCCTTGAGATCGCTCAGGTCGTCCCGGTCGCGCTTGGCGAGGAGCGTGGCCTGGGGGATGGTGACGCTGCGGCTGAGCCAGTCGGTGTCGGCGTCCGTGGGGTTGGTGTACGTGAGCTCTTCGGAGATGCGGCCGGCGAAGGCCTCGCGGTCGTAGACCGTCGATCCGTCCGACGCCTTGATGATGTTGCCGTGGACGTCCTTCACCGGGACGGTGTCGCCCATGCCGCGGAAGAAGCGGTTGACGGACTTGGACTGCTTGCTGCCGATGGCGGGGTCCTCGGCGCCGGTGAGCACCGTGGTCTGCTCGAAGCCCGCGAACTGGGAGTACGTCCGGGTCGACTTCTTGGTGAACTCGGCCTCGGCGTACTTCCAGCCCGGGTTCTTGTACTGGTAGGCCGTCTTGGTCGCGAAGGCGCCGTCGACGTTGGGGAGTTCCTCGATCGATTCCACGGTGTACTTGTGGAACCAGTCGATGTCCTCGACCTCGGGGTCCGGGTTCCAGAACGCCGGATAGCACAGCCGGTTGTTCGCCTTCAGCGCGGCGGTGTCCGACTTGCTGGGCAGGGTCTGGCCGGTGGCGCAGTCGTCCGCCGTGTCGCCCCACTTGGGGATGGTGTAGTTGACGACGGTCTCGCCGCCGTACTCGTTGATGACGCGGGCGACGCGCAGCCTGGAGAACGCGGGGCGGGGGTCGATCGAGTCGCCCTTCTTGCCGGTCGCGTCGTCCGTCGTCCTCCGCTTCAGCACGCGGTTCGGCATGTCCTCGGTGTTGGACTCGAACCGGACGGCGTTGAGGGTCTTCTTCTCCCCGGTGATGCCGTCGCGGCCGTAACCGGTGCGCTGGATGGACTCCAGCCACAGGGCGGTGTTCGGGCCGGTCTTCAGCTCGGCGAAGCTCTGCTTGAGCTGGTAGTCGTCGACGGCCTGACGGGCGGCGTTGCCGGAGATGCGCTGGGTCGACGTGGTGATCTTGTCGAGGCGCTTACGGGACCAGAAGGTCGGGCCCGCGTTCCAGCACATCTTGCCCTTCTCGCAGCGCAGATCGGCCGGAGTGTCGAACCAGACCCGGTAGTTGCCCGGGTTCTTCGACGTGAAGTTCGCCTCGGTGCACGTGACCGTGCCGACGGTGTAGCAGCGCTCGGCGACGTCGAAGGTGACGCGGGCGGGCGCGGGGGCGGAGAAGATGCTGCCGTTGGCGTCCTTGCGCTGGCCGTAGTCGATGTGCGTCAGGTACCCGTCACGGTCGTAGACGACCGGGCCCTTGAAGTACATGTTCCGGGCGTAGTAGTTCTGGTCCTTCTTCCACCACAGCGACATGGCGTTGCCGTGGATGTCCTCGACGTAGTCGAGGCCCCAGCGCCAGCCCTGCGTGCAGTAGGAGTGGGCCCAGTCGCCGGCCTTGTAGCAGTCCTCGCCCGGGTGGTTGCCGTAGACCGGGACGGTCAGGACGGAGTCGGTGGTGGGGTCGTCGGCGGCGGTGCCGTGGTCGGACCAGCCCGGCAGCTTGTGCTTGCCGAAGTGGTACTTGGTGCCGTCCTTCGTGGTGACGATCCAGTACTCACCGTTGCGGGCGCCGTTGCCGGTGGCCTGGCCCACGACGCGCTCGACCTTGGAGCCGTCGCCGTTGGCCGTGAACCAGGTGCCCTTGGCCTCGTCCCACACCAGCTCGGTGGTCATGCCGCCGAGCGAGAGGGTGGCGTTGTCGGATCCCCAGCACAGGTCCGCGGTCTTGTGGGTGGCGTTGTTGGAGCCGGCCTTCTTGGAGTCCTGGCGGCAGTTGGCGTACGTACGGGTGATGGAGCCCGCGTTGTAGTCCCAGCCGTCGCCGATCCAGGAGGCCTGGTTGTTCGTCGACGAGGTACGGCCGTCGACGGACTGCGAGGAGTACGAGAGGGCGATCTTCGGCACCAGACCGCCGGCGGTCTCCGGGACCTGCACCTGGTACTGGTACGTGAACGCACCCGAGGAGGACCCGGCCGACCACGAGCCGGACGACAGCAGCGGGGACGCGGTGAAGTCACCCGACACCGACGCACCGGTGTCCATGGCGCCGACGGCCTGCGAGCCGGAGGCGTCCACCGACGGGAACGCGGCCTTGCGCGCGCCCGACGTGCTCTCGCCGTCCAGGAGGTCGGCGACCGGCACGTATCCGGAGAGGATCTTGCGGGTCTTGGCGTTCTTCGCCGCCGTCGTCCTCGTCGGGGCGTCCTTCGTCGCGACCGTCTTGACGGTCGAGCGCAGACGCTCGAACTTCTCGGCCCCGTTCGCGCTGTTCTCGCCGTCCTGGCCGGACATGGTCTCCGTGCCCTCTTCGGCGACGCAGTCGCCGACCGGCGTGGCGGAGAGGACGCAGTCCGGGAGAAGGACGAGACCGAAACGGTCGGCGGCCTGCGGCCCGTAGAGGTCTTCGAACGCGGTGTAGTCGACGGCGAGGGAGACCTGCGCGGCCGGGTCCGCCGTCGCCGGCGGGGTGACCTGCATGATCAGACCGGACACACCGGCCTCCTGGGACGCCTCCGGCGCCTTCAGGTCGATCTTCCAGTCACCGGCGACAGCGGCCGGGTCGGTACCCGCGGGCACGCCCACCGCGACCGGCAGATTGCCGGCCGGAACCATCGTCCCCGGTTGGGTCTGCGCCGTCAGCGGCGCTGTGCCGATGTCCGCCGTCCACGGCGTGACCGCCTTGGGCTCGTACGGATCCACCGGCACCTCAGGCGCCGTGGTCAGCGCCTTCTGCGCCTCGGCGTCACCGTCGAGCTCGGTGCTCCTGGGGATGTCGGGGAGGTCGACCGAGGTGGTCGACTCCTCGCGGTTCATGCCCGGGCCGGGGATGGCCAGCGCCTGGGTGCCCAGACTCGTCAACGTCAACAACGAGGACAACAGAAGGACGGTCGCCGTGCGGCTTCGCCGCCGGCGCCGTCGTATCGACTCTGTCATGACTGGGCGTCCTCGCCCCAGCCATGGCAGCGGACCTGAAGCACGCATACGCGTCGACTCCCACCAGCCACGAAGTGAAGAAATTGCAAACAGAAAGGCGCAGAAACGCCAAGAGGCGAACGTCCGGAGACGCCCGCGGGGGCACTTTCTGTCACGAGGGCCGACGACAGCAAGGTCTATTACGGCTACGCAAAGTAAGCCCACGTGACCTTGGTCACGCCATATTGCGGGCCACAGTGCCTCTCTGACGGAGAATCAGGCAATACGGGTAATCACCTGATGTCCCCTCATCCCTTGGCCCCAAAAGCCGTGAAGGGGGAGTGTCCCGGCGTCACGGAGGTTGATCGCTCTGCTTTGGTAAACGATTTATAAAGTTCTCATGTGTGGACGCTCTGTGGCGGGTGTGTGATCGTGACGCTCCCATGCCCCGCGGCTCGCCGTAGGGGCTGGTTGTGCTGTCCACCATCCACCTGGTTCACACGGGAGTAGACCTCGTGCCCGCGCCGCCTCCATATCTCAGCCCCTTCGTGCGCACGCGCACGCGGCTGTCCCTGACCATCGGCCTGGTGTTGGCCGCCCTCACCGCTGCCCTCTTGCCCTGGTGGCAGCCCGATTCCGCACCCGCGACGACGGCCGGTGGCAAGGCCACCGATGCCCAGCGGACCGCCACCGGACCGAAGGACGAGGCCACCGCGCTGGCCGAGGCCGTGCGCAGTGGCAAGAAGGTCCTCGTCGACACCGCCACCACGGCCACCGCGCTGACCTGGGCGCTGCCCGACGGGCAGCTGCGTTCGCAGACGCACGCTCTTCCGCAGCGCGCGAAGAACGCCGCCGGCCGGTGGGCGCCGATCGACAACAAGCTCCAGCGCTCCGACAAGGCGCCCCGCGGGCTCGGCATCTCGCCCGTGAACGCGGCGTATCCGGTGCGGTTCGCCAGCGGCGGCGGCAAGGACGCCTCTCGTGCGGACCGTTCGTACGCCCGTGCCCCGCAGCCGGGTGAATCGCCGCTGGCCGAGGTCGAGTTCGGCGGTCACACCCTCACCTACACCTGGCCGGGCGCCCTGCCCGAGCCGGTGCTCGACGGCCCGCGCGCCCTCTACTCCGAGGTTCTGCCCGGCGTCGATCTGCTCCTGGTGGCCCGTGAGGAGGGCGGCTTCGCCCAGCTCCTCATCGTGAAGACGCCGGAGGCGGCCCAGCAGGAAGCGCTCACGTCCGTGGCGTACGGGCTGCGCTCGACGACGGCGACCTTCCAGCTCGACACGAAGGCCAACCGCGTGCTGGTGCTGGACAAGAAGGGCAAGGAGGTCGGGTCCATCCCGACTCCGTTCGCCTGGGACTCCAGCGGCCGCGACCCCGAGCTGCCCGAGGGCACGGTTGCCCGTACGTCGACCGCCACGCCCGCCGACGTGCTGAAGCTGTCCGGCCTCACCGGTATCGAGCCGGGCGCCAAGTCCGCCCAGCTGCCGGTCGCCCTGGAGGGTGACAGGACCGGTACGGCCCGGCTCGCGCTGAACCTCGGCGCCACCAAGCTCCTCGCCGACAAGAGCGCGAAGTTCCCGCTCTTCGTCGACCCGACGATGAACTCGGGCTGGCAGGCGTGGACGACGGCGTACCGCCCGTACCCGAACTCCAGCTTCTACAACGGCACGAACTTCTCCTCCGGCACCTCCGACGCCCGCGTGGGCTACGAGTCGGAGACCGGTGGTCTGGGCCGCTCCTTCTGGCGGATGGGCTTCGACTCGAAGATGAAGGGCGCCAAGGTCACCTCCGCGGCCTTCAAGGTGCTGAACAACCACTCCTGGTCCTGCACCGACCGTGAGTTCAAGTTCTACCTGACCGGCTCCATCTCCTCCGGTACGACGTGGAACGCGCAGCCGTCCTGGTCGACGCACCTGCAGTCGAAGTCCTTCGCGCACGGCTGGTCGACGTCCTGCCCGGACGAGTACGAGATGTTCAACAACTCCGGCGTCGTCGCGGCCGCCCAGAAGGGCGCCGACAACGGCTGGTCGAACATCACCTTCGGCCTGCGCGCGACCAGCGAGAGCGACACGCAGACCTGGCGCAAGTTCCGTGCCACCTCCGCCACGCTGGAGGTCACCTACAACCGTCCGCCGGCGGAGCCCACCAACGGAACGATCGCCGGCTTCGCCTGTGTCGTCGGTGCCCCGGGCCGTACGGTCGGCAAGACCAACCTGGTCCTGAAGGCCTACGCGAGTGACCCGGACGGCAACCTGAAGGGCCTGCGTTTCAAGTTCTGGAAGGCCGGTACCACCGTCCCGGCCGGCACCCTGGTCACCAGCCTGTCCAGCGGCTGGGCGTCGACCACGATCGCCTCGACCTCCCTGGAGGACAAGGCCACCTACTACTGGGCCGTGCGGGCCGAGGACGCGGCCGGCGCCGTCTCCTCCTACTTCCCGGCCAACACCACCGACAACTGCGCCGTGACCATCGACGGCTCGGCCCCGCCGCCGCCGGTCGTCGACGAGGACACCACCCCGTTCAAGCGGGCCACCTCCGACGGCGCCACCTGGGCCACCGTGAAGTTCGGCAACACCGGCTCCATGACCTTCTCGTCCGAGGGTGCGGCGAAGTTCCGCTACGGCTGGGAAGGCGTCAGCTACACCGACGTCACCGCGGTGAACGGTTCCTACACCGTCTCCGACCTCAAGCCGCCGCACGCGGGCCCGAACTGGCTGCACATCTTCGCGCTCGACGCCAACGGCAATGTCAGCGCCCGCACCGACTACGCCACCTACATCCCGCCGCGTGACGCCGCGGACGGTCCCGGCGACGTCGGCGGGGACGGCATCCCGGACCTGATGATCATCGACGCGAACGGCAACTTCTTCTCCTACCCCGGCTCCCCGGGCGGAGAGCTGTACGCGGGCCTGACCGGCTCCTACACCATCGGCGCCGACGGCAAGCCGGTCCTGGCCCCGAAGACCCCGTGGTGGAACGGCACCAAGGCCGCGCTGATCGCCCACTACCAGGACGTCTACCCCGGCGACGGGTCCACGGACCTGTTCGCGGTCGACCCCGACGGCACGTTCTACCTCTACCCCGGCGACGGCTACGGCACCTTCAACGTCGGCGACCGGCTCAAGATCCGCCTCCCGTCGAACGCGCCGGCGCCCTCGACGTGGACGCAGATGAAGGCGGTCGGTGACATCACCGGCGACAAGCTGCCCGACCTCGCCCTGCGCGCGGGCACCGCGTTCTGGGTGCTGTCCGGCTACACCGGCGCCACCTTCCAGACCGCCACCCTCATGGAGGGCAGCGCCTGGGCCGCCCCGCGTGACATCGTCAACCTCGCGGACATGAACAAGGACGGCACCCCCGACCTGCTGTGGCGCAACACCGACAACGGCAACATGTACGTCCGCCACGGCAAGCCCGGCACCGGAACCGGCAGCGTGGACCTCGAGTCCCTCAAGCTGGCGGCGAACTCCCTCAACGGTGACGTCGCCTTCGGCACCAGCTGGACCGCGGCCAACGTCTCCACCGCGATCGGCATCCCCGACGTCAGCGGTGACGGCATCCCCGACATCTGGGCCCGCTTCGCCGACACCGGCAACATCAAGCTGTACTACCCGTCCACCACCAACACCAACGCACCCGTCAAGACCGTCCTGTCGGCCAACTGGAACGGCATCAAGTCCTTCGGGTGACCCCCTGAGTGATCTGATCGTCTGAACAGGTGAGGGGCCGTCCCGGAGTGATCCGGGGCGGCCCCTCGTCCCATGCCGCGATCCGCTACCAGATCGCCTCGACCCACTCCGGGTGGTCGATGAACGGGTTCCGGTTGCCCTGGTAGGTGCTGTGGATGAGGTCGTTGCGGCGCTCCTCGAAGGCGCTCGGCGGGTCCTGCTCGTTCCACTGCTTCAGGATCGCCAGGCGGCCGTGGAACGGGACGCTTCCGTTGGCCGACGACTCGTTGGGCTCCAGGTCGGCCCAGGAGTCGTCGCCCTCGTAGCGGACGGCCATGTAGAGGATCATGCGCGCCACGTCGCCCTTGTCCGCGTTGCGCGGCTCGAAGGAGTCGCTGTCCGTGTAGCTGCCGGTCGCACCGCTGACCGGGCTGCCGCCGTTGTCCCAGTCCTTGTTGCCGCGGATGCTGTTGACCTGGACGTCGCACGCGCGCAGGTGGTGCAGGTCGGTGCCGGGGCCGGCCGACGTGCCGAAGCTGCCGTGGGACTGGGCCCACACGTGCTCGCGGTTCCAGTCGCCGACGTCGCCGCCGTTGAGGTTCTTGCTCCGCGAGACGCCGCTGTACAGCAGGAGCACGTTGGCGCTGTTGTTCGGGTCCTGGTCGGTGGCCTTCAGCGCGGTCCAGACGGCGTCGTACGAGATTCTGCTCTGGTTGCTGATGATCGTGTGCAGCGAGGACTTCAGGCTGGTGCCGGTCTTGCCGACCGCGTTCTTGTAGTACGTGCTGTCATAGGCGGTGGTCGTGGCGCTCGCGGGAGTCGCGGTGACCGCGGGGAGCGTGAGGCCGACGAGCGTGGCGGCCATGCCTGCCGCCAGCATCTTCCACCGGCCTGTCTGCAGAACGGACATGGGGGGCCCTTCCCGGGACGGCACGCGCGATGAACGTCGCTCCGGGCTCAAGGGCGAGGCGTTCTACGCGTGTTGAGTTCTTGTCACCGGGAGAGTGGCATGCGGCAGTGTGTTGTCGTGTAACGGTCAGAGGGCTTTTCCGTGACGTTCTGGCATACGGCGCGTCCCTCGCCCGCCGCCCGTTCGCTCAGGCGCCCAGGCCCGTCGGCGGTTCGTACGGCAGGAGTTCGGGGCGCTTCGCCGGGCGGCCGTCACCCGAGGAGCGGCCGGTCAGCCGGCGGCCCACCCAGGGGCCGAGGTGTTCCCTGGCGAAGCGGGCGTCCTCGGCGCGCCGGCTCGTCCACCTCGGACGCACGGCCGCCGGCAGCGGTGCCCGCCAGTCGTCCTCCGGGTCCAGGCCCAGGGCCTGCCACACGGCCTCGGCCACCCGCCGGTGCCCCTCGCCGGTCAGATGGAGCCGGTCCACGTCCCACAGGCGCGGGTCCCCGAGCACCGGAGCCCCGTACAGGTCGACCACCAGGGCGCCGTGCCGGGCGGCGAGCTCGTCGACGTACCCGAAGAGCTCCTCCATGCGGGAGCGGAACCGTTCCATGACCGGGCCCTGCCGGCCGGGGCTGCGCATCAGGACCAGCTGCCCGCAGGAGGGCGCCAGCCGCTCGACCGCCTCCGTCAGCAGCCCGCGCACCCGCCCCATGTCGCACTTCGGCCGCAGGGTGTCGTTCAACCCGCCGACCAGGGTCACCACGTCCGCCTTCATCGCGGCGGCCAGGTCCACCTGCTCCTCGACGATCTGGCCGATGAGCTTTCCGCGTACGGCGAGATTCGCGTACCGGAAATCGGGCGTACGCGCGGCCAGCCGGGCCGCGAGCAGGTCCGCCCACCCCCGGTACGTGCCGTCGGGCAGACGGTCCGACATGCCCTCGGTGAAGCTGTCGCCCACGGCGACAAGACTGGTGTAGGTGGCATTCATCTCCATGGCGGAGAAGATCATACCGTGCGGTATGGGAGCGGGAGTCCGCCGGAGCCCGGGCACGGACGGAGCCCCGGGGCGCGCGGACGCGCCCCGGGGCTCCGGCAGACCGGAGTCACTGCGTCGCCGGCCGGCCCACCAGCTCTCGCAGCACGTCCTCCATCGTGACGAGGCCGGCCAGCTTGCCGTCCTCGTCCAGGACCGCCGCCAGATGCGTCCGGCTGCGGCGCATCGCCGTCAGCACGTCGTCCATCGGCGTCGCCGCCCGCACCCGGGCGATCGGCCGCATCGCCGCGACCGGGAACGGCAGGTCGCGCGGGGCCGCGTCCAGGGCGTCCTTCACATGGAGGTAGCCGAGGATCCGGCGGCCCGAGTCGACCACCGGGAAGCGGGAGAAGCCCGACTCCGCCGAGAGCGCCTCCAGCTCCTCCGGCGTCGTGCCCACCGCCGCGTACACGACCCTCTCCACCGGCATGACGACGTCCCGCACCGGACGGCGCCCCAGCTCCAGGGCGTCGTGCAGCCGCTCGGCCGCCCGGTCGTCCAGCAGGCCGGCGACGCCCGCGTCCGTCACCATCCGGGCCAGCTCGTCGTCCGAGAACGTCGCCGAGACCTCGTCCTTCGGCTCCACCCGCAACAGCTTGAGCAGGGCGTTGGCGAAGGCGTTGACCGTGAAGATCACCGGACGCAGCGTCCGGGCGAGGGCCACCAGCGGCGGTCCGAGGAGCAGCGCGGTACGCGTCGGCTCCGCCAGCGCGATGTTCTTCGGGACCATCTCGCCGAGCAGCATGTGCAGATAGGTCGCCACGGCCAGCGCGATCACGAACGAGATCGGGTGCACCAGACCGTGCGGCACGCCGATCGCGTCGAAGACCGGTTCGAGCAGATGCGCGATGGCGGGCTCGGCGACGACACCGAGCACCAGGGTGCACAGCGTGATGCCGAGCTGCGCCGCGGCGAGCAGCGCCGAGACGTGCTCCAGACCCCAGATGACGCTGCGGGCCCGCCGGTTCCCGGCCTCCGCCTCCGGCTCGATCTGACTGCGGCGTACGGAGATCAGGGCGAACTCCGCGCCGACGAAGAAGGCGTTCACGACCAGCGTCATAAGGCCGATCAGCAGCTGGATCGCGGTCATCGGCCCGCCTCCCCGGTCTCGTCGGAGCCGTCGTTGAGCGGCGCGTGCATCAGTACGCGCGCCGCCCGGCGCCCGGAGGCGTCCACGACGTCCAGCCTCCAGTCGGCCAGCTCCACCCGGTCACCGACCGCCGGGATGCGGCCCAGCTCCGTGGCGAGGACACCGGCCAGCGTCTCGTACGGGCCGTCCGGCACGCGCAGGCCGATCGCCTCCAACTGGTCCGTACGGGCCGCGCCGTCGGCGGACCAGAGGTCGCGCCCGTCCGCGTCCACGCCCGCCGGCGCCAGGTCCGGCGTCTCGTGCGGATCGTGCTCGTCGCGCACCTCGCCGACGACCTCCTCCATGATGTCCTCGAGCGTGGCGACGCCGGCCGTGCCGCCGTACTCGTCGATGACGACGGCCATCGTCTGCTTGCCCGAGAGCTGGTCCAGCAGCCGGTCCACGGTCAGGGTCTCCGGGACCAGCAGCGGCTCGCGCAGCATGTCGCCGATCCGGCGCAGGCGCCGCTCGCCGGCCGGTATCGCCAGGACGTCCTTGATGTGGGCGATCCCGACCACGGAGTCGAGGTTCCCGCGGTACACGGGGAAGCGGGACAGGCCGGTCGCGCGGGTCGCGTTGGCGACGTCCTCGGCGGTGGCCTGCACCTCCAGGGCGGTGACCTGGACCCGCGGCGTCATCACGTTCTCCGCCGTCAGCTCGGCCAGGTTGAGGGTCCGTACGAACAGCTCGGCGGTGTCCGGCTCCAGCGCCCCCTCACGGGCGGAGTGGCGGGCCAGCGCCACCAGCTCCTGGGGGGAACGCGCGGAGGCCAGCTCCTCGGCCGGCTCCATCCCGATCCGGCGCAGGATCCGGTTCGCGGTGTTGTTGAGATGGCTGATCAGCGGCTTGAACGCGGCGGTGAAGACCCGCTGCGGGGTGGCCACCCGCTTCGCGATCGCCAGCGGTGAGGAGATGGCCCAGTTCTTGGGGACCAGTTCGCCGACGACCATCAGGACGACGGTCGACAGGCCGGTGCCGATCACCAGGGCGACCGAGGAGGCGATCGAGGGAGCGACGCCGACGGCCTCCATCGGGCCGCGGATCAGCTTGGCGATCGAGGGTTCGGCGAGCATGCCGACGACCAGGTTGGTGACGGTGATGCCGAGCTGCGCGCCGGAGAGCTGGAAGGTGAGCGTCTTGACGGCCTTGAGCGCGCTCGCGGCCCCCCGCTCTCCCCGCTCGACGGCCGCTTCCAGCTCGCCGCGCTCGACCGTGGTCAGCGAGAACTCGGCCGCGACGAACGCGCCGCACGCCAGCGAGAGCAGCAGCGCCACCACGAGAAGAAGCACTTCGATCATCGATTCACCTCCGTCCCATGGTCGGACAGGGGCGTAGGGGGCGCTCGATGGGGGTCGTGGCGCAGGCTGCTACTGGGAGGCTCGCCCATGGGCGGACGCTCACACCTTTCGGTCGTCGGGAAGAAAGCACCTATGGTAAAGGACGGGCAAAGCGATCGGCTGATCACCCTGGCGTACGGGCTCGGCCGGCCGCGGCTGCTCGTGCGCCCGGGTCAGGACCGGCCGCCCGCGTCGCCCGCGTCGCCCGCGTCGCCCGTGCCGTCCGTGTCGTCCCGGGCGGGTACGGGCGGCAGCGGCTTGACCCAGCGCCTCCACCGCTCCTCCGCCCCGTACCCCGCCGCACGCCAGGCACGCTGCCCCAGCTCGTTGCGGTTCAGCACCATCGCGTCCGCACGCCGCCCCCCGAGCCGTACGAAACGCTCCTCGGCCGCCGCGAGCAGCGCGCCCCCGACGCCCTGGCGGCGGTGGCCGGGGTGGACGGCGAGCCGGTAGAGGTGACAGCGCCAGCCGTCGAAACCGGCGATGACCGTGCCGACCAGCTCGCCGCCGCGCTCGGCGAGGATCAGCGCCTCCCGGTCGCGGGCGACGAGCCGCTCGATCCCGTCACGGTCGTCGCTGATGCTGGTGCCCTCGGCGGCGACCTTCCAGAAGGCCAGCACGGTGTCGAGGTCGGCGGGGGAGGCGGCCCGGATACGAAGATCATTCATGGTAGGCATCCCACCACCGCCGGGCGCCGCACGTCGACCCCGTCCGCCGGCCGTCGGCGGTCCTCAGCCGCGTCGCGCCGATCCCAGCACACAGAAGGAGGACGGTAGGCGGGGACCGTCCGCCGGGACGGTGAGACGGCGGTACGCCGCCGGTTCGAACCCCGCCGCCTCGATCGCCGCCAGCGGATCGCGCGCCGTGTGGCAGCCGCCGAAGAGCAGCGGCCAGACCGTGCGGTCGAGAGCGCGCTGAGCGCGAGCCATCCCGCGGCCCGGTGCCGACCCGTGCTCGAAGAAGCGCAGTTCACCACTCGGACGCAGCACCCGGTACAACTCGGCGAGCGCGCGAGGGACATCCCGTACGGTGCACAGCACCAGCGAGACCACCGCCGCGTCGAACGCCTCGCTCTTCACCGGCAGCGCCTCCGCCGCGCCGGGCACCACATCGACCGGCACCTCCGCGCGCAGGGCGGCCTCGGCCGCCAACCGCCGCAGATGGCGCTCCGGTTCGATGGCCACCACCTCCGAGACGGCCCCGGGGTAGTGCGCGAAGTTGAGGCCGTTCCCGGCGCCGATCTCGATGACCCGGCCCGAGAGGCCGCTGAGCAGCTCCGTACGCAGGTCGCCGATACCGCCCTTGGTGTCGGCGGCGACGCTGAACCGTGCGTAGAAGCGGGCGAAGAGGGGGTGGTGGACGGCGTCCCGGGGGACCCGGGTGGAACGCGGGGACATCGCGGACCTCCTCCGGCGCTCGACGGCGCAGACGCGGACGGGGTGATTCTTCCCCGTTCCGCGCCGCTCAGCCCGTCACGAAGCAGAACTCGTTGCCCTCCGGGTCCCGCATCACCTGGAAGTCGCCGTGGTCGTCGGTGACGATCCCGGCGACCCGCTCCGCCCCCCGGCCGGTCGCCTCGTCGGCCGCCGCGTCGAGATCGGCCACCTGGAGGTCCAGATGGAGCCGGTTCTTCACGGCCTTGCCCTCCGGCACCCGCTGAAAGGCGAGCCGGACGAAATCGGGCGGGTCGATGTACGACCAGTCGGGGGGGCGGGGGGGCGGGGCCCCCCCCGCGAGGTGGGGCCCGGACGCGCACATGGCGGCCGGGTCCGCGCCGTCGGACACGATTTGGTGAACTGTGGCCAGGATGGGTTG
>NZ_JBSFTU010000045.1:0-49701 GCF_053591435.1 Streptomyces sp. NPDC003027
TTGCGATCCGTCCCCTCGGCCCTGGCGGGCCTGGGGAGACCCCATGCACCAGACCCCGCTCCCTGATCCGGCCTGATCCAAACGAAAGGCCCTAGCCTTTCGCGAGCCACTCCAGCGCCGCCCTGCCTCTCGATCGCCATGGGGGAGGATCCTGAGGCAGGGGCGGCCGTGACCCGGAGATGTCACAACCATTGACAGGCTCACAACATTCTCACCATTCTGAGAGCGCTCTCAGAACGTGCTCGCAGCTCTCCTCACCACCCCCACGCCCCCCACCCCCGAGGAGCTCCCCATGCCCTTGCGCCATCGACGCGGGCTCCGCCTGCTCTCCCCGCTCGCCGTCGCCGCGCTGATCGGCACCGCCCTCAGCGTGGCCGGCCCCTCGCCCACCGTCCGGGCCGCCGCCGTCCCCACCACCATTCCGCTCACCTTCACCAACAACTCGGGCCGCGGCGAGCAGGTGTACGTCTACAACCTCGGCACCGAGCTCTCCACCGGCCGCCAGGGCTGGGCCGACGCGAACGGCACCTTCCACCCGTGGCCGGCCGGCGGCTCGACCCCCGTCCCCGCCCCCGACGCCTCGATCACGGGACCGGCCGCCGGCGGGTCCATGACGATCCGGCTGCCGAAGTTCTCGGGCCGGATCTACTTCAGTTACGGACAGAAGCTCGTCTTCAAGCTCGCGACGGGCGGTCTCGTCCAGCCCGCGGTCCAGAACCCGAGCGACCCCAACCGGAACATCCTGTTCAACTGGTCCGAGTACACGCTCAACGACTCGGGCCTGTGGATCAACAGCACCCAGGTCGACATGGTCTCCGCACCGTACGCCGTCGGCGTCAAGCGCCCGGACGGAACCGTCGCGAGCACGGGCCGGCTCAAGCCGGGCGGCTACCGGGGCTTCTTCGACGCGCTGCGGGGCCAGCCCGGTGGCTGGGCGAACCTCGTCCAGACCCGCGCCGACGGCACCGTGCTGCGCGCGCTGTCACCGGGACACGGCATCGGGGCGGGGGCGCTTCCCGCGAACGCCATGAACGACTACATCGACCGCGTGTGGACGAAGTACGCCACCTCCACCCTGACGGTGGCCCCCTTCGCGAACCAGCCGTCGGTGAAGTACTACGGCCGGGTCTCCGGCAACGTCATGAACTTCACCAACGGCTCCGGGGCGCTCGTCACGTCGTTCCAGAAGCCCGACTCCGACAGCGTCTTCGGCTGCCACAAGCTGCTCGACGCCCCGAACGACCAGGTCCGCGGCCCGATCTCCCGTACGCTGTGCGCCGGTTACAACCGCTCCACCCTCCTGACCAACCCGAACCAGCCGGACACCTCGTCGGCCGGGTTCTACAAGGACGTGGTGACCAACCACTACTCCCGCAAGATCCACGCCCAGATGGTGGACGGCAAGGCGTACGGTTTCGCCTTCGACGACGTGGGCGCGCACGAGTCACTGGTGCACGACGGGAACCCCCGGCAGGCGTACGTCACGCTCGACCCGTTCGACTAGGAACGGTCCGGCCCGGCCGTACCCCGGCTCCTGTGTCCATGTGAGGGATCATGGACACAGGAGCGGAGAAAGGGACGGGACCGACCATGAGGCACCGCAGTGTGGCCGACCTGATGACGCCGACCGCGGTGGCGGTGCAGCCGGGGACCCCGTTCAAGGAGATCGCGCGCCTCCTCGACGAGTACGGGATCACCGCCGTCCCGGTCGTCGACGAGGCGCACCGTCCGATCGGCGTCGTGTCCGAGGCGGACCTGCTGCGGCGGCACACCGCGAAGGACGGGCCGAGCACCGCCGAGGCCATGATGTCCAGCCCGGTCGTGGTGGCGCGGCCCTCGTGGACGGCGGTCGAGGCGGCCCGGGTCATGGAACGGCACCGGGTCAAGCGGCTGCCGGTGGTGGACTCGGACGGGCAGCTCATCGGGGTCCTCAGCCGCAGCGATCTGCTGCAGCTGTTCCTCCGGCGTGACCGGGCAATCCAGGAGGAGATCGTCGAGGACGTGGTCACTCGCATCCTCCGGCTCTCCCCCGCCGCGCTCCACATCGACGTCGAAGAGGGCCGGGTGACCCTCAGCGGCACCCTGCCGAGCAAGAACCTCGCGCCGGTCTTCGTACGGCTCTGCGAGGACGTGGACGGGGTCGTGGAGGTCGCCGACCGCCTCACGTACGACGACGAAGAGGCCGATCGGGAGGCCGGAGGCGAGGCCGGGGCCACGGTGGAGGGTTACGGTCAACGGCCCGCCGAGGACGCGGCGGCGACGCCGGAGGCCTGACCGCCGGGGCCTCCGGTCACGGCGACCGGATCATGGCAGCGGGCGCACGGCCACGCGCCGACGGCCGGGCCCGCCGGCGCGTGGCCGACGGGCCCGGTCGCTCGGGCGTTCGCCTTCCGGTCCGCGAGGATCGTCCCGGGCACCTTCCGGTCCGCGAGGATCGTCCCGGGCACACGTCCGCGCCCGTCGCCGGGCCGGCCCTGGATGGACAGGGCGTCTCGGCGCGGGCCCGGGCGATCCCGTCAGGTCAGGAGACCGCCTCCGGCCAGCCGTATCCGGGGCCGGTGTGCTGGGGGACCGTCCCCGCGCCCGCCGCCTCCATCTCGCGGTTGGCCTCCCGCATCAGCTGTCCGGCCAGATCCTTCATGGCCCGGCTCGCGGCCAGCTCGTCACCGATCGCCGGTACATCCACGTCGGCCGGGTTGCACCGTGCGCTGCCGCGGCCGGTGAGGTGCGACGTGCCGGTGTCCAGATGCGCCTCGGCCCTGGTCCTGCCGTCCTCCTCGACCAGTTCCAGGCCGACCGTCCACTCAAGGGTCCGTGTCATGGTCTGCCTCCTCGCGACGCCGGGCCGCGCAGGACGGCCCGCGCCTCTCTTCCTACCCCCAGGATCCATCCACGCGCGCGTGAGTGCGCGGTGACATGGAGGAGGCTCCGGCGGAGGGTTCTCGCGGGCGGGCCACAGGAGGGCCGGGGCGACCGGGACCAGAACCGGGGCTCGGACCAGGGCTCGGTCCGCGACGGCGAGACAACCGGCCGCCGTGATCCGTGGCGCTCCGGCACAGGACACGGCGCTCCTGACCAGAGGACGGCGCCCCGGCACCTGGCCGGCGGCCTCCGGCGTGACCCGGGGCGGGCCCGTTCCGCGGTGACCGTCATCACATATCCCGCGATGATCCCTCGTCAGATTGTTAGCGTGAGTGGCCTGCGTGACTGATGAGCAGTCAGTTACCCCTTGAACAGCTCGTTCTCCAACGAAAGGCCCCTCACCATGAGACTACGGTCGCGCCCCGCGCGCCTGGCCGTCGGAGCGGTACTGGCCGGCGCGATGCTCTCCGGGATCGTCCCCTCCGGGGCGGTCGCCTCCCCGCGCGCGGCGACGTCGGCGGTCACGGCCGACGAGCCCGTGGAGAGCATGCCGGACGACGGCTTCGCCGACGAACCGGCTGCCGAGCAGGACGACCTGGCCGGTACGCAGGCTCCGGCGGAGACCCAGGCACTCGGGGCGGTGCTCCCCGGCCGCGCCGGAGACTTCCGGCTGGAGGCGGGGCCCTCCCTGACCGGTCTGGTGAACCAGCTGGACGCGGCGCTGCCCGAGCAGGGCCTGACCAAGCTGATGGAGCAGGCGAACCGGACGGCGGACTGGGACGACGCCTGCGGCACCGCCGGCATCTACGGCCCCGACCTCACCCCCCACCACCGGGTCTGCTGGGAGACCGACGACGCGACCTCCTCCGAGTGGATCCCCCAGGCCATCACCGGCGTCTCCGACGCCGTGGAGGACGAGGACTGGGGCGCCTCCCCCGCCGACCCCATCGCGGTGGGCTCCTACGACGCGGAGAACCCGGGCCGCAGCGACTACGCCTCGCAGGCCGGCAACTGTCTCAAGGACACCGCGTCCGACGCCTGCAACGAGAAGGGCGTCCGGGTCAGCTTCTTCAACCAGGCCACCAAGAAGTACCGCCACGTCCTGCTGGTCTGGCCGTACCTGAACTCGAAGAACAACATCTCCTTCGACGCCCTCCACGCGCGCGAGGGGACGTGCACCACCACCGTGACGGAGAGCTGCGCGGCGCAGAACGGCATCCACGCCGGCGGGATGGTCTGGTACGGCAACTACCTCTACGTCGCCGACACCTTCAACGGTATGCGGGTCTTCGACCTCCGCAGGATCATGGACCTCAACCCCGACGGCAACGCCGCCGTCAACGACCCGACGCCGGACGGTCTGGTCAGCAACGTCGTGGACAAGAAGCGGATCGGCCGGCAGAACAACGTCTGGTACGGCTACGGCTACCGGTACGTCATGCCGCAGGTGGCCACGCTGCGGTTCACCGCGCCGAAGCCCACCGGGGACACGTCCATGAACCAGTGCTATGCCACCGGCCGTCCGAAGGCGTCGTACGTCTCCCTCGACCGGACCGACGCGCATCATCTGATCCTCGGCGAGTACTGCAACACCAACAAGGGCGGCGACAGCCGAGGTCGCGTGGGAACGTACCCGATGGCGGCGCTGACCACCGCGGTCGAGGGCGCGCCCGGTACGGTCGCGAACGCGGATCTCGCCTACGGACTGCCGGCGGGCCCGACGTTCGACGGCGAGGCGTTGTGGCACAAGATCCAGGGCGTCACGCGGTACCAGGGCAAGTGGTACTTCCACCGCAGCAACGGCGTCGACAACGGCCGTCTGCTCCAGGCGACCCCGGGCACGGTCGACGGTACGACTCAGCTCGTCGCCAACCCGAAGGTGCTGCGGTCCTCCATCGGGCCGGAAGACCTGTACCTGGCGCACGGGCGCGGGGACGACCTCCCGCCGCGGCTGTGGTCCCTGGGCGAGCACGCTCCCAGCGTGTGCGGTGCGTGCGAGCGTGAGCTGTACGGCTACGACATGGGCGCGGTCATCGGAGGCTTCGCCTCCTAGGAGGTGTCCGACCCAGGCGCGCGGTCCCGGTGATTCTCGGCCACGCTCTTGTGTTCGCGCCATGTTTCCCCGGACAGTACGGGGATGGCGGTCGTTGTGCTGGTGGGGACCCTGGACACCAAAGGGCTGGAGTACGGCTGGCTGCGGGAGCGGCTGCTGGAGCAGGGCGTCGAGGTCGTGGTGGTGGACGCCGGAGTGATCGGCGCGCCGCGGATCCACGCGGACGTCCCGCGCGCCGAGGTGGCCCGGGCGGCGGGGGCGGATCTGGAGCGGTTGCGCGCCGAGGGCGACCGTGGCGCGGCCGTGACGACGATGGCCCGGGGCGCCGCCGAGATCGTGCTGCGGCTGTACGCCGAGGGCCGGCTGCACGGAGTGCTGGCCGTCGGCGGCAGCGGTGGTACGTCTCTCGCGACGCGGGCGATGCGGATGCTGCCGCTCGGGGTGCCGAAGGTGATGGTCTCCTCGATGGCCTCGGGCGACGTCTCGCCGTACATCGGCTCCGCGGACATCACGATGATGTACAGCGTGGTCGACATCGCCGGGGTGAACCGCCTGTCGGCTCCGATCCTGGCGAACGCCGTCGACGCGGTCGCCGCCATGGCGCGTGGTTTCGCCGCCGCCTCCGGCTCCCGGGCCGTGCGGCCGGCGGACCTCGGCCGACGCGGTGCGAAACGCGGGGCTGCCGGGGAGGACGACGGCGCCCGGCCGCTGATAGCCGCGAGCATGGCCGGGGTGACGACGCCCGGCGTCGACGCGGCCCGCGGGTGGCTCACCGAGCGCGGCTATGAGGTGCTGGTCTTCCACGCCAGCGGCACGGGCGGGCGCACCCTCGAATCGCTCGCCGACCAGCGGCTGTTCGCGGGTGTGCTGGATCTGACGCTCTGCGAGCTGGCCGACGACCTCTGCGGGGGCATCCTGACGGCGGGCCCGGACCGGCTTCTCGCCGCCGGGCGCCGCGGTGTCCCCCAGGTGGTGAGCCCCGGCGCGCTGGACATGGTGAAGTTCGGCCCGCTCGACACCGTCCCCGCGCGCGTGCGGGACCGCGACGTACGGGTGCACAACCCCTCCATCAGCGTGGTCCGTACGACGCCGTCGGAGTGCGCCGAACTCGGCAGGCGTGTCGCGGCGAAGCTGCGGGAGGCCACGGGGCCGACCGCGGTGTGCCTGCCGCTGCGCGGGCTGTCGACACTGGGGGCGCCGGGCCGGCCGTACCACGATCCGGTCACGGACGAAGTCCTCTTCGACGCGCTGAGGGACGGGCTGCGCGGCAGCCCGGTCGAGGTGGTCGAGATCGACGCCCACATCAACGAGCCGTCCTTCGCCCACGCGGCCGCGGAGCTGCTGCACCGGATGGTCACCACCCTCTAGGAGGCGGCCCGCTCACCCCCGCAGGTCGGCCAGGCGCCGGCGGTCCAGCGGGGAGGACCGGCGGTCGAGGCGTTCTTCGAGGAGATGGCGGGCGGCGTCGCTGTGGCCCGCCTCCATCAGGGCGTAGAGCAGGGTCTCCTCGACGACCTCGCGCTGGGCGGCGCTGCCGCCGACGCGGCGCAGGGAGGGCAGCAGCGCGCGAAGGCCCCGCACGGCGGTCGTCCACCGCTCCTCCAGTACGGCCTCCAGCGCCCGGCACAGCGGCTCGACGACCTCGCGCTGCACAGGGTCGGCCTGGCCCGCGTGGGTGCGCAGGCGCCGGAGCGCGGGCAGGTCTCCGGCCGCGGTGAGGGCGACGGCGCTGTGCAGCGCCGTGAACGCCGTCGACGGACGTTCGACCAGGTCGACGGCGACCGCGTCGAGTACGCCGTCGACGGGCATGCGGCCCGTCCAGTTCCGGGTCATCCTGGCCCGCCACAGGAGCGATCCGGAGTCGACGAGGGCGCGTACGCCGTTCACCCGGCACGGGGCGAGCTGCGCGTACCAGCGGCGGCGCACCGCGGCCGAGTCGTCGAGGGCGAGTTCGTGCAGCGCGACGTGCCAGGAGAAGTGCGCCCGGTGGACGGCGCCGCGCCCCTGGCCGCCGATCCAGTCGTCGAGCCAGTCACGGCCGGTCCGGTGGTCGCCGGACTCGTAGTGGACGTGGGCGAGGGCGTGGACCGCGTGGCCGGAGGCGGGTTCGGCGGCGAGCGCCACGCGGGCGAGGGCGCCCGCCTCGTCGACGTGCCCTTCCTCCTGGCGGAGGAAGGCGAGGAGCGAGGTGTGGAACCAGTGGCCGCCGTAGGCCGGTGCGGTGTGCGCCACCAGCCGCTGCGCCAGTGTGCCGTCGAGGTCGCCGACGCCGGAGAAGGCGATGGTGGGGACGGCGGCACTGAGCGCGAGGGCGTCGCCGGGGTGGCGGTCGAGGTGGCCGACGAGCGCCGTGTCGCCGTCGGACGCTCCCCCGCCCCGGTGCGCCGCGCTCCCACCGCCCTCGTGCGACCGGATGCGGCGGGTGACGACGTCGACGAAGGAGCGTTCCCGCTCGTCGCCGCGTTCCCGTACGGCGCGCTGGGCGTCGGCCAGTCGCCGGGCCACGTCGACCTCCGCGCCGCACTCGTGCCCGAGCAGGGCGAGCGCGGCGTGGCCGAGGGCGAAGCCGGGGTCGAGTTCGGTGGCGCGTACGAACGCGTCGGCGGCCTTGGCCCGTACGGTGATCACCCGGGTCAGTCCGGTACGGAAGGACGCGGCCGCGGCGGCATGGGTGGAGAGCGGCAGACCGAACTGGTCGGTGGGGCGGCGCCGGGCCGGCCGTGGGGCGGGGGCGAGCGGGGCGAGGAGGGCCTCGGCGAGGTCCCGGGCCTGCGTCCGGATCTCCGGGATCGCGGTGGTCTCCCACAGCTCGCCGCGGCGGGGCGCGCCCAGGGTGAACAGGGCCCGCCGGGTGTGCCCCTGGGCGTCGAGGAGGCGGCCCCCGTCGGTGGCGACGCCGATGCCCAGCGGTCCGGGCACCGCGAGCCCGGCGGCGAGCAGCCCGCCCCACAGCGGGTCGCCGGCCGTGTCGAGCCGCAGACCGGGCCCGGTGCAGTCCACCACCCACCCCACGGTCAGGACGCGGCCGTCGGCCAGGGACACGGCGAGCCGGCCGTCGTCGCACGGCTCGGCGGACGCGATACGGCCGGTGTGGACGCGGAGCCGGCGGGCGGCGCGGGCTCGGTCGACGGTCTCGGCGGTGGTGGGCGCCATCCGGTGCCGGTGGACGTTCCACCGGGTGGCGTCGCGGCCGAGGAACTCGGCCCGGTCGTCGTCGCCGAGGGCCTGCCAGAGCTCGGCGATGTGGGGGCGCAGCCCGTCGAGGGCGGGCCGCCAGTCGCCGTGGTCGCGCAGCGTCGTGGCCAGATGACGGCGTAGGACCGACCGGATTCGGTGGAGCGGGAGGTCTTTCAGCCCGGGGGGCGGCGGTACGGGCGGCAACGGGGAGACAGCGTGCGGCCGGGGCAGGAGTCCGCCGCGCGACACGGCGTGCACGGTGCGGCCGGGGCGGTCGAGGACGAGTGCGAGGTCGACGGCGGTGAGGCCGGTGCCGACCAGGAGGACGTCGTCGGTCTCCGCCACCTTGTCGAGCGCGCCCGGCGCCCAGGGGCGGGCGATGAACCGGTCGGATCCGCGCAGCTCCGCCGGCGCCCAGCCTGCCGTGCCCGCTGCCGGGCCGGTGGCGAGGACCACGCTGTCGGCCGTCATCGTGCCGCCGTCGGAGAGGCGGAGTTCGAGGCGCCCGTCGGCCGTGTCCGCGCAGTGTGTCGCCCTCGTCCGCAGCCGGCGCACGGCGACCGTGCCGTGCGCGGTGATGACGGCGCGTCCGAGGGTGTCGGCGAGGTAGGAGCCGTAGCGGTAGCGCGAGGCGAAGTCCCCGGCCGTGACGGTCGGTTCGCCGTGCCGGCAGAGCCAGCGCTGGAAGTGGCCGGGGTCGTCGGGGTAGCAACTCATCCCGCCGACGGGGACGTTGAGCCGGTGTTCGGGGACCTCGGTGGCGTAGGCGGTGCCGCGGCCCGCCTCCGGCGCGGGATCGATCAGGACCAGGTCGAGCGGGGTGCGCCGTCGTGCCGCCGTCTCGCACAGCTGGACGGCGACGAGCGCCCCGGCCGCACCTGCTCCGACGACTGCCACGGTCGATCGCGGTTCAGCGGACACCACGGATACCTCCGGCTCCAAGGCGGGCCTTGCACGGGGTGGTTCACGGTAGGCGGGCGTCCACCGTGAAGTTCACTATGTCGATGAACAATGTGAAGTGACAAGCCCGCCCAGCCCTCGGCCTCCGGTCGGCGGTTGTGCCGGATCGATTTCCCGCCAGTCGTGAGACATTGAGTCGGTGAGGATCTCAGCAAGAACGGACTACGCGGTCCGCGCCATGGCGGAGCTGGCCTGCTCGACGGAGCACCCGCTCAAGGCGGAGGACATCGCCGGCCGCCAGGACATCCCCGTCCGCTTCCTCTTCGTCGTCCTCAGCGAGTTGCGTCAGGCCCGGCTGGTACGGAGTGTGCGCGGGCCCGAGGGCGGTTACACGCTGGCCAGGCCGCCGGCGGAGATCACCCTCGCGGACGTGATCCGCGCGATGGACGGCCCGCTGGTCAGCGTGCGCGACCTGAAGCTGACGGGTCTCGAGTACCAGGGCGCGGCGGCGCCCATGCCGGATGTGTGGCGCGCGGTGCGCGCCAGTCTGCGTCATGTCCTGGAGGGGACGACACTGGCGGACCTCGCCGCGGGGACCCTGCCGGAGCTGGTGCGGGAACGGGCCCGTGAGTACAACGATGACGTACGGACATATCCGTAGCACCCGCATCCTCTGTAAGACATCGCAGCGTTTCACCCGGGCCGCACAACTCCGTTGTGCGGCCCTTTCCGTCTGTGCGGACAGAGAGTTCCTTCCGCCGATTCCCGGGAACTCAGGAACTTCGGAACTCCGGGGAGAAAAGCGACGTCCTGCGGCGGTCGCCTGATCTGCACACCGAATACGCAGGGAACACACGCTCTCCCGATCACCCACCCGAGGGACGGGGTGGCACGGGACGGCCCTCGACCCGTCTGATGCGGAATGTCTTGTTCCGGCTCAAGGGAGCGGCGGCGGAAGGCGAGCCGAGTCGGGTGATCCTGTGAAGAAGGTGGCACCAACTCATGGACGGATATGCACGTCACGGCAATTCCGGGCCGGTACATGCACGTTGAAGCCGTTGTTCGATTGGCTGGCCGTCAGGTCGACGTGCTTTGATCCAGCACACCGCGGAAGTTCCCCCTCCGGATCGGCGCCACCGGTCCGGCCCGTGCGTTCGCGGTTGTTTCGATACGTCCCCATGTGAAGGGAAACTCACATCATGAACTTCGTCCCCACCCAGGAGATCTCCGACGCCGACCTGGACAACGTGTCCGGTGGCCTCGGTGGCGGCGTGGTCGCCCACTCCACCGTCGCTGTCAACGGCATCTTCCCGGAGGTCGCTCCCCTGGCCGCCACCGCCGTCGGCACCCTGGAGGGCGTCACCGGCCTGAACACCGCGCCGCTCGCGGGCATCGCCTCCGCGACGATCGCCGGCGTCTGATCTCTCGGACGTCCGAACCCGCCGTATGCCCCGGATCCGCTCGGATCCGGGGCATACGCCGCGTCGCTCCCCCGGAGCGAACAGAACCGTGCAGCAACGCAGTCGAGGAAGAGTGTCGTGCAGTTCCGCCAACAGGCCCTTTCCAAACTGCGGTCCTCCGAGGACATCGACCTGCCGGTGCGCTTCGCCCGCCCCCAGGGTTGGCTCGTTCTGTCCGTGACGGTCGTCGTGATGATCGCCGCGACCTTCTGGGCCATGACCGGAACGGTCTCGACCACCCTCGAAGCCCCCGGGATCCTCACCCACGCGCAGGGCAGCTACGTCCTGCAGAGCCCCGTCGCCGGACAGGTCACCGACGTACTCGCCGAGGAGGGCGCGCGACTTCCCGCCGACGCCCCTCTTCTGAAGCTCCGTACCGCGCGGGGAACCGACGTCGTCGTCCGCACCCTCGCCGCGGGCCGGTTGACGGCCCTGGTCACCGGGATCGGCTCCGTGGTCACCGTCGGCGCCGACGTGGCGGCGGTCGAACGCGTCACCCGCCCCGACGACCCGCTGATGGCCGTCATCTACGTCCCGGCCGACGGCGCGTCGACCGTTCCCGTCGGCGCGGCGGTGGACCTGAGCGTCCAGTCGGTCGCGGCCCGCCAGTACGGCGTGCTGCGCGGCCGGGTGAAGTCCGTCGGCCGCACCGCCCAGACCGCCCAGCAGATCGCGGCCTTCCTCGGCAGTGGCCAGCTCGGCGAACAACTCGCCCGGCAGGGGCGTCCCGTCCCCGTCCTCGTACGGCTCGAACGCGCCGAGAACACCGCGTCCGGCTACGCCTGGTCCTCCGCCGGAGGCCCGCCGTTCCGGCTGGAGTCGATGACGCCGGCCGGCGCCACCGTCCGGCTGGCCGCACAGCACCCGATCGATTGGCTGCTCCCATGACGACTCAGCAGCTGCCCCCGGCCGGCCGCCGCCGGCACCGCCCGGAGGCCGCGCCCGGCGGCCGGCGGGCCCAGCGCGGAAGGCCCACGCCGAGGGCGAAGAGGCAGAAGGCGACGAGGCACAAGGCCGTGCGCACGCCCACGGTCCTCCAGATGGAGGCCGTCGAGTGCGGCGCCGCCGCCCTGGCCATGGTCCTCGCCCACTACGGCCGGCACGTGCCGCTGGAGGAACTGCGCATCGCGTGCGGGGTGTCCCGTGACGGCTCGCGGGCCAGCAACGTCCTCAAGGCGGCGCGCTCGTACGGCCTGCAGGCCAAGGGCATGCAGATGGAACCGGCCGCGCTCGCCGCGGTGCGACCGCCGGCCATCCTGTTCTGGGAGTTCAACCACTACGTCGTCTACGACGGCATGGGCCGGGGCCTCCGGCGCGGCGGCGTGCACATCAACGACCCCGACAAGGGCCGCCGCTTCGTGCCGACGGAGGACTTCGACACCAGCTTCACGGGTGTCGCCCTGATCTTCGAACCCACCGCCTCCTTCCGGCCGGGCGGCCGCAAGCCCGGCATCCTGCGCGCCCTGCCCGCCAGGCTGCGCGGTACCACCGGCACCCTGCTCGCCACCCTGCTCGCGAGCCTCCTGCTGGTCGCCGTCGGCGCCGCGGCGCCCGCGCTGAGCCGTACGTACATCGACCGCTTCCTGATCGGCGAGCAGACGTCCCTCCTCGGCCCGCTCTTCGCGTCGATGGCCGCGCTGGTGGCGCTCACCGCCGTGCTGACCGGCGTACAGCAGGCGAACCTGCTGCGCGGACGGATCATCTCGTCCACCCTGAGCAGCGCCCGGTTCCTGCGGCACCTGATGCGGCTGCCCGTCACCTTCTTCGCCCAGCGCAGTCCGGCCGATCTCGTGCAGCGCCTGCAGTCCAACGACGCCGTCGCCGAGACACTGGCCAGGGACCTCGCCGCAGCCGGGGTGGACGGCATCGTGGTGATCCTCTACGCCGTCCTGCTCTGGTCGTACGACCCCCAACTCACCGTCGTCGGGGTGCTGATCGCGCTGCTCAACGTGGTCGCGATGCGGATCGTGATCCGGCTGCGCGCCAACGACACGCAGAAGCTGCGCGCGGACAGCGCCCGGCTCACCACGACGTCGTACACGGGTCTTCAGCTCATCGAGACGATGAAGGCCACCGGCGGTGAGAACGGCTTCTTCCGCCGGTGGGCGGGACAGCACGCCACCACCCTGGAGGTGCAGCAGCGCCTCGGCGTGCCGAGCGCCGTCCTCGGCGTTGTGGCGCCGACCCTCGCGACGCTCAACAGCGCGCTGATCCTCTGGATCGGCGGACTGCGGGCGGTGGAGGGCCACATCTCGATCGGCCTGCTCGTCGCGTTCCAGGCGCTGGTGACGCGCTTCACCGCGCCGATCACCCGGCTCAACGGGGTGGCGGGAAGGATCCAGGACTTCGCCGCCGACGTGGCCCGGCTGAAGGACGTCGAGAACTTCCCGGTCGACTCGGTGTACTGGGGCCGCGACACCGAGGAGAGCACGCGCCGGCTCAGGGGTCATGTGGCGCTGGAGAACATCACGTTCGGATACAGCCCGCTCGACAAGCCGCTGCTCAGCGACTTCTCCCTGACGGTGGGCCCGGGGCGGCAGATCGCGCTCGTCGGCGGCTCCGGCAGCGGCAAGTCCACCGTCTCCCGGCTGATCTCCGGCCTGTACAGCCCGTGGGAGGGGACGATCCGCATCGACGGCCGGCGCCTTGAGGACATTCCGCGTGGCGCGCTCGCGGCGTCCGTCTCCTTCGTCGACCAGGACGTCTTCCTCTTCGAAGGCACGGTCCGGGACAACGTGGCGCTGTGGGACCCGTCGATACCGGACGAGGCGGTCGTCACCGCCCTCAAGGACGCCGCGCTGTACGACGTGATCGCACGGCGGCCGGAGGGCATCCACGGCCGGGTCGAGCAGGACGGCCGGAACTTCTCCGGCGGCCAGCGGCAGCGCCTGGAGATCGCCAGGGCGCTGGTGCGGCAGCCGAGCATCCTGGTCCTCGACGAGGTCACCAGCGCGCTGGACGCGGAGACGGAACGCGTGATCATCGACAATCTGCGACGGCGCGGCTGCGCGTGCGTCGTCATCGCCCACCGGCTGAGCACGGTCCGGGACAGCGACGAGATCCTGGTCCTCGACCACGGCTCGGTCGTCGAACGCGGCCGCCACGACGAGTTGGTCGCCGCCGGGGGGCCGTACGCCGCGCTGGTCAAGGAGCACTGACGTGTCATCCGTTCACCACCAGCCCGCGGATCCGTCCGGGTACGCCGCCGCCGGACAGGGCGGTACGGACATGGTGATCCACGCCTTGGGCGGCCTCGGTACGCCCGTCGACTGCGCGGGCCTGCGCACCCTTCCGCTGGAGGGGCCGCAGGTGCTATGGCTCGTCGTGGCCGGAGCCCTGGACCTGTTCGCGTACGACCCCGTCCAGCAGGGCCAGTGGCATTTCCTCGGCCGTCTGGAGGCGGGGAGCCTGCTGCTCGGGCCGGTCGAGGGGCCGCAGCACACACTGCTGGGCAGGCCGTCGCAGGACTGCCTGATGCGCCGGATCGCGCTGCGGGAGCTGTACCGGCCGGAGCACGACGGGGTGTACGGGGCGCACGGTGGATACGGAGCGGAGTACGGCTCGTACGGCTCGTACGGGCCGTACGGCTCAACCGGTCCGCACGGCGTGTACGGCCAGGACGAGGCGTACGCCTACGGAGGGTACGGTGTCCCGCCGACACCGCCGACGCCGTTGGAGCACGCCTTCGCCCTCGGCACGGGCCGCGCCCTGAGCGTGCTGTTCGAAGCTCCGCTGAACGGCCGCCCCGCCGGTGACGAGACCATGGCCGACGACGACATCCTGTGGATGTCGGTCGAACCGGGCAGTGTCCGCTACGGCGCGTCCCTCAGCGCGGAGGCGGCAGCCGATCTGCTGATCGACGGCGCGATGTGGCAGCGCATGGTGAACCAGCAGCAGCGGTTGCTGTTCGCCGTGGACCGGTGGATCGAGGGTCTCGAACGCGCCCACGAGGACCGGACCGCGCAGGGCATCAAGGCGGGCGCGGCCGTCCGCGCCCGCGCGGACGAGGCACTGCTGGCCTCCATCGGCGGACCGGACCGGGGCCGGCGCGGTGGCGTGCGGGTGGACGGCTCGACCGCGGGCGCGGCCGCAGGCGACGACGAAGCGGAGTACGCCGTCTGCCGTCTCGTCGCCGCCGCGGCCGGAATCGACCTCGCCGATCCCCCGCGAGGCGGCGCCGCGAACGAGCGCGTCACGCCGGTCGAACGCCTCGCGTCGAGCTCGCGTGTCCGTACCCGCGCCGTCCGGCTCGCCGGGGACTGGTGGCGGACGGACAGCGGACCCTTGGTGGGGCATCGCGCCAAGTCGGGAGCGCCGGTCGCGCTGCTGTGGCGGCGCGGGCGGTACGAGGCGGTCAACGCGTCCACCGGGCGGCGGCAGCGCATCGGCCGGGAGAACGCCGACGAGTTCGAGCCGCGGGCCGTCATGTTCTACCGACCGCTCCCGGACCGGCCGATGACGCCGTGGCGGTTGCTCCGCTTCAGCATGCGCGGGACACGGACGGACCTGCGGAACCTGCTCCTCGCCGGTCTGGTGACGGTGGGCCTGGGCGCTCTGGTGCCGATCGCCACCGGCCGGGTGCTCGGCGTGTACGTACCGAAGGGCGAGAGCGGTCTCATCGTCCAGGTCTCGCTCGCCGTCATGGTCACGAGTGTGGTCACCGCGGCGTTCACGCTGTTGCAGAACCTGACCGTCCTCAGGCTGGAGGGCCGTGTCGAGGCGACCCTGCAACCCGCTGTGTGGGACAGGCTGCTGCGGCTGCCGACGGCGTTCTTCGCCGAGCGCTCCACCGGGGAGCTGGCGAGCGCGGCGATGGGCATCAGCGCCATCCGCAGGGTGCTGTCCGGAGTCGGTCCCGTGGTCGTGCAGGCCTGCACGGTCGGTGCGATGAACGTCGTCCTGCTGTTCTGCTACAGCGTGTCGCTCGCCCTGGTGGCCCTCGCGATGCTGGCCGTCGCCGCGGCGGTGTTCCTCGGCATGGGCTTGTGGCAGCTGCGGTGGCAGCGGCAACTGGTCGAGCTCGGCAACAAGCTCAACAACCAGGCGTACCAGACCCTGCGCGGGCTGCCGAAGCTGCGGGTCGCCGCGGCGGAGAGCTTCGCCTACGCGGCCTGGGCGCGGGAGTTCGCCCGCTCCAGGGAGCTGCAGCAGCGGGCGGGCCGGATCAGGAACCTGACCACGGTCCTCGACGCGGTCTGTCTGCCGCTCTGCTCGCTCACGATGTTCATGCTGCTGGCGGGGCCGGCCCGCGGCAGCATGTCGGCCGGAGCGTTCCTGACCTTCAGCACCGCCCTGACCATGCTGCTGACCTCCGTCACCCAGGTGACCGGAGCGCTGGTCTCGGCCGCCGCCGTGATGCCGATGTTCGAGCAGGTCAAGCCGCTCCTGGACGAGGCGCCGGAGGTCCGCGGAGCGGGCGCGCAGCCCGGTGCGCTGTCCGGCGGGATCGAGGCCCGTGGACTGTCCTTCCGCTACTCGGACGACGGCCCGCTGGTGCTCGACGACGTGTCCCTGGAGGTACGTCCGGGCGAGTTCGTGGCGATCGTCGGCCCGAGCGGCTGCGGGAAGTCGACGCTCCTGCGGCTGCTCATCGGCTTCGACCGGCCGACGTCCGGCAGCGTGCTGTACGACGGTCAGGACCTGGCCGCTCTCGACCAGGCGGCCGTCCGCCGGCAGTGCGGGGTGGTGCTGCAGAACGCGCAGCCGCTGACGGGATCGATCCTGGAGTGCATCTGCGGCGCCGAGAGCTTCACCGAGGAGGAGGTGTGGGAGGCGGCCACGATGGCGGGTCTCGCGGAGGACATCAAGCGGATGCCGATGGGTCTGCACACCCTGATCTCCGGCGGCGGGGCCATCTCGGGCGGGCAGCGCCAGCGGTTGATGATCGCGCAGGCCCTGGTCCGGCGCCCGCGCATCCTGTTCTTCGACGAGGCGACCAGCGCGCTGGACAACGAGACCCAGCGCATCGTGATCGAGAGCACGCGGAGCCTCGAATCCAGCCGCCTGGTGATCGCCCACCGGCTGTCCACGGTCATGGACGCCGACCGCGTGATCGTCATGTCGGACGGCCGGATCGTCGAGCAGGGCGCACCGGCGGCGCTGCTCGCCGACCCGGCGGGCTTCCTGCACGACCTGGTGCGGCGCCAGCTCACGTGACAGGAACCGCCTGGTGGCGGGGCGTGGCGCGGTGCGGGTTCACCGGGTCGTGAGGCGCAGCTCGACCGATTCGCCCGGCTCCACCGACACGGCGCGGTCGCGCAGGCGGACGTCGATCGGTGACATGTCCGAGGGCGGCACGCTGACCCGCATCCAGCCCGGCCGGACCCGCAGCCCCACCCCCCAGTGCCCCCGGTAGCGGATGGAGAATCCGTACTCGGTGAAGCTCGGCGAGGGCACCGGGTCCAGCCACAGGGCGTCGGCCCGGGTCTCCAGGCCGGTCAGGCCACGCTGGACCAGGTCGATCGTGCCGGCCATCGCACCCAGGTGGATGCCCTCTTCCGTGGTGCCGCCCTGGAGGTCGGCGACATCTCCCTCGATCGCCTCCTGGACGTACGTCCACGCCTCCCCCCGGCGCACACGGGCCAGGACCCAGCCGTGCACGAGGCCGCTGAGGGTCGACCCGTGGCTGGTGCGGCGGAGGTAGTAGTCGACGGTGCGGCTCCACGTCGCGTCGTCCAGCTCGTAGCCGAGCCGGCGGAAGATGCCTGCCAGTTCCGTGGGTGAGAAGAGGTAGCCGAGCATCAGCACATCGGCCTGCTTCGACGCCTGGTAGCGGTTGACGGTGTCTCCCTCCGCCTCCAGGATCCGGTCGAGCCGCCTGATGTTGCCGTACCGGGCCCGGTAGGCGTCCCAGTCGAGCTCCGCCAGCCGGCCGAAGCCGTCGAACTGGCTGATCACCCCGTCGTGGAACGGCACGCGCAGTTTGCGCGACACGTCCTCCCACAAGGCGGTCTCCCGGTCGTCGAGACCGATCCGCTCGCACAGCTCCACCCGCCGTGGTGCGGGCAGTTCCTCCAGCAGATGCAGGGCACGGCCGAGCACCCAGGCCGCGCTGACGTTGGTGTAGGCGTTGTCGTCGAGACCCGGCGTGAGACGGTCGGGGTAGGAGTCGTGGTACTCGTCCGGCCCCATGACGCCGAGGATGCGATAGCGGTCGGTGTCGGCGTCGTAGGTGGCCGAGTCGGCCCAGAAGCGGGCGATCTGCGTCAGCATCTCGGCGCCCTTGGTGTGCAGGAACTCGTCGTCGCCGGTGGCTTCGTAGTACCGCCAGATGTTGTACGCGATCGCCGATCCGACGTGGTGCTGGAGATGCGAGTAGTCGGGAAGCCACCGGCCCGAGTGGGGGTTGAGGTGCAGCTGCTGTGTCTCCTCGCGGCCGTCGCTGCCGCTCTGCCACGGGTAGAGGGCGCCCGCTCTGCCCAGGTCGCGAGCGGCGTTGCGGGCTCGTCCCAGTCGCCGGTGGCGGTAGAGCAGCAGCGCACGGGACACTTCCGGCAGGTGCAGGTTCAGATACGGAAGGACGAACAGTTCGTCCCAGAAGACGTGCCCCCGGTAGGCCTCACCGTGCAGCCCTCTGGCCGGGACTCCGACGTCCAGCTCGGCCGTGTGGGGCGACAGGGTCTGCAGGACGTGGAAGAGATGCAGCCGCAGGACGCGGCCGACGTCCCCCGGCACGTCCAGGTCCGCCCGGCGCCAGAGCTGACGCCAGGCCGCTCGGTGCGAGTCGAGCAGGTCGGTGAAGGCGGGAGCGCGCTCGACCGTGTCGATCGCCGCGTGGAGCGGGTCGCTGATGGCGGGATCGCGAGAGGTGTACAGGGCGACGACCTTGTCGACCGCGCGGGGGCCGCCCGACGGGGTCAGACTCAGCCGGAGCGTCTGCACGGCCCGAAGCGGCTCGTGGGCGGTCCGGGCCTCGGCCATGGGCTGGTCGGACGTGGTACGGGCGGCGAGACCGATCCGGATGTCGGACGTACTGGTCCGGCAGCGCAGCCAGACGGTGTCGGCTCCCCCGTCACCGGCGTTGACGTGGACCAGGTGGTTGCCGTTGAGCTGCTGGTAGCGGGCCACTCCGCTGTTGGTCACCGAACCGTCGAGGGCGGCTTCCACCTCGATGTCGCCGGACCAGCCTCCCTCCGCGGTGAACTCGGTCCGCAGGGCGGCCAGGTGCGGGTCCCCCATGTGGACGAGGCGCAGCTGATGGACGGCGAGCACGCCGCCGTCGACCTCGTACTTCACCGTGCGCTCCAGGACGCCGGTGCGCAGATCGAGACGCTGGTGGTGCTCCCGCAGCGCGTCGGAGTCGGGTGTGAACCACGACGTGTCCCCCTGCGGGCTGTGGATGCGGAAGCGCAGGGGGAGCCAGTTGGGCAGGTTGACCATGTCCTCGTTCTCGACCTGGCGGCCGGCGATGTCCGAGGTGAGCCGGTTGTAGCAGCCCGCGGCGTACGTGCCGGGGTAGTGCACGGCGTCGGCCACGCACTCGGGTGCGGCGCCCCGGGTGGCCATGTAGCCGTTGCCGAGGGTGCACAGGGCCTCTCGCAGCCGCTCCCGGCCCGGATCGTAGCCCTCGTACTCCCAGCTGTGGTTGGTCTCCGGGATGTGCTCGGCCATCGTCAGCCCTCGGTGGAGTCGGTGAGCAGTTCGGACAGGTCGGTGACGGCGAGGTCGGCGCCGCGTTCGAGGAGAGCGTCCCGGTAGGTGGTGCCGGCCGTACGATCGACGCCGACCACGAGGCCGAAGCCGCCGCGCCTGCCGGCCTCCACCCCCGCCAGGGAGTCCTCGATCACCGCCGTACGTCCGGGAGGGGCGTGGAGCCGGCGGGCGGCCTCGAGGAACAGGTCGGGGGCGGGCTTGCCCGGCAGGCCGAGCCGGGTCGCCTCGGTTCCGTCGACCACCGCGGTGAAGTACGGCAGGGTTCCGGACCGCTCGAGCAGTTCTCCGGCGTGCCGGGACGCCGACGCGGCCGCCATGGCGACATCTCGCTCGCGCAGCCGTCGCAGCAGACGCAGGGTCCCCGGATAGGCGTCGACGCCCCGGGTTCTCAGGCGTTCCGTGAAGAGCCGTTCCTTGCGGGCGGCCACGGCGCCCACGGTGTCGGTGCCCGGGGGGTCGTCCAGGGTGCCGAGGGGCAGGGCGACCTTCCGTGCGGCGAGGAAGGATGCGGCCCCGTCCATGCGGGTTCTGCCGTCGACGTACCGCAGATAGTCGTCCTGGTCGAACGGCCGGCGCGCCTGGGGATCGGTCGGCGGGTGGGCTCGCAGACAGGCGTCGAACGCCTCTTTCCACGCGGCCGCGTGGAGGCGTGCCGAGTCGGTGATCACCCCGTCGGTGTCGAAGACGACGGCCGCCGCCTGTGCCAGACGATCGGCGGGGGTGCGGGCCGGCCCCGTCGAGGCTCCGGCGCTCATGGGCGGCCGCCCTGCGGCCAGGGCCCTGCCGTACAGGAGTCCGTGCTCATCTCGCGCCTCCCCGTCACCGCCGCCGCGCCTCCTCGACGGACGCCGTCCCATAGTGGCAAGTCCTCAGGGGCTTCGGCGGAAGACACCACGTGGGAAGGGGGCGAGCCCTCGGTGTCGAGGTCGTCCCACGGCGGGCTCGGCCTTCCGCCGAGCCCGTTCGTCCGGCTCCGCCCGGGAGCCGGACCCGTGGCACGCCCGGGAAGTTCCCGATCGGCATGCCGGCCCGGTAGGTCTTGCCGTTGTCGCCGGCGAAGAACAGGTACATGTTCCTCGGAGTCGTCACCGCCGCAGGCCGCCAGCGGGACGGACGGTGCGGTCAGGCCCGAGAGCGCCAGACAGCTTCGTCGGCTCGGGGCGGTGCTGGCCAGGGGACCTCCGGGGTGGGGATGCCGATGCACACTCGAAAACCTTTCGTAAAACTCTCGAATTCCGTGCTGGCACAAATGAGAAACGCAGGGCTTCCCGATCACGACCTGACGCTGATTCATATGCGAAAACGGCAGCGCTTTTTGGTTGACAAGCAGGTCACGCCGACCGGAAACTCTTCGAAAGTTTGCGATATGTGTCGCCAGCGCAGGTCCGCGCGGAGGAGAGAAGTTGAGCGAGCAGCGTCCGACCCTGGCGGTCATCGCCGCGGAGGCGGGGGTCTCCCAGGCCACCGTGTCCAAGGTGATCAACGGCCGTTCCGATGTCGCACCCTCGACACGGGAACGGATCGAGAGCCTGCTGCGATCCCACCACTACCTGCCCCCGGGCCGGCATGGCAGGGCCCGCAGGTCAGGCCTGGTCGACTTGATCATCGGCGGACTGGACAGCGCATGGGCGGTGGAGATACTGCGCGGCGTCGAGGCCGAGTGCGCCCTGCGGAGCGTCGGCACCGTCGTGTCGCTCGTCCCGCCGGGCGAGGCCACGCCGTCGAGCTGGGCCGCGCTGCCGGTCCTGCACCACAGCGACGGCGTCATCCTCGTCACCGCCTCGGTCACCCAGGCCCAGCGCGCCCAGGTCGAACGGGCCGGGGTGGCGCTGGTCGTCATCGACCCGATCGACCTGCCGGGCAACGGTGTGCCGAGCATCGGCGCGACCAACTGGGCGGGCGGCCTCGCCGCCACCGAGCACCTGCTGGAGCTGGGACACCACCGGATCGCCGCGATCGGCGGGCGCAAGGAGATGCTCTGCAGCCAGGCCCGCATCGACGGATACCGGGCCGCGCTGGAGCGGGCCGGGATCGAGGTCGACCGCGACCTGATCCGGTTCGGCGACTTCCAGCACGAGGGCGGGTTCCGGTGCGCCCAGGAACTGCTCGCCCTCCCCGAGCCGCCGACCGCCGTCTTCGCCGGCAGCGACCAGCAGGCGATGGGCGTCTATGAAGCCGCCCGGCAGCTCGGGCTGAGCATCCCGGAGGACCTCAGCGTGGTCGGCTTCGACGACCTGCCGATGTGTGCATGGCTGTCACCGCCGCTGACGACGGTGCGCCAGCCGCTGGAGGAGATGGGCCGGCTCGCCGCCCGCACCCTGTTCCAACTCCTGGAGAACCAGCCGCTGGTCAGCCCCCGGATGGAGCTCTCGACCGAGCTCAAGGTCCGTCTCTCCACCGCCCCGCCCCGTGTTCCTTAGGAGAACCCCTTGACCGAGCCCTGGCGTGACGCTCTCCTGCCCGCGTCCGTGCGAGTCGCCGATCTGCTGAGACGGATGACGCTGGAGGAGAAGGCGGGTCAGCTCGCCGGCTTCTGGGCGTTGCCGTCGGATCCGGGAACACCCGTCGCGCCGATGGAGGACGATTCCGGCGAGTCCGCGCCCGGCCTCGACGACATCGCCGCCCACGGGCTCGGCCAGCTCACCCGGGTGTACGGCACCGCGCCGATCACCGCGGAAGCCGGGATGGAGCGGCTCGCCTCGCTCCAGCGGCAGGTGACCGGATGCGGCCGGTTCGGGATCCCGGCGGTCGCTCACGAGGAGTGCCTGACCGGGTTCATGACCTTCGGGGCGACAGTCTTCCCCGGGCCGCTGGCCTGGGGCGCGTCCTTCGATCCCGGGCTCGTGCGCCGGATGGCCGCCGCCATCGGCGCGGGGATGCGGCGCGTCGGCGTCCACCAAGGGCTGGCTCCGGTGCTCGACGTGGTCCGCGACTACCGGTGGGGCAGGACAGAGGAGTGCATCGGCGAGGATCCCTATCTCGTCGGAGCGATCGGCACCGCCTATGTGCAGGGCTTGGAAGGCGCGGGGATCGTGGCGACGCTCAAGCACTTCGCCGGGTACTCGGCCTCGCGCGGCGGCCGGAACATGGCCCCCGTCGCCTCGGGGCCGCGCGAGTTCGCCGACGTGCTGGTCGAGCCTTTCGTACGGGCACTGCGCGAGGGAGGCGCCCGGTCGGTGATGAACAGCTACACCGACGTGGACGGCGTCCCGGTGGCCGCCGACGAACGGCTGCTGACCGAACTGCTCAGGGATGAGCTCGGCTTCGGCGGTGTGGTCGTCGCCGACTACTACGCCGTCTCCTTCCTGGAGACCCGGCACGGCGTCACCGGATCGCGCGGCGCGGCCGGCGCGCTGGCGCTGACGGCCGGAATCGACGTCGAGCTGCCCACGGCCCGCTGCTACGGCGAGCCGCTGACCGAACTCGTGCGGTCGGGAAGCGTATCCGAGGAGCTCATCGACCGGGCCGCGGAACGGGTCCTGCTGCAGAAGGCCGGGCTCGGCCTGCTCGACCCCGGCTGGGAACCCGTCGAGCCCGAACCGGTCGACCTCGACCCGCCGGAGAACCGGGCGCTGGCCAGGCTCCTGGCCGAACGGTCCACCGTGCTGCTCGCCAACGACGGCACCCTGCCGCTGCGGCCGTGCCGGGTCGCGATCAGCGGGCCGTACGCCGACGACCCCCGGTCCTTCCTCGGCTGCTACTCCTTCCCCAACCACGTCGCGCTGCCCGGCGACCTCGGGCTGGAGATCCCGACGCTCGGCGAGGCGCTCACCGCCGCCGGGTTCACGGTCACCGCGGACGATCCGGACGTGAACGTGCTGGTGCTCGGGGACCGGGCCGGCATGTTCGGCCGGGGCACCTCCGGAGAGGGCTGCGACGCGGAGACCCTCGACCTGCCCGGCGACCAGGCCGCACTCGCCTCCGCCGTTCTGGACTCCGGGGTGCCGACCGTCCTGGTCCTCGTCTCCGGACGGCCCTACGCGCTCGGCACGCCGGCCGAGCGCGCATCGGCCGTGGTGCAGGCCTTCTTCCCCGGAGAGGAGGGGGGGACGGCGCTGGCCCGGATCATCAGCGGGGCGGCGGAGCCGACCGGGCGGCTGCCCGTCTCCATCCCCCGCCAGGCCGGCGGCCAGCCCGGCACCTACCTGCGTGCCAGGCTCGGCGGGCGCACCGACTGGAGCTCGGTGGACCCGACTCCGCTGTTCCCCTTCGGACATGGGCTGAGCTGGACGAGCTTCACCTGCTCGGACCTCTCGGTGGATCCCGTCGCGGCGACGGACGGGACCGTCGCCGTTTCGGTCACCGTACGCAACGTCGGCGAGGTGCCCGGGACCGAGGTGGTGCAGCTGTACCTCTCGGACCCCGTGGCGTCCGTCGTCCGGCCGCAGCGGTGGCTCGCCGGATTCTGCAGGGTCGAGCTCCGGCCGGGCGCGGCCGCCCGGATCACCTTCTCCGTCCACGCCGACCGGACCTCTTTCACCGGGCTCGACCTGCGAAGAAGAGTGGAGCCGGGGGAGATCGGCGTGGCGGTCGGCCGGTCCAGCGGCGATCTTCCGCTCCAGGGTTCCTTCACTCTGGAGGGCCCGGTACGTCACCCGGCGGCCGACCGGGTGCTGTCCGTGCCGGTCGAGATCGTCCGTCCGGGTGTCTGATGCCAGTGCCGATCGCCCCGCCCTGATGGTGAGCGTCCGTCGCCAGTGAACGCGGGCGCCGCTCACGCGGATTCACTCCGCCGCGCTCTCATCCTTCCGTGATCTCTCTCCTGGAGGCTCAGTCATGGGCTCACATGCCATTCGCCCGCCCACCGTCCGCCAAAAGACAGGCGGTCTGTTACTCGCCCTGGTCGTCGGCGTCCTCGGTCAGGTCGCCGCGCTGGTGGCGCCGCCGACCGCACACGCCGCCGAGAGCACGCTCGGCGCCGCGGCGGCGCAGAGCGGTCGTTACTTCGGCACCGCCGTCGCCTCGGGCAGGCTGGGCGACTCGGCGTACACGGCGATCGCGGCCCGCGAGTTCACCTCGGTGACGGCCGAGAACGAGATGAAGATCGACGCCACCGAACCCCAGCGGGGCCAGTTCGACTTCGCCGCCGGTGACCGCGTCCACAACTGGGCGGTGCGGAACGGCAAACAGGTGCGCGGCCATACCCTGGCCTGGCACTCCCAGCAGCCCGGCTGGATGCGGAGCCTCAGCGGCAGCACGCTGCGCCAGGCGATGATCAACCACATCAACGGCGTGATGGCCCACTACAAGGGCAAGATCGCTCAGTGGGACGTCGTGAACGAGGCCTTCGCCGACGGCACCTCGGGAGCCCGGCGCGACTCCAACCTGCAGCGCACCGGCAACGACTGGATCGAGGTCGCCTTCCGCACCGCGCGCGCCGCCGACCCGGCCGCCAAGCTCTGCTACAACGACTACAACGTCGAGAACTGGACCTGGGCCAAGACCCAGGCCATGTACGCCATGGTCCGGGACTTCAAGCAGCGCGGCGTGCCGATCGACTGCGTCGGCTTCCAGTCCCACTTCAACAGCGACAGCCCCTACAACAGCAACTTCCGCACCACGCTGCGGAGTTTCGCCGCCCTCGGCGTCGATGTGGCCATCACCGAACTCGACATCCAGGGCGCCTCGGCCACGACCTACGCCCACGTGACCAACGACTGCCTGGCCGTCCCGCGCTGCCTCGGCATCACCGTCTGGGGTGTGCGCGACACCGACTCCTGGCGACCGGAGCACTCACCGCTGCTGTTCAACGGCGACGGCAGCGAGAAGCCGGCCTACACCGCCGTCCTCCACGCACTCAACGCCGCCTTCCCCGCTCCGTCGCCCGGTTCGGGACAGATCAAGGGCGTCGGTTCAGGCCGCTGCCTGGACGTGCCCGGTGCCACCACCACCGACGGCACCCAGGTGAACCTGTGGGACTGCGACAACCGCACGAACCAGCAGTGGGCCTACACCGCCGGAGGCGAGCTCAGGGTCTACGGCGACACGTGCCTGGACGCCGCCGGGACCGGCAACGGCGCCAAGGTCCAGATCTACAGCTGCTGGGGTGGCGACAACCAGAAGTGGCGCCTCAACTCGGACGGATCCATCGTCGGAGTCCAGTCCGGCCTCTGCCTCGACGCCGCCGCCAACGGCACCGCCAACGGCACCCTGATCCAGCTCTACTCCTGCTCGAACGGCGGCAACCAGCGCTGGACCCGCACCTGACCGGCAGGGCGCCCGACCGTGGGACACGGTCGGGCGCCCTGCCCTTCAAGGCCCTCGATTACGGGGCGTCCACGAGGATTCGGCCGTCGGCGGGGATGCTCGCGGCGGCGCCGTTGGCGTAGGCGGACTCCACCCTGGCTTGCTCGGTCGCGTTGGGGACCGCGTTCGTACAAGCCGTACCGGCGCTCGAACCGGACATCAGCTGCGAGCACGGGCCGGGCTTGGTGTCGGGCAGGCCCAGGCTGTGGCCGAGTTCGTGGGCGGTGATGCGGGTCTTGTCGTAGCCCTGGGCCACCGCCTGGCTGCCGAGCTCGACGCGGACCTGCCTGCCCGGACGGACGGGGCCGAGGGTGGCCTGGGGCCAGCCGGTGGTGGCCACGATCACGATTTCGGCGCGGGTGCCCGGGGCGGCCTCGACCAGCCTGACGTTGTCGACGTTCGCGTTCCATGAGGCGACGCCGGCGGCGATGGCGGACTCCCAACCGGCGGCCCGGCTGTCGTCGTAACGAAGTGTCACCACCGCCGACGCGCCCGCCGCCGACGGCTCCGGCGCGGGCGCGGCGTTCGCGCCCGTCGCCGTGGACAGGACGACTGCCGCGGCTAACGTGCCCGCTTTCAGCCATGTACAGAGCGGCATTGCTGCTCCTTCACTCGTGGGGGGCTCGGCCCCTGCGGGACCGAGAGTGCGGGAAGAGCGGCGCTGGTGTCCGGTCGACCGAGGTGGTCGGACGGCCGGTCCTCCGGCGCCTTCCGACGTTATGCCCCCACACCCCCATATGCCATGCACCTGTCATTCCTTTCCTTCGTCGACCCCCGCACGGGTCAAGGTGAGGGCTTCACCGGGTGAGTTCGTCCAGGCTGTTCAGTGCCGTGTCGATCTCGGCCGGCGTGTTGATGACGGCGGTACCGATCCGGGTGTAGGTCGAGGTGGACAGCCGTACCCGGCGGGTGGCCGCGTGGTCGACGACCTGCTGATGGGTGTGTCCGGCCACGCTGAAACAGGTGATGCCCGCCGAGAGCTCCGAGTCGGCAGGGGTGTGCACCGTGACGCCGGGGATGCGGCTCAGTCCTTGTTTCACCCGCGTCGACAGCTGGGTGATGCGGGCGGCAACGCGTGCTCGGCCCAGCCGCTCATGCAGAGCCACCGCCACCGGCAGGGCGAAGGCATGCTCGAACGCCAGAAACCCGCCGGGCGACAAGGGCGCCGCTCCGCCGCCGCCGATGAAGCTGACGAACGTGGGCCGCAGCTGGCCGAGAACGTCCGGCGCCACCCAGACCAGCCCCGTTCCCCTGGGGCCGAACAGCCATTTGTGCGTTCCGGCGATCACCACGTCCGCGCCCAGGCCGGCGGCGTCCTCGTCCACTGCCGCCAGCCCGTGCACGCCGTCGACGACCAGCAGGCACCGGTCGGCAGGACGACGCCCTTCATTGGCCCGGCGCACCACCTCGGCCACCGCACGCACCGGCATACGGACCCCCGTGCTCGACTGCACCCAGGTGATCCCGACGACTCTGGTGTTCGGACGGATCGCCTCGCCGACCGCCGCTGCGATGCCCTCCGCCGTCGCGGTGGCCGGATCGGCGAACCACGAGCCCAGCCGTACCGTGCAGCCATGCTTGTCGGCGGCCAGTCGGGCGGCGGTGCGATGAGAGATGTGGTCGTGCTCGGTCAGCAGGAACTCCTGCCCCGGCCGGGTCACGACGCCGTTGTAGACGACACCCAGCCCGATGCTCGTGCTCGCCGTCATCGCGACATCCTCGGCCCGGCCTCCCAGATAGGCCGCGAGCGCCTGGCGCACCCGGGGCCATCCGGTGGGACCGTCGGGCAGCGCCAGCCCCGCGGGCACCGAGAGGGGATCGGCGTCGACCTGCGCTGCCAAATGCTCCACCGCATCCCGTACCGCCTTGGGATGCGAGGTGAGATAGAACAACGCGAGATTCGCCCATCCCGGCTCCAGGCGGAACTGCGCCCGCAGGGCGTCCCAGTCCACGCGCCCGTCGATCGTGGTGACCGGCCGCTCCCGCGGTGTGTGCACGCCTGCCGCGCCGGAGCTCGGCACGAGGGTGACCGCGACCGCTCCCGCGGACCGCGCCAGCAGATCGCGCCGACTGGTCATCGACATCCAGCACCCCTTTGCACGCGACCGGCGGAGCGACGGCGGAACGCCTGTCCGGTGCCCTTCTCGTGACGAGGTTACGCAAACTGGCCACGGGCGCCGACATCGCCATGACCCGAACGGCCCCGGCGGAGGTGTCGTACAGCCGTAGGTCCCCGAGGTGCGTGGGGCGCGAAGGGGTCCGTCCCGGGGACGGGCGGGGCGGACCCGGCGGCAGCGAGGCCGATCGGGATCTCAAGCACTGACGGCCCGGATGTGCCGACCGACGCGACCTTCGGCGCCGCAAGGTCGATACTGCCCACACACGGATCGCCCAGACCGACGAGCGCACACCCCATCCGACCTGGTGACGCAGGTCGGACACCTGCCTGCCGGCCTACCAGGAGGTACCGATGAGAATGCTGATCAACGTCCCGGAGACCGTGGTCGCCGACGCGCTGCGCGGCATGGCCGCCGCTCATCCCGAGCTCACCGTGGATGTCGAGAACCGTGTCGTGCTGCGGCGGGACGCGCCCGTCGCCGGGAAGGTGGCGCTGGTGTCCGGGGGCGGGTCCGGGCACGAGCCGTTGCACGCAGGGTTCGTGGGGCGGGGCATGCTCGCCGCGGCGTGCCCCGGCGAGGTGTTCACCTCGCCCGTGCCGGATCAGATGGTGCGGGCGGCCGCCGCGGTGGACAGCGGGGCCGGTGTGCTGTTCGTCGTCAAGAACTACACCGGGGACGTGCTCAACTTCGAGATGGCGGCCGAGCTCGCCGAGGACGAGGGCGTCCAGGTCGCCAAGGTCCTGGTCGACGACGACGTGGCCGTGACGGACAGCCTCCACACCGCCGGGCGGCGAGGGACGGGGGCCACGCTCTTCGTGGAGAAGATCGCGGGGGCCGCCGCCGAGGAGGGCGCCCCGCTGGAGCGAGTGGAGGCGATCGCCCGGCGGGTGAACGAGCGGTCGCGGTCCTTCGGCGTCGCGCTGAGCGCCTGCAGCACGCCCGCCAAGGGCAGTCCCACCTTCGACCTGCCCGAGGGCGAGCTGGAGTTGGGGATCGGGATCCACGGCGAGCCGGGGCGCGAGCGGCGCGCGATGATGACCTCGCGGGAGATCGCGGACTTCGCCGTCGATGCCGTACTGGACGACCTGCGGCCGTCCGGCCCGGTCCTGGCGCTGGTCAACGGCATGGGCGCCACCCCGCTGCTCGAACTGTACGGGTTCAACGCCGAGGTGCAGCGCGTGCTGAAGGAGCGCGGGATCCCGGTCGCCCGCACCCTGGTCGGGAACTATGTGACCTCCCTCGACATGGCCGGCTGTTCGGTCACGCTCTGTGAGGCCGATGAGGAACTGCTACGCCTGTGGGACGCGCCCGTGCAGACGCCCGCCCTCCGCTGGGGCCGGTGAGAAGGAGAGTGACCGAAGTGACCGAGACGAACGAGCCGGGCCAGTTCGACGCCGCGTTCTTCCAGCGCTGGCTGAGCGTCGCCGCTTCCGCCGTCGACCGTGAGGCCGACCGTCTCACCGAGCTCGACTCGGCGATCGGCGACGCCGACCACGGCTCCAATCTGAAGCGGGGGTTCGCCGCCGTGACGGACGTCCTGGCGAAGGAGCCGCCCCCCACCCCGGGGGCCGTACTCACCACCGCAGGACGGCAGTTGATCTCCACCGTCGGGGGTGCCTCCGGTCCGCTGTACGGGACGCTCCTGCGCCGCACCGGCAAGGCGCTCGGCGACGCCGGGACCGTGACCCGCGAGGCGTTCGCCGACGCGCTGGCCACCGGGGTCGCCGCCGTCGCCCAGCTCGGCGGGGCCCAGGTCGGCGACAAGACGATGCTGGACGCGCTCGTCCCGGCGGCCGAGGCGCTGCGCGAGTCCTTCGCGGCGGCCCGGACGGCGGCCGAGGAGGGCGCGCTGGCGACCGTACCGCTCCAGGCCCGCAAGGGCAGGGCCAGCTATCTGGGCGAACGGTCGATCGGGCACCAGGACCCCGGGGCCACCTCGTCCGCGCTGCTGATCGCCGCCCTCGCGGAGGTGGCCGGATGAGCGGGCGGGTCGGCATCGTTCTCGTCTCGCACAGCGCCGCCGTCGCCGCGGCCGTGGCCGAACTCGCCCAGGGCCTCTCGGGCGGCGGCCCCACCGCACCGATCCGGCCCGCCGGCGGCACCCCGGACGGCGGACTCGGCACCAGCTCCGACCTGATCGCCGAGGCGGCGAGGGCGGTCGACCGGGGCGCCGGTGTGGCCCTCCTCGTCGATCTGGGCAGCGCCGTGCTGACCGTCAAGGCGCTCCTCGCCGAGGGCGACGAGCTGCCCGAGGGGGCGCGGCTCGTGGACGCGCCCTTCGTCGAGGGCGCGATCGCCGCCCTCGTCACGGCGACGGCGGGCGGGGACCTGGACGCCGTGGAGGCCGCGGCCGCGGAGGCGTACACGTACCGGAAGGGGTGAGCGGGCGGGAGGCGGGCACCCGTCACGGGCCGTACCGGGAGCCGACCGTGTTGTGATGTACCTGGTCAACGCACTAGTGTCGCAGGGCCTTGGTGTACGGGAAACCGGTGCAGTACCGGTGCGGCCCTCGCCACTGTGATCGGGAGGTCCGGCTCCACCCCCTTGGGGACAACCCCCAGGGGAGCCACTGCACCGCCGCGGGAGACCGTCGTGGTGTGGGAAGGCGGAGTCCGGGCGGCATGACCGTCAGCCAGGAGACCGGCCAAGGTGCGTTGTCCATCCACGAGGTGCTGGAGAGGGTCTCCCAACCATGCATATCGCCGAGGGCTATCTGCCCCCTGTGCACGCGGCCGCCTGGGCCGTCGCGTCCGCCCCGTTCGTCGTCCACGGTGTCCGTGCCCTGACCCGTGAGGTCAAGGCCCATCCCGAATCCACTCTGCTGCTGGGCGCCTCGGGCGCCTTCACCTTCGTCCTGTCCGCGCTCAAGATTCCGTCGGTGACGGGCAGTTGCTCCCACCCCACCGGAACGGGCCTCGGGGCGATCCTGTTCCGGCCGCCCGTGATGGCGGTCCTCGGCACGATCACGCTGCTCTTCCAGGCGCTGCTCCTGGCGCACGGCGGGCTCACCACCCTCGGCGCCAACGTCTTCTCGATGGCCGTCGTCGGCCCGTGGGCGGGGTACGGGGCGTACCGGCTGCTGCGCCGCTTCGACGTGCCGCTGATGGTGAGCGTGTTCTTCGGCGCGTTCGTCGCCGACCTGTCCACCTACTGCGTCACCAGCGTGCAGCTGGCGGTCGCGTTCCCCGACCCCGGCAGCGGTGTGCTCGGCGCGCTGGCGAAGTTCGGCGGGATCTTCGCCGTCACGCAGCTGCCGCTCGCGGTGAGCGAGGGTCTGCTGACGGTGCTCGTGATGCGTCTGCTGACGCAGTCGAGCAAGGGGGATCTGACCCGGCTCGGGGTGCTGCTTCCCGGTGCCCGGAAGAGCGAGACCACGGAGGCGGTGGCCCGATGAGCCGGATGAGCAGGAACACGAAGATCAACGCCCTGCTGCTGCTCGCCGTCGCCGCGCTGGCGGTGCTGCCGCTGGTCCTGGGGCTCGGCGACCACAAGGAGGAGCCGTTCGCGGGGGCCGACGCCGAGGCGGAGGCCGCGATCACGGAGATCCGGCCCGACTACGAGCCGTGGTTCAGCCCGCTGTACGAGCCTCCGTCCGGCGAGGTCGAGTCGGCACTGTTCGCGCTCCAGGCGGCCATCGGCGCCGGTGTCCTCGCGTACTACTTCGGTCTGCGGCGCGGACGTCGCCAGGGCGAGGAGCGCGCACTGGCCGCGGCGGCCGCACCGGTCGCCACGGACGCCCCGAAGGTGACGCGCGCCGCCACGGGCGACGAGTAACCGCCGATGCTGCCGATCGACGCGGCGGCGCACAGCAGTCGCTGGCGCCGCCGTCACCCGTGCGAGAAGGCCGCGCTGGGCTTCGGCCTGACGCTGTGCGCGGTCTGTCTGCCGCCCTGGCCGGGCGCCGTTCTGGTCGCGGCGGCCACCCTCGCGGTGCTGCTCGGTCCCGCCGGAGTGCCCGGACGTCAGCTGTGGCGGGCGTTCCGGATCCCGCTGGGCTTCTGTGTGACGGGGGCGGTGCCGCTGCTGTTCGAGGTGGGAGGGGCGCGCGGCTTCGTCGCCCTGGCGCCGGACGGTCCGTCGCACGCGGGTGAACTGCTGCTGCGCACATCGGCCGCGTCGCTGGGGGTGCTGCTGTTCGCGTTCACCACACCCGTCTCGGACGTGCTGCCCCGGCTCGTACGGGCGGGGGTGCCGGGTCCGGTCGTGGACGTCGCGCTCGTGATGTACCGGATCAGTTTTCTCCTGCTCGACTCCATGGCCAGGATCCGGCAGGCCCAGGCGGCCCGGTTGGGGCTGACGACGCGGGCGGCCACCTGGCGCTCGCTCGCCGGGCTCGGCGCGACGGCGTTCGTGCGCGCCTTCGACCGGGCGCAGCGGTTGCAGACGGGGCTGGCGGGGCGGGGGTACGACGGGACCCTCCGGGTCCTGGTGCCCGGTGCGGCCGTCTCGCGGCGGTTCCTGGCGGCGACGGCCGGGCTGCTGGCCGGCCTCGTCGCTCTCACTCTCGTACTGGAAAGGTCCCTGCCGTGAGTCTTCGTTCCCCTGTCGTGGAACTGGTGAGGGCGGGCTTCGCCTATGAGGACGGGCCCCCCGTCCTCGACGGGATCGACTTCGCCGTGCCGGAGGGGCGGGCGCTTGCGGTGCTCGGGAGGAACGGCAGCGGCAAGACGACACTGCTGCGGCTGCTGAGCGGGGGCCTGCGCTGCGGCAGCGGGGCTCTCCGGCTGGACGGCGAGGAGGTGTCGTACGACCGGAAGGGTCTGACCCGGTTGCGGACGACCGTGCAGCTGGTCGTGCAGGACCCGGACGACCAGCTGTTCGCGGCGTCGGTCGGCCAGGACGTGTCGTTCGGGCCGATGAACCTCGGGCTGCCGCTGGAGGAGGTACGGCTCCGGGTGCGCGAGGCGCTGGAGGCGCTGGACATCGTGGCGCTGGAGGACCGGCCGACGCATCTGCTGTCGTACGGCCAGCGCAAGCGGGCGGCGATCGCGGGCGCGGTGGCGATGCGGCCGCGGGTCCTCATCATGGACGAGCCGACGGCCGGGCTCGATCCCCACGGGCAGGAGCGCCTCCTCGAGGTGCTCGGGCGGCTGCGGGGGTCGGGCACGACGGTGGTGATGGCGACGCACGACGTCGATCTGGCCCTGCGCTGGGCGGACGAGGCGGCGGTGCTGTCACCGGAGGGTCTGCGGACGGGCCCGATCACCGACCTCCTCGCGGACGACGCGCTGCTCGCGGCGGCGCGGCTCCGGCAGCCCTGGGGCATGGCGGTGACCCGCCTGCTGCGCGCCCAGGGCCTCCTCCCGGAGGGCGAGGAGGGCCCCCGCACGGCGGAGGAGCTGGCCGCGTGGGCGGGAGTGCCGGGCGCGCCGTAGACGATCACTGTCTTCCGCTCCTGGGGCCCCGGCGGCCCCAGGGGCGCGTGCCCGGCCAGGGAGGTGCTGCTTTCCGGGGTCGCGGATTCAGGCCGGCGCGGTTGGTGCACGGTTCGCGGCGGTGGACGTAGCGCAGATCACTCCTCCACCCTTATGCAACTTGTTGCACAACGCGGCTCCGGTCGTCTACAACAGAGCGTGACGACCCTGCGCGAGGAGACGCCCCCATGGCCCCGATCACCCCGTACCCGCACCTGCTGAGCCCGCTCGACCTCGGGTTCACCACCCTGCCCAACCGGGTGCTCATGGGCTCCATGCACGTCGGTCTCGAGGAGGCCGAGAACGGCTTCGCGCGGATGGCCGCCTTCTACGCCGAACGCGCCCGAGGCGGCGTCGGCCTCATCGTGACCGGCGGCATCGCGCCGAACGAGGTCGGGCGCCCCTGGGACGGCGGGGCCAAGCTCAGCACGGACGAGGAGGTCGCCGAGCACCGGCTCATCACCGACGCCGTGCACGAGGCGGGTGGCCGGATCGCGATGCAGATCCTGCACTTCGGCCGGTACGCCTACCATCCCGCCCTCGTCGCGCCCAGCCCCATCCAGGCGCCGATCAGCCCCTTCGTACCGAACGAGCTGACCGACGCCGAGGTCGAGCAGACCATCGAGGACTACGCGCGCTGCGCCGAACTCGCCAAGGCCGCCGGGTACGACGGCGTCGAGGTGATGGGCTCCGAGGGCTATCTGATCAACGAGTTCATCGCCGCCGCCACCAACCGGCGCACCGACCGCTGGGGCGGCAGCTACGAGAACCGGGTCCGCTTCCCGCTGGAGATCGTGCGCCGCATCCGCGAGCGCGTCGGCGAGGAGTTCATCCTCATCTACCGGCTCTCGATGCTCGACCTGGTCCCCGGCGGCTCGACGCTCGACGAGGTCGTCGCGCTCGCCAAGGAGATCGAGGCGGCCGGCGCCACCATCATCAACACGGGCATCGGCTGGCACGAGGCCCGTATCCCGACCATCGCCACCTCCGTGCCGCGCGGCGCCTACACCTGGGTCACCCAGAAGCTGATGGGCGCGGTCTCGGTGCCGCTGGTCACCAGCAACCGCATCAACACCCCCGAGGTCGCCGAGCGGATCCTCGCCGAGGGCCGCGCGGACATCGTCTCCATGGCCCGGCCGTTCCTGGCCGACCCCGACTTCGTCGCCAAGGCCGCCGCGGACCGCGCCGACACGATCAACACCTGCATCGGCTGCAACCAGGCCTGCCTGGACCACACCTTCAGCCTGAAGATCACCTCCTGCCTGGTGAACCCGCGCGCCTGCCACGAGACCGAACTGGTCCTCTCCCCCACCCGCCGGGCCAAGCGGATCGCCGTCGTCGGCGCCGGCCCCGCCGGGCTCGCCTGCGCGGTCTCGGCCGCCGAACGCGGCCACACGGTCACCCTCTTCGACTCCTCGGACCGGATCGGCGGCCAGCTGAACATCGCCAAGCGGGTCCCCGGCAAGGAGGAGTTCGACGAGACCCTGCGCTACTTCCGGGTCCAGCTCGACGCCCGGGGCGTCGAGGTCAGGCTGAACACCACGGCCACCCCGGAGCTCCTCGCCGGGTACGACGAGGTGGTCGTCGCCACCGGAGTCACCCCGCGCACCCCCGAGATCGAGGGCATCGACCACCCGAGCGTGGTCAGTTACCTCGACGTCCTGCGCGACGGCGCGCCCGTGGGCGAACGGGTCGCGATCATCGGAGCGGGCGGCATCGGCTTCGACGTCGCCGAGTTCCTCACCGACGGCGGCGAGGGCGCGAGCCAGGACGCGGAGACGTACTTCCGCCAGTGGGGCGTCGACACGAGCTACGAGACGCGCGGCGGGCTGCGCACGCCCGAGCGGTCCCGGCCGCCGCGCCAGGTCCATCTGCTCCAGCGCAAGTCCTCCAAGGTCGGCGCCGGCCTGGGCAAGACGACCGGCTGGATCCACCGCGCCGAGATGAAGCACCGCGGCGTCACCATGGTCGCGGGTGCCTCGTACCAGCGGATCGACGACGAGGGTCTGCACCTCACCGTCGACGGTGTTCCGCGGACGCTGCCCGTCGACACGATCGTGCTGTGCACCGGCCAGGAACCGCGTCGCGGCCTGTACGAGGAGCTGGTCGCCGCGGGCCGTGGCGCGCACCTGATCGGCGGCGCCGACGTGGCCGCCGAGCTGGACGCCAAGCGCGCCATCGACCAGGGCACCCGCCTCGCGGCCGCTCTGTGACGGGCGCGGGCACGAACCTAGGATTGCGCGCATGTCCCTGCCGCACGCGATCCTGACCGCGCTGCTCGAGAAGCCGTCCTCCGGTCTCGAACTGACGCGCCGCTTCGACAGGTCGATCGGCTACTTCTGGTCGGCCACGCATCAGCAGATCTATCGGGAGCTGGGCAAGCTGGAGCGGGCGGGGTACATCCGCGCCCTGCCCGTCCAGGCCCCGGCCCGTGGGCAGAAGAAGGAGTACGAGGTCCTGCCCGCGGGCCGTGCCGAACTGGCCGGCTGGGTGGCCCGGACGGAGGACCCGAAGCCGATGCGCTCCGCGCTGCTGCTGCGGATGCGCGCCGCGGCGGTCGTGGGCGCCTCCGGGACGGTCGACGAGTTGCGGCGCCATCTCGCGCTGCACCAGCGGCAGTTGGAGGAATACCTGGCGATCGAGGTACGGGACTTCCCACCCGCACGCCGGGAGAGCGAACCCGACCGGCTGCGGCATCTCGTCCTGCGCGGGGGGATCGATCTGGAGCGCTTCTGGGTGGAGTGGCTGACGCACGCCCTGACCGAGCTGGAGCGCTAGAGGCGGGGCGGCCAGGACCTCCTTTGTTGTCGGGTGCCGCAGCGCCTGGCCGAGGCATACGAGCGCGGCCTGCTGCGCCCGGAGGGCTGAGCGCGATGACGGACACGGCGACCGGCTGCGCGCCGCGGAGGCGTGCAGCATCGAGGTGGCCACCCGGGTCCTCCGGCGCGGGCCGTGAACGCCTCCGACTCACCCCTGCCGCGCAGCCTTCCGCCAGGCGGCGTCGCGCAGCAGCCGCAGCCCGTTGAGGCCCACCAGGACGGTGGAGCCCTCGTGACCCGCCACGCCCAGCGGCAGCGGGAGGTGGCCGACCAGGTCCCACACCACCAGGGCCCCGATGCAGGTGCCGGCGATCACCAGGTTCTGGACGACCAGCCGGCGCGCCCGGCGAGAGAGGGCCACGACGGCGGGAACGGTGGCCAGTTCGTCCCGTACGACGACGGCGTCGGCGGTCTCCAGCGCCAGGTCGGAGCCGGCCCGGCCCATGGCGATGCCGGTGTGTGCGGCGGCCAGGGCGGGGGCGTCGTTGACGCCGTCGCCGACCACCAGGACCCGCGAGCCGGCGCGCTCCCACTCCCGTACCGCCGCCACCTTGTCCTGCGGCAGCAGCCCGGAGCGTACGTCCGTGATGCCGGCCCGCCCGGCGACCCGGGCCGCGGCGCCCGCGTTGTCCCCGGTGAGGAGGGTGGGCGCGGTGCCGGTGAGCCGGGTCAGTGCGGCGACCGCCTCGGCCGCGCCGTCGCGCAGCCGGTCGGCGAGGACGAGGACCGCGACGGGCGTACCGTCGACGACGACCTCGACGGCCGTGTCGTCGTGTTCTCCCTCGGCCCGGCGCACCCGCACCTCGTGGCCCTCCACCCGCGCCCGTACGCCCTCCCCCGGCACGGAGGCGAAGTCGTGGGCGTCGGGGACGCGCAGTCCGCGTTCGCGTGCCGCGGCCACCACGGCGCGCGCGAGCGGGTGTTCGCTCGGCAGCTCGGCCGCCGCGGCGAGCGCGAGCGCGTCCTCGTCGCCCCGGACCTCGATCACCCGCGGCATCCCCTCGGTCAGGGTGCCGGTCTTGTCGAGCGCGACCCGGTCCACGGCCCCGAGCCGCTCCATCACCACGGCGGACTTGACGAGCACGCCGTGCCGTCCGGCGGTGGCGATGGCGGAGAGCAGCGGCGGCATGGTGGCGAGGACGACCGCGCACGGCGAGGCCACGATCATGAAGGTCATGGCCCGCAGGAGGGTGGTGGTGAAGTCGGCGCCCAGGGCGAGCGGGACGGCGAAGAGCGCGAGGGTGGCGACGACGACGCCGACGGAGTAGCGCTGTTCGATCTTCTCGATGAAGAGCTGGGTGGGCGCCTTGGTGGCGCTGGCCTCCTCGACGAGGGCGACGATGCGGGCGATGACGGAGTCCCCGGCGTCCTTGTCGACGCGGACGCGCAGGGCGCCGGTGCCGTTGAGGGTGCCGGCGAAGACCTCGTCGCCGGGGGCCTTGGGCGCGGGCAGCGACTCGCCCGTGATGGTGGCCTGGTCGACGTCGCTCGCGCCGTGGAGCACGGTTCCGTCGGCGGGCAGCCGCTCCCCCGGCCGTACGAGCACGATGTCGCCGATCCTCAGCTCGGCGACGTCCACCGGTTCCTCGGTCTCGCCGCCGCCGGCACCGGTGAGACGTACCGCTTTCTCGGGGGCGAGGTCCAGCAGCCCCCGCACGGAGTCGGCGGTGCGGCGGGTCGCGAGCGCCTCCAGGGCGCCGGAGCAGGCGAAGATGACGATGAGCAACCCGCCGTCGAGGTACTGGCCGATCGCCGCGGCGCCGATGGCCGCGACCACCATGAGCAGGTCGACGTCGAGGGACTTCTCGCGCAGCGCCTGGAGTCCGGCCCAGCCCGGCTCCCAGCCTCCGGCGACGTAGCAGACGGCGTAGAGCGGTCCCCAGGCCCAGGCGGGGGCGCCGGCCAGGTCGAGCGGCAGCGCGCAGAGGAAGGCGAGGGCGGACAGCGCCGCCCAGCGGACCTCGGGCAGGTCTGACAGACGGGTTCCGCGGGTCGGCGGCGGGGCTGTCGCGGCGGGGGTGGCCGGGCTGTCGAGCACCGGGGATGCCATGGGAGTACACCTCTTCGCACACGGGGACGGGGAAGACGAACGGCACCACCATACCGGAATACATGAAGAGGTCTTCATCTATCTGCATATGAGCGCCGCTACGATGAGCCCATGGGACACGGAGCGAACGGCGAGACGACCCCGGCCACCCACCTGGACGCGGAGTCCGCGGCCACCATCGCCGCCACCCTCCAGGCGCTCGCCACGCCCTCGCGTCTCATGATCCTCACCAAGCTCCGCCAGGGCCCCTGCGGCGTGACCGAACTCGCCGACTCCGTCGACATGGAGCAGTCCGCCGTCTCGCACCAGCTGCGGTTGCTGCGCGCACTCGGTCTGGTCACCGGCGTCCGGCAGGGCCGCCGGATCGAGTACAGCCTCTACGACAACCACGTGGCCCAACTCCTCGACGAGGCCGTGTACCACATCGAGCACCTTCGTCTCGGCACCCGCGACGTCCCCCAGGAGACCGTGGATACTGGTCGGTCGTAGATCCACGAACCGGAAAGGGCGGGGATGGACGACGACTTGGAGCACCGCGGCACACGTCACGCGGTGGTCATCGGGGGAAGCCTCGCGGGCCTGCTGGCCGCGCGGGTGCTGAGCGAGTACGCGGAGAAGGTGACGGTCGTCGAGCGCGACCGCCTTCCGGAAGGGCCGGACGCGAGGCCGGGGACCCCGCAGAGCAGACACACCCATGTGCTCCTCGACAGCGGACAGCAGGCGCTCGAGGAGCTGCTGCCGGGGTTCCTCGCGGAGCTCGACGAGCTCGGCGCGCCCACGGTGGGCATGCCGGCGGACATGGTGCACCTGCAGAACGGCCAGTGGTTCCGCAGGACGACGGCGACGACCTCCCTCTACACCGGACCGCGCGAGCAGCTCGAATGGCTGGTGCGCCGGCGGGTGCTCGCCGATCCGCGGATCGAGACCGTGGGCGGCACCGAGGCCGTCGGTCTGACGGGTGACTCGTCCCGGGTGCGCGGAGTGCTGCTGCGCGAGCGCGGCAAGGACGCCGGGACGCAGACCCGTTCCCTGGCGGCCGATCTCGTGGTCGACGCCTCCGGCCGAGGGACGCGCGCGCCCGACTGGCTGGCCGCGATCGGCGCGGAGGCGCCGCACGAGGAGACCATCGACACCGGCCTGGCCTACGCCACCCGGGTGTACCGAGCACCGGCGGACGACACGTCGGACGCGCTGGGTATCAACATCGTGCCCAACCCCCACCAGGTCTACGGCGCGGTCGTCCTGCCCCTGGGCGGCGGACGTCACGTGGTGACGCTGTCCGGTCTGCGCGGTGACGAACCACCCACGGACGAGGCCGGGTTCGAGGAGTACGCCAAGCGGCTGCCGCACCCCGTGGTCAGCGAGTGGCTGGCCAGGGCCGAGCCGGATTCCTCGGTGTTCGGCTTCCGCAGGACCGCCAACGTCCGCCGCCGCTACGACCGTCCGGGCCGCCGTCCGGCCGGCTTCCTCGCCACCGGCGACGCGCTGTGCACCTTCAACCCGATCTACGGCCAGGGCATGGCGGTCGCCGCGCTGAGCGCGGTCGCCCTGCGCCGGGCCCTGGCCGATCCCAAGCGCACGGCGACCACGCGGGTGGTGCAGAAGGCGCTGTTCGGCGCCTCACAGCAGGCCTGGGACATCTCCGCCGGAGCGGACAAGAAGATGCCGGGCGCGACGGGCAACGCCATGGGTTCCCGCGCGGTGGACAAGCCCGTGGGCTGGTACCTGGGCCGCCTGCAGCAGCGGTACGGCGGGGATCCGGTCGTCGGCGCGGCGTTCCGCTCCGTCCTCACGCTGACGGCGCCGATGACGGCGCTGTTCGCTCCCGCGGTGGCCCGCGCCGTCCTGTTCGGCCCGATCCCGTGGACGCCGCCCGAGCCGCCGATGCGGCGCGAGGTGTAGCACCCGTCGGCGCGTGCCGCCCGGCCCTCCGGCGCCGGGCGGTACGCGCCGGCCCCCGCCCGGCGTATCTGAACCGGGCGCAGGGCTCATGTCGTGCGGGTCCAGGGGACCTTGGGGGCCGCCCCGCCCTTTTTCGGCCCGGTCGGGCGGCGTCGGCGCCGCCGCCTCACCCGCCTCTTCGCCCCGGATTCCGGTGAAAAGCACCTACGGGCGCGGTTCTCCTTTCGGCCACTCTCGCCACACACCCCTTCCCAATGGTTTAGACCAATGATAGGAATGATCACTCACACGACCCACGTGATCACCCTGAGCAAAGAAGGGTCTGCACATGGCTGAGCCCGATCCCGAGCAGGTGGCCGCGGTACCGCTCTACCTCCGGGTCGCCGCCGCCCTGCGGGACGACCTCACCGACCGGCGCATCGCACCCGGCAGCCGACTGCCGTCCGAGCGCTCACTCGCCCATCGCTACCACGTCAACCGCCAGACCGTCCGCAGCGCGCTCCACCTGCTGCGTGAGGAGCGGCTCGTGGTGACCGACCGGCGTGGCACGTTCGCCGTCGGAGCCGAACCGCAGGCACACGTCCCGCTTCTGACGGCCCGCCGCCAGTCCTTTCCCGGAGGTGCGCAGGCGGCCGACGCGCTGGTCCGGGCGGCCCTCGCCTGGGAGGCGCCCCCGGCGGCCCTGGCGGGCCGGCTCGGGCTCGCCCCGGGCGAACCCACACTTGTCCACCGCCATGTGGTGCTGAGTCCCCGCGGGGTGCCGCTCCAGCGGTCGGTGTCCTGGTTCTCCCGGCCCGCGATGGCCGAGATTCCCCAGCTCGCACGCTACCGGCGCGGCAAGGACACCGCCCAGCAGCCGGATCTGCGGCTGCTCTACCACTGGATGCACCAGGCCGGGCTGCGGCTGACCCGCCGCGAGTCGATCGCCGTGCCCGGGGGTGCGGGTACGGGAGTGGGAGCGACCGGCGCGGCCCGGCTGGTCGTCCACCGGGTGGTGAGCGACCAGCACGGGCACACGCTGGAGATCACGGACATCGACTTCGCCGCCCAGACGTCCGCCTGGACCTACGAGTTCAGCGCCTGAGCCAGGGGGCACGGGCCTGCCGAGGGACGGTCCGTCCCGCGTCCCCGCCAGGCCCGGTCTCCGGGCCCCGGACCCACCGGTTCGCCTCTTACACGATCCCCTCGGCGAGCTCGGCCTCCTCGCGGGCGCTGCCGTACGTCGCGGGGGTGCCGTACGAGCGGCGGGCGACGTACCACCAGACACTGGCGAGGATGAGGACGACGGCGAGCGCGATGACCGCGTAGTTCATGGAGTCGACGGTCACGGGTGACTTCTGCGGCAGGCAGAACAGCACCGTGACCACGGCCACCCAGATCACGGCCGTCCAGCCGATCGGCCGGCTCCAGCGGCCGAGGTTCCAGGGACCGGGGGTGAAGCGGTTGCCCGCCCGGAGTCGCAGGTAGATCGGGATGGCGTAGGCCGGGGTGATGCCGATGACGTTGATGGCCGTCACCGCTCCGTAGGCGGTGGCCGAGTACAGCGAGGGCACCGCGAGGAGGGCGGCGACCGCGACCGAGAGCCAGACCGCCGGGACCGGGGTCTGTGTGCGGCTGCTGACCTTGCGCCAGAGCGCCGAGCCGGGCAGCGCGTTGTCGCGGCTGAAGGCGAACACCATCCGGCTCGCGGCGGCCACCTCCGCGTTGCCGCAGAACAGCTGGGCGACGATCACCACGAGCAGCAGGGCGGTGGCGCCGCCGGAGCCGAGCGCGTCGAGGAGGATCTGGGCGGGCGGGACTCCGGTGGCGCTGTTCTGCGTGCCCGCGTAGTCCTGGATGGCGAAGGTGAGTCCGGCGAGCAGCGCGAAGCCGGCGATCCAGGAGACCCAGATGGCGCGCACGATGCCCTTGGCCGCGCTGACCGAGGCGTTGGAGGTCTCCTCGGAGAGATGGGCGGAGGCGTCGTAGCCGGAGAAGGTGTACTGGGCGAGGAGCAGGCCGACGGCCGCGACGTAGAACGGGTTGGCCCAGCCGGTGTCGTTCACGAACTCGGTGAAGACGAACTCGGCGGACTGGTGGCGGTCGGGGATGAAGGCGAGCGCGCCCACGATCACGGCGACGCCGGCCAGGTGCCACCAGACGCTGACCGAGTTGAGCACGCTGACCAGGCGGACACCGAACAGGTTGAGCACGGCGTGCAGGAGCAGGATCGCGAGGAAGATCAGGAAGGTGGACCCGGCCGTGGGCACGATGCCCCACTGGAGGTTGAGGAAGGCCCCGGTGAAGAGGGCGGCGCCGTAGTCGATGCCGGCGATGGCGCCGAGCAGACCGAGCAGATTCAGCCAGCCGGTGTACCAGCCCCAGCGGCGGCCGCCGAGCCGGTCCGCCATGTAGTAGAGCGCGCCGGACGTCGGGTAGGCGCTGGTGACCTCGGCGAGCGCCATGCCCACGCAGAGCACGAACAGCCCGACGCCCACCCAGCCCCACATCATCACGGCGGGGCCTCCGGTGCCCAGGCCGAAGCCGTAGAGGGTCATGCAGCCGGAGAGGATGGAGATGACGGAGAAGCTGATGGCGAAGTTGCCGAAACCGCCCATGCGGCGGGCGAGGACGGGCTGGTAGCCGAGCTCTCTCAGCCGGGCCTCGTCGTCCTGGCCCTGTGCGGACCTGCGTATGTCGTCGTCGACGGGGACGGTGCGGGACATGCCGGAACCTCCGGGGGAAGGGGTGAGCGGGGAGTGAGCGGGGTGAACGACGCGGAGCGAGGGCGAGCGGGAGCGGGTCAGTGGTCGAGACAGCGGGCGCGGGCGCGCAGGAAGACCTCCTCGGCGAGGGCCCGGTCGTCCGGGCGCGCCGTGCGGTACGCCCAGGGCGGCGCCGTGTAGTACGGCCCCATGGCCTCGAAGACCCGGGCGGCGTCGGCGAAGTGCTGAGCGCCGAAGAGGGCGTGGGCGAGATGATTCAGATCGAGGGGGGACGCCTCGGTCGTGGCGCAGAAGAGGAACCAGCTGTCCAGGGCGCCCCGGGCCTCACGGACGGCGTCCTCGGCGACCCAGTGCAGGTCGAGCGCGCGCTCGTGGCCGCTCTCGCGCCGGTAGCGCTCGACCCGGACGTAGAGCGGAAGGGCGTGGAGGGCGGAGCCGACGGGAGCCGTCGAAGCCGCCCACCGCGCGTAGTTCAGGGCTTCGGAGAGCGGCCCGCGCCCTCGCGCGTAGAAGAACTGGAGCATGCGGTGGTGCGCCTCCCGGTTGTACGGGTCGCGCTTCTCGGTCTCGGCGAGGAGCCCCCACGGTCCGGGCGGGAGTACGGCGGCCGGCGGCTCCGCCCTGTGCTCCTCCCCGTCCTGCTGCCCGTCGAGCGTGGCGAGGGCGAGCAGGCAGATCCACGGCACGGGGTCGGCGGGCGACCGTTCGGCGGCGGACCGGCAGGCCTCCCATGCCGCCTGCCACAGTTCGCCGGTACGGGGATGGGCGGCGCGATGGGCCCGTACCGCGCGTTCCACGGCGACCCGGGTGTGCATCACGACGGCGGCCGCGCTGTCCGGCTGCTCGGCGCGCCAGGCGTGGACCACGTCGGTGCCGGCGGCGACGGCGGCGAGGACCTGGGTGCGCCGGGTCCAGGCGGACCAGTCGGACGTCTCGTCGAGCAGCCGGGCCATGGACAGCCAGCGGCCCGTCCGCAGGTCCTGGACGGCGTTGCGCAGGGCGTGGTCATGGCCCGCCGGGTGGTAGACGGGCCGGAAACCCTGTCCGCCCCTCACGGAGCGGGAGGTGCTGTGGGCGACATGGTTCCTCGGTGGGGGTGGAGGGGTGGTCAGTCCCCGGCGGGCATCCCGGCCGTTGATCGGCGATCACTATAGAGCCCGTTGGACGATCGCGATCCACTTTCGCGCCTGATCGTAACTATTCCGCCACTGAACGAATTTGACATCGAGTCAGTGGCGGGGGAGGAGGGGCGCGGTTCCGTGCCGTGACGGCTTGACGGGTCGCAGTGGGGTGCACCAGGCTTTCCGCTTCGTCGATCACTGTTCGTTCGGTGATCGGGGGTGACGTTCCAGGCTGACGTCGCAGGTACGCGGTTCGCGGGTACGCGGTTCGCGGGTTCGAGGACGGGAGTACGACGATGACGGGGCCGGTGCTCGCCGTCGACCAGGGCACCTCGGGGACCAAGGCGCTCGTCGTCTGCCCCGAGCGTGGGGTCATCGGCACGGGTTCGGCGCCCGTACGGCCCCGATATCTGCCGGGCGGCCTGGTCGAGGCCGATCCACGGGAGCTGTACGACTCCGTCGTCGCCGCCGGGCGCGCGGCGCTGGCCCGGGCCGGCACCCCGGTCGTGGCGGTGGGCCTGGCCAACCAGGGGGAGACCGTCCTCGCCTGGGACCCGGCCGACGGCGAGCCGCTGACCGACGCACTGGTCTGGCAGGACCGCAGGGCCGCCACGCTCTGCGAGGAACTCTCCGCACGGGCGGAGGAGTTGAAGGAGTGGACCGGGCTGCCGCTCGACCCCTATTTCGCCGCGCCCAAGATGGCCTGGATCCGCCGCCACCTCACCGGCGCGGGTGTCGTCACCACCAGCGACGCCTGGCTCGTGCACCGTCTCACGGGTGAGTTCGTCACCGACACCGCGACCGCCGGCCGCACCGGACTCCTCGATCTGGACACGGCGGCCTGGTCCGGCGCCGCCCTCGACGTCTACCGTCTGGGCGGCGAACGGCTGCCCCGGGTGGTGGACTCGGACACCCCGGTCGGCACGACCACCGCGTTCGGCCCGGCGCTGCCGCTCACCGGCCTGCTCGTGGACCAGCAGGCGGCCCTCCTCGCGCAGCGGGTGACCGAACCGGGCGCCGCCAAGTGCACCTACGGCACCGGGGCGTTCCTGCTCGCCCAGACCGGCCCGGTCCCCCGCCGGGGTGATGCGGGGCTGGTGAGCTGTGTGGCGTGGCGGCTGGCGGGCCGGACGAGCTACTGCCTGGACGGGCAGGTGTACACGGCGGCGTCGGCCGTGCGCTGGCTGACCGACCTGGGAGTCCTGTCCGGCGCGGAGGAGCTCGACGGCGTGGGCGGGACGGTGCCGGACTCCGGTGGCGTCACCTTCGTACCGGCCCTGGCCGGGCTCGCCGCGCCGTGGTGGCGGGGTGATGTGCGCGGCTCACTGCACGGGCTGGGCCTGGACACGACCGCCGGTCACCTGGTCCGTGCCCTGTGCGAGGGGATCGCCGCACAGGTGGTGGAGCTCGCCGGAGCGGCGGCGGCCGGGCTCGGCACGCCCCTGACCACGCTGCGGGTGGACGGCGGGCTCACCCGGTCCGCGCTGCTCATGCAGACCCAGGCGGATCTCCTCCAACTACCGGTCGAGGTCTCGGCCTTGCCGGACGCGACCGCGCTCGGCGTGGCGGCGGTCGCGCGGCTCGGCCACGATCCCGCCCTCGCCGTCCACGAGGCCGTACCGGAGTGGAAGCCGTCCGCCGTGTACGAGCCCCGGATCACCGGCACGGAGGCGGGCGAGCGCCTGGGCCGGTTCCGTACCGCCGTGACCGCGCTCCTCGACAGCTCCCCGGGAGCGTCGCGCGCATGAAGCGGGAAGCCGGGACGCGGGGAGTGGTGACGCGCGCGGGTGTACTGCCGGACACGTCGGCGCCCGGGGCCGCGTACGACGTCGCCGTCGTCGGCGCCGGAGTGGTCGGCTGCGCGCTGGCGCGTGAACTCGCCCGCCACTCGCTGCGCGTCGCGCTCGTCGAGGCGTCCGGTGATGTAGGCGACGGCACGTCGAAGGCCAACACCGCGATCCTGCACACCGGTTTCGACGCCGTGCCCGGCTCGCTGGAGGCGCGTCTGGTACGGGACGGATGGCACAGGCTCGGCGCGTACGCCGAGGAGACCGGCATCCCCGTCGAGCCCCTGGGGGCGCTGCTCGTCGCCTGGGACGAGGAACAGCGGGCGGCGCTCCCCCGCCTCGCCGAGAAGGCGGTGCGCAACGGCCACCGCACCACCCGGCTGATCGGACCGGACGAACTCCGGTCGCGGGAGCCCTACTTGGGGGCGGGAGCGCTGGGCGCGCTGGAGGTGCCCGGTGAGTCGGTCATCTGCCCCTGGACGACCACGCTTGCGTACGCCACGCAGGCGGTCCGCTCCGGGGTGGACCTGCATCTCGACTGCCCTGTCGAGAAGGCCCGTCCCGGAGCGCCGCACCGGCTGATCACCCGGCGCGGGGTGCTGCGCGCCCGGTACGTCGTCAACGCCTGCGGGCTCCGCGCGGACGAGTTCGACGCGCACTTCGGCCGACGCGACTTCACCGTGACGCCCCGGCGCGGACAGCTGATCGTCTTCGACAAGTTCGCGCGCGGCCTGGTCCGGCACATCCTGCTGCCCGTGCCGGGCCGGCTCGGCAAGGGTGTCCTGGTGGCGCCCACGGTCTACGGGAACGTGCTGCTCGGGCCCACGGCCGAGGACCTGGAGGACAAGACGGCCACCGGCTCCACGGCCGAGGGCCTGAGGTCGCTGCGCGACCAGGGCCGCCGGATCCTGCCCGCCCTCCTGGACGAGGAGGTCACCGCCGTCTACGCCGGTCTTCGGGCCGCGACCGAGCACGACGACTTCCAGGTGAGGGCGCACCCCGGGCTCCGGTACGTCACGGTCGGGGGCATCCGCTCCACCGGCCTCACGGCCTCCCTCGCCCTCGCCGCACACGTCGTGGAGCTGCTCGCGGAGGACGGGCTGGAGCTCGGCGCGGCGCGCCCGCTCGCCCCGGTCCGGATGCCCAACCTCGGCGAGGCGTTCCCCCGCCCGTACCGGGACGCGGAACGGATCGCTCGGGACCCGGAGTTCGGGTCGATCGTGTGCCCCTGCGAACGGGTGACCCGGGGGGAGATCCGGGACGCGCTCGCGTCGACGATCCCGCCGTCCTCGCTCGACGGGCTGCGCCGGCGGACCCGGGCGCGGGGCGGGCGCTGCCAGGGCTTCTCCTGCGGGGCGACGGTACGGGCGATGTTCGAGGAGGCAAGGCCGTGACCCCCTCCGCGAACCGCCCGGTGGACTCCTGCGTGAACCGCCCGGTGAACCTCTCCGTGGCCCGCTCGGTCGATGTGCTCGTGGTCGGCGCGGGGCCCGCCGGGCTCGCCGCGGCCGCCCGGCTCGCGGCGGCGGGCGCGGGGCGGATCGAGGTCCTGGAACGGGACGAGGAGGCCGGCGGGGTACCACGCCACTGCGCCCATGACGGCTTCGGCGCGGCCGCCCGGCACCGCCCGGTGGACGGACCGGCATACGCGCGCCGCGCGGTCGCGGCGGCGGTACGGGCCGGCGCCGTCGTGCGTACCGGTGTGATGGCCACCGGCTGGGCCGGGCCGCTCGCCCTGGACGTCACCGCCCCCAGCGGCCTGGAGACGATCACGGCGCGCGCGGTCGTGCTGGCGACCGGCGCGCGCGAACGTCCGAGGAGCGCGCGTCTGGTGCCGGGGTCGCGGCCTGCGGGGGTCCTCACCACCGGGGAGCTTCAGCGGTCGGTGGTGCTGTACGGGGTGCGCGGGGAGCGGCTCGGGCGGCGGGCGGTGGTCCTCGGCGCCGAGCCGGTCGCCCACCACGCGGTCCGGGCGCTGCGCCGGGCCGGTCTGCAGGTGGCGGCGATGGTGACGGAGGGGGAACGCGGGCCCCACCGTTTCGCCGCCGCGCCCCCTCCCCTGCTGACCGGGGCGACGGTGACGGAGCTGCTCGGCCGCGGCCGTCTGGCGGGCGTCGGGGTGCTGCGCCGCGACGGGCGCGCGGGGACGATCCGCTGCGACACGGCGGTGTTCACCGGGGACTGGGTCCCCGATCACGAACTGGCGCGGTCCGGTGGAGTGTCGCTGGACGCGGGCACCCGGGGTCCCGCCGTCGACGGTTCCTTCCGCACCACGGTGGCGGGGGTCTTCGCCGCGGGCAACGCCCTGCGGGGCGTCGAGTCGGCGGGGACGGCCGCCGCCGAGGGACTCGCCGCGGCGGAGGCGGTGCTGCGCCTGCTGGCCGGTGATCCGTGGCCCGGGGAAGGCGTGCGGATGGTGGTCGAGCGGCCGCTGCGGTGGGTGGCCCCGAACCGGATCACCGGCGGGTCTCCCGGACGGCCCTTCCTGCTGCGGACGGACACGCCGCTGAACCGGCCCGTGGTGAGTGTCTCCCAGGACGGTCGGCCGCTGCACCGCGTGACCCTGGAGGGCCGGATCTGGCCGTCGCGCTCGGTGCGCCTGTCCTCGGCGTGGGCGCGCGAGGTGGATCCGGCCGGCGGACCGGTGGTGGTGAGCTCCGGCTCCTGGCGTCAGAGGCCTGGTCCTGTGGCATAGGGGCCGCGCCGTTGACCACCTCCCCCGGTCACTTCATGCTCATGACAGGAATCCCGTCTTCCGACACGGAGGTGTCATGGTCCGGCGCACGCTCAGATCGCTGCTCTCCATGGTCCTGCTGGTGGTCGCCGCCCTCGCGGGCACGGTCGCCGCATCCGGTACGGCGCATGCCGACGAGTGCTACACCTGGGGTCGCACCCTCTCCTCCGGCATGTCCGGGGCGGATGTGACCCAGCTTCAGATCCGGGTGGCCGGCTACCCCGGGTACGGTGGCGTGCTCGCCGTCGACGGCGACTACGGCCCGGCCACCAAAGCGGCCGTGACCCGCTTCCAGCAGGCGTACGGACTCACCGCGGACGGCGTGGCCGGCCCCTCGACCTTCTCCAAGCTGTACGCGCTCCAGGACGCCGACTGCACGCCCGTCCACTTCACGTACGCCGAGCTCAACAAGTGCAACAGCGACTTCTCCGGCGGCGCCGTCAGCGCGGCCACCGCCAAGTCGAACGCCCTGCGCGCGATGTGGAAACTGGAGGCGATGCGCCACGCGCTCGGCGACGTACCGATCTCCGTGAGCAGCGGTTTCCGCTCGTACGCCTGCAACTCGGCGGTCGGCGGCTCGTCCGACAGCCGGCATCTGTACGGCGACGGCATCGACCTGACCGGCTCGCCCTCCCTGTGCACCCTGGCCAGGCAGGCCCGCAACCACGGCTTCAACGGGATCCTCGGACCCGGCTACCCGGGCCACGGTGACCACGCGCACGTCGACACCAGGGCCTCGCGCTACTGGTCGGCGAGCAGCTGCGGGATCTGACCCGTTCGGCCACACTGGACGGCATGCCGGACAAGCGCAGCGCTGGGCTCCTTCTTTTCCGCAGAACCGCGGACGGCGGGATCGAGGTCCTCATCGGCCATATGGGCGGACCCTTCTGGTCGTCGAAGGAAGTGTCCGCCTGGTCGATCCCGAAGGGCGAGTACGGCCCCGGAGAGACGCCCGAGGCCGCCGCCCGGCGCGAGTTCGAGGAGGAGCTCGGGCTGCCGGCGCCCGACGGCGAGCCGATCGCGCTCGGAGAGGCGCGCCAGTCGAACGGAAAGACCGTCACGGTCTGGGCGGTCGAGGCGGATCTCGACCCGACCCGGATCGTGCCGGGCACCTTCACCATGGAGTGGCCGCGCGGCTCGGGCGTCCGGCGGGAGTTCCCGGAGATCGACCGGGCCGGCTGGTTCACGCCCGTGGCGGCCGCTCCGCTTCTCGTCCCGGGCCAGCGGGTGTTCCTCGACCGCCTCGCCTCGCACCTGGACGGGCGGGAGGAAGGCCGGAGCCGATTGTCAGACCCCTAGGAGAGGGTGGAGGCGCCAACCTGTCGAGAGGGAGCCCGACATGACCACGATCACCGCCCGTGAACGCGCCGCCGCCCAGGCGTACCTCCGTCTGCTGGAGTCCACCCAGGCGGTCCTGACCGATCCTCGCCTCGCTCCGTACGCCGGGGCGATGCTCACGCACCCCATGGCGGAGGCGGACGAGGCGCTGCGGGCCGCCGGCCTCTCCGGCAACGAGGCGCACCTCCTCCACCTCGTGTCGTCCCTGCGCGCCTCCCCCACGGCCGACCGGGGCAGGCGCCCTTAGGGTCTTTCGTTTGGATCAGGCCGGGCTCGCCGGCTCTGGCACCGCGCCTCGCCGCGTTGTCGTCGGTCGCCAACGCTCCGCGTTGACTCCCTCCTCCGCCTTGCGATCCGTCCC
>NZ_JBSFTU010000046.1:0-47845 GCF_053591435.1 Streptomyces sp. NPDC003027
CTTGCGATCCGTCCCCTCGGCCCTGGCGGGCCTGGGGAGACCCCATGCACCAGACCCCGCTCCCTGATCCGGCCTGACCCAAACGAAAGACCCTAGAGGACGTACACGGGGCGGTGTCCGGATGCGGCCCGGGAGATCCGGGCCGGCCGCCGGTCACTTGTCGATGTCGCCGACGACGAAGAACAGCGAGCCCAGGATGGCCACCATGTCGGCGACCAGCGTGCCGGGCAGCAGCTCGGTCAGCGCCTGGATGTTGTTGAACGACGCCGAGCGGAGCTTGAGGCGGTACGGGGTCTTCTCGCCCTTGGAGACCAGGTAGTAGCCGTTGATGCCGAGAGGGTTCTCGGTCCAGGCGTACGTATGGCCCTCCGGGGCCTTGAGGACCTTCGGCAGCCGCTGGTTGACCGGCCCCGGGGGAAGCTCCGCGAGCCGGTCGAGGCAGGCGTCGGCGAGCTCCAGGGAGTTGTGCGTCTGGTCGAGGAGGCACTCGAACCGGGCCAGGCAGTCGCCCTCCTGCCGGGTGACGACCTTGAGCGTGTCCTGAAGCTCTCCGTAGGCCAGGTACGGCTCGTCGCGGCGCAGGTCGAAGTCGACGCCGGAGGCGCGGGCGATGGGCCCCGAGACGCCGTAGGCGTGCGCGGTCTCCCGGCTCAGGACGCCGATGCCACGGGTGCGTCCCCGGAAGATCTCGTTGCCGAGGACCAGCTTGTCGTACACGTCCATCCGGGACCGGACGTCGGCCACGGCCGCGCGCGCCCGGTCCTGCCAGCCGGCCGGCAGGTCCTCCTTGAGGCCGCCGACCCGGTTGAACATGTAGTGCATCCGGCCGCCGGAGACCTCCTCCATCACGGCCTGGAGCTCCTCGCGCTCCCGGAAGGCGTAGAAGACCGGGGTGATACCGCCCAGTTCGAGGGGGTAGGACCCCAGGAACATGAGGTGGTTGAGCACCCGGTTCAGCTCCGCGAGCAGCGTACGGGTCCACACGGCGCGCTCGGGGACCTCCATGCCGAGCATCCGCTCAACCGCCATCACGACACCGAGCTCGTTGGAGAAGGCCGACAGCCAGTCGTGGCGGTTGGCGAGCATGATGATCTGGCGGTAGTCGCGCGCCTCGAAGAGCTTCTCGGCGCCGCGGTGCATGTAGCCGATGACCGGCTCGGCGTGCCGGATGACCTCGCCGTCCAGGACCAGCCGGAGGCGGAGCACGCCATGGGTCGAGGGATGCTGCGGCCCGATGTTCAGCACCATGTCGGTGCTCTCCGCCGCCCCGCCGATTCCGACCGTCGTCTCCGTCATGGGCACAGTATCCCCCGCCCCTCCACCGCCGTGGGCGGCCGTCCCACCGGCGGTCCCCGTGGACGCAGTCCCACGGGCCCGGCTCAGGCCCGGCGGCCCGACACCCGCTGGGTGAGCCACAGGAAGTCCCCCAGACCGCCCCGGGCGGTGAGCTCCGCCGCCTCCCCCGCCGAGGCCAGCGCCCGCACGTACGCCGCCGGATCGCTCGACGCCAGGGACAGCGGCGGCCTTCCGCCGCTCACCCCCAGCCCCCGCAGCGCCTCCCGCTGGGTCGTCAGCTCGGCCCCGGGGCCGCCCGCCGCGGCGACCGCGTCCAGCGCCACGTGCGAGGTCAGGTCGCACGACCCGTCCGGCACCGCCGGAACCTCCCGCCCCGCGCGGAACCCGGTCAGCGTCCCGAAGGGCGGCCTGGCCCCCCGTACATGGGCGTAGTCCACCGCCACCGCGAGGCCGGCCTCCAGCGCGCCCACCGCGCGCGCCCACGCCTCGTCCCGCGGGCGCCCGATCTCGGCCCGCTCGCCCGGCTCCCGCAGCGGCCACCACCGCTCCAGCCACTGCGCGTCCCGGCCCGTGACCGCCTCGCCGAGCCGTTCCGTGCCGTCGGCCCGCACCTCGACATAGCGCGCAGTCCCCGACGTGTCGGCCTGGGCGACGTCCACCGGCACGTTGTCCAGCCACTCGTTCGCGAAGAGCAGCCCGCGCACCCCTTCCGGCACCCGGTCCGTCCAGGCGATCCGCGGGTCGAGCCCGGCGGGGCGGGCGGCGCGCTCGACGCCGTACGGACGTACCGAAAGCCCCGCCGGAGCGGCGGCCAGCACCCCCGTCAACAGCTCGCCCCGCCCAGCGCCCACGTCCACCAGCGCGATCTCGTCCGTGCCGAGTTCGAGCGCCGTGTTTGTCAGCAGCCGGGCGACGGCGTCGGCGAAGAGGGGGGAGGCGTGCACCGAGGTGCGGAAGTGCCCGGCCGGGCCCTCGGGGCGCAGATAGAAGCCGCCCGGCCCGTACAGCGCCCGCTCGGCGGCCTCCCGCCAGCCCCGCCAGCCGCGCTGCCCGTCCGGCCATTGACACGTCTCATCCGTCACGTGCCCCAGTCTCCACCTTGCGGAGTACGGCCTTCCCGCCAAGGATCGCCCCCACGGTTGACCCCTGCACCTATCCGCCTTCCCTACGCTGGGTCACGTGCAGCGCGTCTACGACTTCATCCGCAGACACCCGACGGGCGTCGACAGCTTCTGGGCCGCCGTCCTCCTCGGGTTCTCCCTGCTGTGGGTCGGGTCGACCTACCCGGCGGTCGAGGAGCCCGCCGCGCACGGCGTCGTCGCCGCGCTGCTCTCGCTGGTCGTCGCGCTGCGCCGGCGCGCGCCCGAGAAGATGCTGCTGCTCGCGGTCGCCCTGGGGCTCGCCCAGCTCGCCTTCGGGCTGATGCCGTTCGTCGCCGACTTCGCGATGCTGGTGATCATCTACACGGTCGCCGCGCACGACGGTCCGCGCTGGGCCTCCCGCCTCGCGCTGGCCGGCGGCCTGAGCGCCGCCACGCTCTCCCAGCTGAGATGGCCGATGGAGGGCGAGGGCTCGGCGCTCGCCAAGGTGTTCTTCACGGTGATCATGACGGTGCCGTTCGCCCTCGCCTGGGTGCTCGGCGACTCCCTGCGCACCCGCCGCGCCTACTTCGCGCAGCTGGAGGAGCGCGCCACGCGCCTGGAGCAGGAGCGCGAGGCGCAGTCCAAGGTCGCGGTGGCCGCCGAGCGCGCCCGGATCGCCCGCGAGCTGCACGACGTCGTCGCCCACAACGTCTCCGTCATGGTGGTGCAGGCCGACGGCGCCGCCTATGTCATGGACGCCTCGCCGGAGCAGGCCAAGCAGGCCCTGGAGACCATCTCCTCCACCGGCCGGCAGGCGCTGGCCGAGATGCGCCGGCTCCTCGGGATCCTGCGCACCGGTGAGCACGAGGAGGCGGGGGAGTACGTGCCCCAGCCCGACGTCCAGCAGATCGAGGATCTGGTGGACCAGGTCCGCGGAGCCGGTCTGACCGTCGACTTCAAGGTCGAGGGCACGCCCCGGCCGCTGCCCAGCGGCGTCGAGCTCACGGCGTACCGGATCGTGCAGGAAGCCCTCACCAACACCCGCAAGCACGGCGGCCCCGAAGCCGGGGCCAGTGTCCGTCTGGTGTACTTCGACGACGGGCTCGGCCTGCTCGTCGAGGACGACGGGCGGGGCGCGACCACGGAGATGTACGAGGACGGCGGCGCCGACGGCCGGGGCCACGGCCTGATCGGCATGCGGGAGCGGGTCGGCATGGTCGGCGGCACCCTTGACGCGGGACCCCGCCCCGGCGGCGGCTTCCGTATCAGCGCCCTGCTCCCTTTGAAGCCCGCCCACTGAGCCCGCGCACGTGGCATCTCCCCGAGCCCCTTGGCCCACCGACGAACCGAAGGAACCCTCCATGTCCATCCGCGTGATGCTCGTCGACGACCAGGTGCTGCTGCGCACCGGATTCCGCATGGTGCTGGCCGCCCAGCCGGACATGGAGGTCGTGGCCGAGGCCGGCGACGGGGTGGAGGCGCTGGAGGTGCTGCGGTCCACGGCCGTGGACGTGGTGCTGATGGACGTACGGATGCCCAAGCTGGACGGGGTCGAGGCGACCCGGCGGATCTGCTCGCAGCCCGACGCGCCGAAGGTGCTGATCCTGACCACGTTCGACCTCGACGAGTACGCCTTCTCCGGGCTGAAGGCCGGGGCGAGCGGCTTCATGCTCAAGGACGTGCCGCCCGCTGAGCTGCTGGGCGCGATCCGCTCGGTGCACAGCGGGGACGCGGTGGTGGCCCCGTCGACCACGCGCCGGCTGCTCGACCGCTTCTCGCCGATGCTGCCCTCGTCGGGCAAGGAGCCCCAGCACAAGGAGATCGAGAGGCTCACCGAGCGCGAGCGCGAGGTGATGATGCTGGTCGCGCAGGGTCTGTCGAACGGTGAGATCGCCGCGCGGCTGGTCCTGTCCGAGGCGACGGTGAAGACGCACGTCGGCCGGATCCTGACCAAGCTGGACCTGCGCGACCGGGTGCAGGTCGTGGTCCTGGCGTACGAGACGGGCCTGGTGCGGGCCGGCGGCGGAGCGGTCTGACCCGGCGCCGCCCCGGTCGCGGCACCACGGCGGGATCACCCCACGCGCGCGAGGAAGGCGCCCACCGCCTCGCGTACGTCGTCCTTCGTCCAGGACAGTCCCGGCTCCCCGACCGTCACCTCCGTCACCGCCACCCCGGGCGGCCCGCCCGTCCCCGGCGAGGACCAGCGGCGGAAGAGCACCGTGTCCGTCTCCACCGTGAGGGCCAGCGACGCCGCCGTGAGAAGGTCCGCATCGTACGGGAGCCACACCTGGAACTGGTGGGTGTGCGGGGGCTCGGGGTGGACCCGGAACCACGGCACCCCCGCCTCCTCGAAGCCCGCCCGCAGTCCGTCCGCCACCACGCGCGCGTGCGCCACGTACGAGGGAAGCCTCGGCAGCTCCACGGCGAGGCCCCTCAGCGCCGCCACCGCCGCGGGGAACTGCTGGAAGACCAGCCCCCCGTACCGGTGGAGCCACACCCGCGCCTCCTCCATCACCTCCTCGGGGCCGGCCAGCGCGGCCCCCGAGATGCCGCCCAGCGACTTGTAGAAGGACACGTACACGGTGTCGGCGAGGCCGGCGATCTCCCGCAGACCGCGCCCGAAGTGAGGGGCGCACTCCCACAACCGCGCGCCGTCGAAGTGCACCACTGCGTCACGTTCACGCGCCGCGTCCACGACGTCCACCAGTTCGTCCCAGGTCGGCAGCGTGAAACCGGCGTCCCGCAGCGGCAGCTCCAGCATCAGCGTCCCGAAGGGCTCCGGGTGGGTCCGTACCTCCTCGGCCGTCGGCAGCCGGGGCTCGTCCGTCGGATGGACCGTGCGCAGCCCGCTCACCGCTCCGAGCGCACCGCGCTCGTGGACCTCCGGGTGCGAGAGGGGGTGCAGGGCGACGACCGGGCTGCCGGTCCGCCCCGACCAGCAGCGCAGCGCCACCTGCTGGGCCATCGTGCCGGTCGGGAAGAACACCGCGGCGGGGAGGCCCAGCGTGTCGGCGACCCGCCGCTCGACCTCCCCGACCGGGCCGCCGCCGTAGGTGTCGACCAGCTCGTGCGGGTCCATGAGCGTGCGGCCCCGCCGCGCCAGCTCCGTCAGCTCGGCCAGCCGTTCGCCGACCGACGCCTCCGCCGGCGAGCGCCACAGCGCCCGCCCGGCGCCCGACCACACCGAGGCCCGGTACCGTTTCGCGTCCTGCTCCGACTCGTCCATCCGCCGATCATCACACTGGCGCCCACACCCTGTGGACAGGCACGGAGGGGCGCGAAACGCTGGCGTAGCATGACGAGAAATCGTCCGGTACCCCCCGCGGACTGGAACGGAAGGCCGTTGCCGCGTGAACCAAGCTGCAGAACCCCGAGCGGAAGACCGTCCCGCGCGACTCACCGTCGGAGTCGTCGGGGCCGGCCGCGTGGGGCCCGCCCTCGCCGCCTGCCTGCGGCTGGCGGGGCACCGCCCCGTCGCCGTCTCCGCGGTCTCCGACGCGTCCGTGCGCCGCGCCGCGACCCTGCTCCCTGACGTGCCGATCATGTCGCCCGCCCAGGTGCTCGCCCATGCCGACCTGGTCCTGCTGACGGTCCCGGACGACGCCCTGCCGGGCCTGGTCGAGGGCCTCGCCGAGACCGGGGCCGTCCGGCCCGGGCAGATCCTGGTGCACACCTCCGGGCGGTACGGAGTGAAGGTCCTGGACGCCGCCCGCCGCGCCGGCGCGCTGCCCCTCGCCCTGCACCCGGCCATGACCTTCACCGGGACCTCGGTCGACGTGCAGCGGCTGGCCGGCTGCTCCTTCGGCGTCACCGCGCCCGAGGAGCTGCGGCTGGCCGCCGAGGCCCTGGTGATCGAGATGGGCGGCGAGCCCGAGTGGATCGCGGAGGAGGCCCGCCCGCTCTACCACGCGGCCCTCGCCCTCGGCGCCAACCACCTGGTCACGCTGGTGGCCCAGTCCCTGGACCTGCTCCGTACGGCCGGGGTCGCCGCCCCCGACCGGATGCTCGGCCCGCTCCTGGGCGCCGCCCTGGACAACGCCCTGCGCTCCGGTGACGCGGCCCTCACCGGCCCCGTCGCGCGCGGGGACGCCGGCACGGTCGCCGCCCACGTCGCCGAGCTGCGCAAGCACGCCCCCGGCACGGTCGCCGGCTATCTGGCGATGGCCCGCACGACCGCGGACCGGGCGCTCGCGCGCGGTCTGCTCAAGCCCGAGCTGGCCGAGGACCTGCTGGGCGTGCTCGCCGACACCTCGGCGGCCGCCGCCGGTACCGCCGGTGACGCCGACGGGCCGCAAGGAGACGACCGATGAACCTGTTCGCCCGTGACCATGCCGCCGGCGCCACCCGCCACCAGCCGGCCGAGCTGATCCCCGCGGTCGAGGAGCTCCACGACGCCCTCGCCCACCGGAGTGCGCCGGGGCGCACGGCCGTGGTCATGACCATGGGCGCACTCCACGAGGGCCACGCCACCCTGATCCGTGCCGCGCGCGAGCGCGTCGGCGGCGAGGGGTTCGTCGTCGTCACCGTCTTCGTCAACCCGCTCCAGTTCGGCGCCGGCGAGGACCTCGACCGCTACCCGCGCACGCTGGAGGCCGACCTGGAACTGGCCTTCGCCGCGGGCGCGAGCGCCGTCTTCGCCCCCTCCGCCGAGGAGGTCTACCCCGGCGGGGAGCCCCAGGTCCGGATCACCGCCGGACCCATGGGGGAGCGCCTCGAGGGCGCCTCCCGCCCCGGGCACTTCGACGGCATGCTCACCGTCGTCGCCAAGCTCCTCCACCTCACCCGCCCCGACGTGGCCTTCTTCGGCCAGAAGGACGCCCAGCAGCTGGCCCTCATCCGCCGGATGGTCCGCGATCTGAACTTCCCGGTCGAGATCGTCGGCGTGCCGACCGTCCGCGAGAGCGACGGCCTCGCGCTCTCCAGCCGCAACCGCTACCTCTCCACCGCCGAGCGCCGCACCGCGCTCGCCCTGTCCCGGGCGCTGTTCGCCGCGAGCGACCGGCTCGCCGCCCAGCAGGCGCTGCGCGCGCGTGCCGCGTCGCTGCCCGGCTCGGAGAGCCGCGCCGAGGCGCTCTCCCGGCTCGGCGAGGCCCGCGCGGCGGCCGACGCGCACGCCGTCGCCCAGGCCACCGCCACCGAGTGGGGCGGCGCCGACGCCGTACGGGCGGCGGCCCGCGCCGTCCTCGACGACGCGGCGAAGGCCGACCCGCCGCTCGTCCTGGACTATCTCGCCCTCGTCGACCCGGCCGACTTCACCGACGTCGCCGACGACCACCACGGCGAGGCGATCCTCGCCGTCGCCGCGCGCGTGGGCACCACGCGGCTGATCGACAACATCCCGCTGACGTTCGGAGCCACCAAGTGACCGGAATACGGCTGCACGCGCCCGCGCCGGGCTGGGCCATCGACGCCGACGTCGTCGTGGTCGGCTCCGGCGTCGCCGGCCTGACCGCCGCCCTGCGCTGCACCGCCGCCGGACTGCGTACGGTCGTCGTCACCAAGGCCCGCCTGGACGACGGCTCCACCCGCTGGGCCCAGGGCGGCATAGCCGCCGCGCTCGGCGAGGGCGACACCCCCGAGCAGCACCTGGACGACACGCTCGTCGCGGGCGCCGGGCTCTGCGACGAGCAGGCCGTGCACGCCCTGGTCACCGAGGGCCCCGACGCCGTCCGCCGGCTCATCGCCACCGGCGCCGACTTCGACAAGACCTCCGAGGGCGAGATCGCCCTGACCCGCGAGGGCGGTCACCACCGCCGCCGGATCGCCCACGCCGGCGGCGACGCCACCGGCGCCGAGATCTCCCGCGCGCTCGTCGAGGCGATACGCGACCGGGGCGTGCGCACCATCGAGCACGCGCTCGTCCTGGACCTCCTCACGGACGCCGAGGGCCGCACGGCGGGCGTGACCCTGCACGTCATGGGCGAGGGCCAGCACGACGGCGTCGGCGCCGTCCACGCCCCCGCCGTGGTCCTCGCCACCGGCGGCATGGGCCAGGTCTTCTCCGCCACCACCAACCCGGCCGTCTCCACCGGCGATGGGGTCGCGCTCGCGCTGCGCGCCGGGGCCGAGGTCTCCGACCTCGAGTTCGTCCAGTTCCACCCCACGGTGCTCTTCCTCGGTGCCGACGCCGAGGGCCAGCAGCCGCTGGTCTCCGAGGCGGTACGCGGAGAGGGCGCCCACCTCGTCGACGCGGACGGGGTCCGCTTCATGCTCGGCCAGCACGAGCTGGCGGAACTCGCCCCCCGCGACATCGTCGCCAAGGCGATCACGCGCCGCATGCGGGAGCGGGGCACCGAGCACATGTACCTCGACGCCCGGCACTTCGGCGCGGAGATGTGGGAGCACCGCTTCCCCACGATCCTGGCCGCCTGCCGCGCCCACGGCATCGACCCGGTCACCGAGCCGATCCCGGTCGCCCCCGCGGCCCACTACGCCTCCGGCGGGGTCCGCACCGACCTGCGGGGCCGGACCACCGTCCCGGGCCTCTACGCCTGCGGCGAGGTGGCCTGTACGGGCGTGCACGGCGCCAACCGGCTGGCCTCCAACTCCCTCCTGGAGGGTCTGGTCTTCGCCGAGCGCATCGCCGAGGACATCACGGCCCGCACCGCGCGCGTGCCGGGCACCCCCGTGCCGCACCCGGCGCCGGTCATCCTCCCGCTGCCGGTCGCCGGCGCCCGCACCCGTATCCAGCGGATCATGACCGCCGGAGCCGGAGTGCTCCGCTCCGCGGCGAGTCTGCGCGAGGCAGCCGAGGCCCTGGACGCCCTCCACACGGACGCCCTCGCGGGCGGCACCGACGACTCGAAGGCCACCGAGCCCGGCGTCGAGTCCTGGGAGACCACCAACCTCCTCTGCGTCGCCCGCGTCCTCGTCGCGGCCGCCCGCCGCCGGGAGGAGACCCGCGGCTGCCACTGGCGCGAGGACCACCCCGAGCGCGACGACACGGCCTGGCGCCGCCATCTCGTCGTACGCCTCACCCCGGAGCGGGCCCTCGACGTCCGGCCCACCGAGAACCATGACTTTCCCCCCACCGCCGCCGACGCACCCAGGGAGCCGTAACCGTGAGCACGCCGAGCACCCCCGAAGAAGAACGCCCGCAGCCCGTGGACGTACCCCTGATCCAGATCAGCGCGCCCGGCACGGCCGCGGCGGACGCGGGCGGCTGCGGTGACGGCTGCGGCTGCGCCGACGGCGACGAGGTGTACGAGTGCGGGCTCGACCCCGCCCTCGCGCAGCTGCTCGCCGACACGGGGCTCGACCCCGTCCAGGTCGAGGACATCGCCCACCTGGCCATCGAGGAGGACCTCGACGGCGGGGTGGACGTGACCACGGTCGCGACCGTCCCCGAGGACGCCGTCGCCACCGCCGACTTCACCGCGCGCGAGGCCGGCGTCGTGGCCGGCCTGCGGGTCGCCGAGGCGATCCTGTCCATCGTCTGCACCGAGACCTTCGAGGTCGAGCGGCACGTGGAGGACGGCGAGCGGGTCGAGGCCGGCCAGAAGCTGCTGTCGGTCACCACGCGCACCCGCGACCTGCTCACCGGTGAGCGCAGCGCGCTGAACATCCTGTGCCGTCTCTCCGGGATCGCCACCGCCACGCGCGCGTGGGCGGACGCCCTGGAGGGCACCGGGGCCCGGGTCCGCGACACCCGCAAGACCACACCGGGCCTGCGCGCCCTGGAGAAGTACGCGGTGCGCTGCGGCGGTGGCGTCAACCACCGCATGTCGCTCTCCGACGCGGCCCTGGTGAAGGACAACCACGTGGTGGCCGCCGGCGGCGTGGCGCAGGCGTTCAAGGCCGTACGGGAGCTCTTCCCGGACCTGCCCATCGAGGTCGAGGTGGACACGCTGCACCAGGTCCGCGAGGTCCTGGACGCGGGCGCGGACCTGATCCTGCTCGACAACTTCACCCCCATGGAGACCGAGGAGGCGGTCGCTCTCGTCGCGGGCCGTGCCGCCCTGGAGTCCTCCGGCCGTCTCACGCTGGAGAACGCCGCGGCCTACGCGGCCACCGGCGTGGACTACCTCGCGGTCGGCGGGCTCACGCACTCGTCCCCGATCCTGGACATCGGCCTGGACCTGCGCGACGCCCCAGGGGCGGCTGTCTGATGCTTCTGACCATCGACGTCGGCAACACGCACACCGTCCTCGGTCTCTTCGACGGCGAGGAGATCGTCGAGCACTGGCGCATCTCGACGGACCCGCGTCGCACCGCCGACGAGATGGCGGTCCTGCTCCAGGGCCTGATGGGCATGCATCCGCTGCTGGGCGTGGAGCTGAGCGACGGGATCGAGGGCATCGCGATCTGCGCGACGGTCCCCTCGGTCCTGCACGAGCTGCGCGAGGTGACGCGGCGCTACTACGGCGACGTTCCGGCCGTTCTCGTCGAGCCGGGCGTCAAGACCGGCGTCCCGATCCTCACGGACAATCCGAAGGAGGTCGGCGCGGACCGCATCATCAACGCGGTCGCGGCGGTCGAGCTGTACGGCGGGCCCGCCATCGTGGTCGACTTCGGGACGGCGACGACGTACGACGCGATCACCGCGCGCGGCGAGTACGCGGGCGGGGCGATCGCGCCGGGCATCGAGATCTCGGTGGAGGCGCTGGGGGTCCGCGGTGCCCAGCTCCGCAAGATCGAGCTGGCCCGGCCGCGCAGTGTGATCGGCAAGAACACGGTCGAGGCGATGCAGTCGGGCATCGTCTTCGGCTTCGCGGGCCAGGTCGACGGCGTGGTGGCCCGGATGAAGCGCGACCTCGTGGGCCGCGGCGGCGACCCGGCGGACGTGACGGTGATCGCGACGGGCGGCCTGGCGCCGATGGTCCTGGGCGAGGCGGCGCAGATCGACGAGCACGAGCCCTGGCTGACCCTGATCGGCCTCCGCCTGGTCTACGAGCGCAACGTGTCCCGGATGTAGGCGGCGGGGCCTCCGGGCCCCGTCCCGTGTCCCGCCGCCCGCACGGCGGGCAACGCGCCCGGGGGATGATCGGTAAACGAAATTTGTCCGATTAGCGCGTATTGTCACCTCATGCCCACGCCATACGGATCCCGCGGCGGCATGGCGTTCAGCGCGGACGAGCTGCGTGTGCTCCGCCGCGCCCTTGCCACCGCCCTCCACCCTGCCCCCCTCCACGAGGAGGACGTCCAGGACTGCCTGCGCCTCGCCGAATCCGTGGACGACGCCGTCCGCGAGGCCGGCCGGCTGCGGGCCTTCCTCCTCGGCGACCTGGCCCGCTACCGCGAGGCCCTGCCCGGCTCGCTCCCCGGCTACCTCGAGCTCCTCCAGGACGCCCTGGCCGCCGGGTACGACCCCGCCGCGGACGACCTCGCCGCCCTGCGGGCCCTGCGCGGCAACCCCCGCGCCGCCGCGCTCCTGGAGCGCTGCCAGGTCCTCGCGGAGCGCTCCGTGCGCGCCCGCCTCGCCCGGGTCTCCCAGGCGTCCGTGACCACCACCCCCGGCCCGCGCGCCCGGCTGCTCGCCCTGCCCGGCGGTCGCGCCGCCGACGAGCCCAAGCCGAGGCCGACGCCACCGCCCGCGCCCGCCGAGCGCCCGGTGCCCAAGCCCTCCGAGGTCTTTCCGCCGCGCCGGCGCCCCGTACCCCCGCCCCCACCCGAGGAACGCGTCGCCGGATAGCTACCCTGGACGCCATGGACTACGTATCCGCGCTCGTGCCCCCCGTCGTGATGGCCGCGTTCTTCACCGCTCTCGTGGTCACGATCGTCAAGAGCCAGGGCGGCCCGAACAAGGCCAAGGAGGACGCGGCCGTCGACGCCGCCCTCGCCCGCACCGAGGCCGGCCGCCAGACGGACGGCTCCACTCCGTAGCCACGGCTCCGGACCGCGCCACCGAGGACGTACGCCCGCTTTAGCGGCGTACGTCCTTTTTGTTGCGTTTGTTACGTCAATAGCCTGTGGTTCCGCCATCGCCCACTATGGTGGCGATGTGCCCCGTCAATTGGGAGAGCTCGAAGACGCCGTCATGACACGCGTCTGGCAATGGAACCGCCCGGTGACCGTCCGGGAAGTGCTGGAGGATCTCCAGCAGGAACGGTCCATCGCCTACACCACCGTCATGACGGTAATGGACAATCTCCATCAGAAGGGCTGGGTGCGCAGGGAAGTCGACGGCCGCGCCTATCGATATACCGCCGTCTCCACCCGTGCCGCCTACTCCGCCGCGCTGATGAACGAGGCGTGGTCCCGGAGCGACAACCCCGCCGCCGCCCTGGTCGCCTTCTTCGGCATGATGTCGCCCGAACAGCGGGAGGCCCTCAACGACGCCATCCGCATCGTGGGCCACAACACCGTCGACGCGCCGCCCCCACCCGCGGAGGGTGCCGACGGGACAGAGGGCCCGGGGCGATAACGTCCCCCCATGCCGTCGTCCTCCGCATCCCCGTCCTCTTCGAAAGCGGTCACCGTACGCCGGGCCCGCACCAGTGATGTCCCGGCGGTCCGCCGACTCGTGGATCCGTACGTCGGCCGGGGCATCCTGCTCGACAAAGCGACGGTGACTCTTTACGAGGACATCCAGGAGTTCTGGGTCGCCGAACGCGACGAGGACGGGGCCGTCGTCGGATGCGGAGCACTCCATGTCATGTGGGAAGACCTCGCCGAAGTGCGCACTCTCGCCGTCGATCCCGAGTTCAAGGGCGCCGGCGTCGGACATCAGGTGCTCGACAAGTTGTTGCACACCGCCCGATGGCTCGGGGTGCGCCGGGTATTCTGCCTGACCTTCGAAGTCGACTTCTTCGCGAAGCACGGCTTCGTCGAGATCGGTGAGACTCCGGTCGACGGAGATGTCTACAGCGAGCTCCTGCGTTCCTATGACGAGGGCGTCGCCGAGTTCCTGGGTCTCGAACGAGTGAAGCCGAACACCTTGGGCAACAGCCGGATGCTTCTGCACCTGTGAGCGTAAGGAACGTCCGGAACCCTATGTCCGAATCGCGCACGTTTCCCGCGCTGTCGGGCTTCTGAACCTCTGCCAGGGGTTTGTGTTTTTCCGGGAAAAGCGGTTTCCTTTCCGCGTACTGCATTTTCGATGAAAGGAAATCCGGTGGCACAGAAGGTTCAGGTCCTTCTTGTCGATGACCTCGACGGCGGCGAGGCGGACGAGACCGTGACGTTCGCTCTGGACGGCAAGACCTACGAGATCGACCTCACCACCGCCAACGCGGACAAGCTCCGCGGTCTGCTCGAGCCGTACACCAAGAGCGGCCGGCGCACCGGTGGCCGTAGCGCCGGTACGCGCGGCAAGGGCCGGGTCGCCGCCGGCGGCGGCAGCCAGGACACCGCGAAGATCCGCGCCTGGGCCAAGGAGAACGGTTACAACGTGAACGACCGCGGCCGGGTGCCCGCCGAGATCAAGGCCGCCTACGAGGACGCGAACCGCTGAGGCGTCAGCTGCTGGGACGCCGGGCCGTTCGCACGGCTACGGGCGCTCAGCAGCCGCACCCGGTGGCACTCCGCGGCCGCGGCGGCCACGAGCCGTACGAGACACGGGGTGGCCGCACCGCCCCGCACGGCGGCCCGCAGGGCCGGCAGCGAGGACTCCACCTCGCGGCCGGGCTCGGGGGCCCGCAGCCACACCGGGGCGCCCGGCGCGCCGGAGCCGCTCCATCCTGGGGGGATGGGCGCGGTCATCCGGCCGCCCGCGCCCAGCGCGGCGAGATCCAGCGAGATCCCGCCCCACTCCAGCCAGTCGAGCAGCCCCGGCAGCTCGTCCGCGCTTCCGGCGGCGACCAGTAGCCGCATCCTCGGCCCATGGAGGGCCACCGGCCCCGTGGCGGAGCCCATCCTGCGCAGCACGGCACCGCCGGCCGCCGCGGGCAGCTCCAGGACGTCGAAGCGCAGCCCCGTGACCAGCCGCACCGGCGGACCCTCCGCGGTCGCCCAGCCGAGCTCGTTCTCGTACCACCACGCGGGGTCGTCCTCGAGTGGCGGGCGGGGGAGCGGGACGGTGAAGGCCATGCCCGGGGAACTCCCACCCGGACGCGTTGGTTACGCCCGACGCTGACTCTCTGTCTCCACGTCGTCGCACTCGGTGTCCGGGATGGGGGCGTACGGGTGCATCCGCGAGCGCAAGGTTGTTCGCCCGTAGCGGAGGGAACCAGGGTGTGCCGCATGGAGTGTCAGTGCTTACGGGTAAGACATTCCTAGTGAGGAGGGGCGACTCACGGGTTCGGGCGTCTCACGTTCGCCATCGGCGTACAGATGGCGTGGGTAACTGCTTGGCCTGCGGGAACATCGTCTCGCACCATCGGGTTGGAGCATTTGTCGGCTGTTCGGCAGCAGGTCTCCCCACGGACAAGGGGGTGATCCGGACGGATGTCGGCAGTTGGAATGAGCGGTCCCCGCTTGCGGGACTAAGCTGCGGAAGGACAGGGAGGGGATCGACCCCTAACTGACTGACCGCTCTGAGGAGCGATTAACGATGTTCGAGAGGTTCACCGACCGCGCGCGGCGGGTTGTCGTCCTGGCTCAGGAAGAAGCCCGGATGCTCAACCACAACTACATCGGCACCGAGCACATCCTCCTGGGCCTTATCCATGAGGGTGAGGGTGTCGCCGCTAAGGCCCTGGAGAGCCTCGGGATTTCGCTCGAGGCGGTCCGGCAGCAGGTGGAGGAGATCATCGGTCAGGGGCAGCAGGCCCCGTCCGGGCACATCCCCTTCACCCCTCGTGCCAAGAAGGTCCTGGAGCTGTCGCTCCGGGAGGCCCTCCAGCTCGGCCACAACTACATCGGCACCGAGCACATCCTGCTCGGCCTGATCCGCGAGGGCGAGGGCGTCGCCGCCCAGGTCCTCGTGAAGCTGGGCGCCGATCTCAACCGGGTGCGGCAGCAGGTCATCCAGCTGCTCTCCGGCTACCAGGGCAAGGAAGCCGCCACCGCGGGCGGTCCTGCCGAGGGCACCCCCTCGACGTCCCTGGTCCTCGACCAGTTCGGCCGGAACCTCACCCAGGCCGCTCGTGAGTCCAAGCTCGACCCGGTCATCGGGCGCGAGAAGGAGATCGAGCGGGTCATGCAGGTGCTGTCCCGCCGTACGAAGAACAACCCGGTCCTCATCGGCGAGCCCGGCGTCGGCAAGACCGCCGTCGTCGAGGGCCTGGCGCAGGCCATCGTCAAGGGCGAGGTGCCCGAGACCCTCAAGGACAAGCACCTCTACACCCTCGACCTCGGCGCGCTGGTCGCCGGCTCCCGCTACCGCGGTGACTTCGAGGAGCGCCTGAAGAAGGTCCTCAAGGAGATCCGCACCCGCGGCGACATCATCCTGTTCATCGACGAGCTCCACACGCTCGTGGGTGCGGGCGCCGCCGAGGGCGCGATCGACGCCGCCAGCATCCTCAAGCCGATGCTGGCCCGTGGCGAACTCCAGACCATCGGTGCCACCACGCTCGACGAGTACCGCAAGTACCTGGAGAAGGACGCGGCCCTCGAGCGCCGCTTCCAGCCCATCCAGGTCGCCGAGCCGTCGCTGCCGCACACGATCGAGATCCTCAAGGGTCTGCGTGACCGGTACGAGGCCCACCACCGTGTCTCCATCACGGACGAGGCCCTCGTCCAGGCCGCCACCCTGGCCGACCGGTACATCTCGGACCGCTTCCTCCCGGACAAGGCGATCGACCTGATCGACGAGGCCGGCTCCCGGATGCGCATCCGCCGGATGACCGCGCCGCCGGACCTCCGCGAGTTCGACGAGAAGATCGCCGGTGTCCGCCGGGACAAGGAGTCCGCGATCGACTCGCAGGACTTCGAGAAGGCGGCTTCCCTCCGCGACAAGGAGAAGCAGCTCCTCGCCGCGAAGGCCAAGCGGGAGAAGGAGTGGAAGGCCGGCGACATGGACGTCGTCGCCGAGGTCGACGGCGAGCTCATCGCCGAGGTCCTCGCGACCGCCACCGGCATCCCGGTCTTCAAGCTGACCGAGGAGGAGTCCTCGCGTCTGCTCCGCATGGAGGACGAGCTCCACAAGCGCGTCATCGGCCAGGTCGACGCCGTCCGCGGTCTGTCGAAGGCGATCCGCCGTACGCGTGCCGGTCTGAAGGACCCCAAGCGCCCCGGTGGCTCGTTCATCTTCGCCGGCCCGTCCGGTGTCGGTAAGACCGAGCTGTCCAAGGCGCTCGCCGAATTCCTCTTCGGCGACGAGGACGCGATGATCTCCCTCGACATGTCGGAGTTCAGCGAGAAGCACACGGTCTCCCGTCTCTTCGGTTCTCCCCCCGGATACGTGGGCTACGAAGAGGGCGGTCAGCTCACCGAGAAGGTGCGCCGCAAGCCGTTCTCCGTCGTCCTCTTCGACGAGGTCGAGAAGGCCCACCCCGATATCTTCAATTCCCTTCTCCAGATCCTGGAGGACGGTCGCCTGACCGACTCCCAGGGCCGGGTCGTGGACTTCAAGAACACGGTCATCATCATGACGACCAACCTCGGGACCCGGGACATCTCGAAGGGCTTCAACCTCGGCTTCGCGGCCCAGGGCGACACGAAGTCCAACTACGAGCGGATGAAGGCGAAGGTCAGCGACGAGCTGAAGCAGCACTTCCGCCCGGAGTTCCTGAACCGTGTGGACGACGTCATCGTCTTCCCGCAGCTCACCCAGGACGACATCCTCCAGATCGTCGACCTGATGATCGGCCGGGTGGACGAGCGCCTCAAGGACCGGGACATGGGCCTCGAGCTCTCCCAGTCCGCGAAGGACCTGCTCGCCAAGAAGGGTTACGACCCCGTTCTGGGCGCCCGGCCGCTGCGCCGGACGATCCAGCGCGAGATCGAGGACTCGCTCTCCGAGAAGATCCTCTTCGGTGAGCTGCGCCCCGGTCACATCGTGGTCGTGGACACCGAGGGCGAGGGTGAGGAGAAGAAGTTCACCTTCCGCGGCGAGGAGAAGTCGGCACTGCCCGACGTCCCGCCGATCGAGCAGGCCGCGGGCGGTTCCGGCCCGAACCTCTCGAAGGACGCGTGACGCCGCGCTGAGCGGCGAAAAGGGGCGGCCCCGGACTCTCACGAGTCCGGGGCCGCCCCTTTTTCCGGCGTGTCGGGTCAGGTCCGGACGTCGACCGCGGGGCGGAGGTGTTCGGTGCCGGTGAAGCGGAGGCCGGGCCCGCTGACCAGCCGCAGCCGGCCGAGCCCGGCCAGGGGAGCCAGGTTCTGCTCCCAGTCCTCGGGCCCCTGCCGCAGGGACAGGTGCTGGAGCCCGGGAAAGACCTGGGCGACCTTGGTGAGGGGCGCGTCGGTGTAGGCGAGGTACAGCGTCAGCCGCTCGATCCGAGGCAGCCGGAGGCCGTCGGGGGCGTCGCGCAGCACCCCGGAGCGGACGTGGAGGATGCGCACGCTCTCCAGCCCGGCCAGCTCGTCCCAGTCCCGGTCGGTGAGCGAGGGGGCCTGCCGCAGGACGAGCATCCCCAGCTCCGGCAGGCGGGCGAGCGAGCCGAAGCCCTCGGTCGGGGCGGCGGAGGCGACGAGCCTGTACAGGCCGTCGGACGTCAGGAAGGTCGCGGCGCTCCACGTGTCCCATGCGGAGAGGTTCAGGTTCCTGACCTCGGCGAGGACGGGCGCCAGGGTCGCCAGTCCCCGGTCCGAGAGGCCCGGTCGGAGGTCCAGCGCCGCGGGCCTCAGCCCCAGTCGGGTGAGCGCGTCCGCCTGCTCGTCCGAGCCGACGGTGAACTGGAGGTCCGTCTGGTCGATCCGGGCGATGACCTCGTCGGCGTACGCATGGGCGTCGTACCGGTGCCAGGCCCACATGAGCTGGGAGCGGATCAGGAGGTCGGGATGGTCGGCGAACCGGGCCAGGTAGGGCAGCGCGGCGTCGGCCGCGACGTGGGAGGCGGTCACCACGGCCATCTGGGCCTCATGGTCGCGCAGACCGTCCGGCGCGGGCAGCAGGTCCAGTACCGCCCGCCCCACCGACGCCAGCTCCCGCGCCTCCGCCGGGTCGCGCGGCGGGATCACCTCGGCCGTGCGCGCGAGGATCCGCTCCCTGATCTCCGGGGAGACCTCCGTCGCCTGTTCCAGGGCCGTCGCCGCCACCACCAGGACGCGGAGCCGGGTGCGGCGGTCCGCCGCCGCGTCCGCCGCCTTCAGCAACTCGGCGAGGATCTCCGCGCATTCCCGCGGGCGGGCGTGGCCGACCGCCATGCGGACGACGTCCTCCCACTGGTCGTCCGCCGCGTTCTGGACCAGGACGCCGATGTGCCACTCGTCGACGAGGGCCTTCGCGGCGAGGTGGTCCTGGAAGGTGCGGTGCACGAAATCGACCGTGTCGGGGGTCGGTTCGCGCAGCAGACCGCTGCGGTGGAGCAGATGCGTGAAGACCGCGCCGGGGTCGCCGAAGGCCGCCGCCTCAGGGACGGCCGGAACCGCGGACCGTACGATCGACTCCGCGTGCGAACGGTCCATCTGCGTGCGGCCGTTGAGCGTCAGCCAGTACGCGAGCCGCTGGATCAGCTGGATCTGCGGCGCCTCGCCCAGCTCGATCCCGTACGGCGTCCCCATGTCGCGCTCGCGGTCCCGGCGCGAGAGGAGCATCGACAGCGCGGCCTCGTAGAGCGCCTTGCGGCCCCGGGGCAGGAACCCGCGGCGGTCGCGGTGCAGGGCGCAGATGAGACCGCACATCAGTGGGTTGGTGGCGAGCTGGGCGACGTGCTCGGTGGTGCGCAGGGCGTCCAGGAGGGGGCGCTCGTACGGCTGGGCGTCCGTCCCCGCCGCCTGGTGCCAGCGCTGGACGAAGGTGGTCACCTCGGCGCGGGACATGGGCGAGAGGGCCAGTTCGATGAAGCCGTCGGCGGCCAGCCAGTCGTCGCGTACGGCGGTGGGGCGGGAGGTCACCAGCCAGCGGTTGCCTTCGTACGAGTCCAGGAGGTCGCGGAGCCAGCGGCGGGCGCGCTCGCGCTCGGCCTCGGGGATCTCGTCGATGCCGTCGACGAGGATCAGGCCGCGTCCGGCGGTGAGGACCCGGTCGGCCCAGCCCTCGGGCGGGGTGAGCGGGCAGCCGGCGGCGGAGAGGAAGCGGTCGGGGGAGGGGAGCCGTTCGCCGTGGCGAGTGAGGGCACGGAGGGGGAGGACGAAGGGGACGCGGCCCCGGAGGTACTCCATGCCCTCCGCCCGGCGCTCGCTCGCCGCCGCGACCGTCAGCCACTGGACGAGGGTCGTCTTGCCGGAGCCTGCCAGGCCGCGCAGGAGGACCTTGTCGTGGTGGGCGAGGGCGAGATCGGCGCGGAGGGAGTCCGCCGCGCCGTGCACGGGGACGATGAGCCCCGGGGGCGCGTCCTCGTCGGGGACCGCGAACCAGGGGCCGACCGGACCGTCCGCGGCTTCGGGGGGCGGGGACCACGGGCCGTCCGGGCCGGTGCTGCTCGCTTCGCGGACCATGAATACCGGGCCGTCCGGGCCGTCCGTCGCTTCGGGGGCCGCGAACCAGGGGCTGGAGACGACCGGCTCCGCCGTCGCCTCCAGGGACAGGTACGCCATGTCCAGCGGCCACTCGTCCGGGGAGTGGTGCAGATCGACGCCGTAGATCGTCAGCCGGCCGTGCTTCTTCGCCAGGTGTGCCAGATAGCGCCGCTCGAACTCCGCGTCGCGCCCGTCCGGCCTCGGTGTACGGGTGAGCAGCGCGTCGACCTTGGCGATGAGCTCGCTCTGGCCTCGGCTCTGCTCCACGAGGGTGCGGCCGACGAACGTGGAGCGCTGGGTGAAGAACTCCAGGATGTGCAGGCAGGCCCACTCGGTGAGCGAGTCGAGGAAGAGGGCGGAGTCCGTCGACAGGCCGTCGGGGGGCGGGGCCGCGGCGCGCAGGCGGCGGGCGAGGTCGCGGTGGCCGAGCCGGACCGCCTGGACGTCGTCCATGTCGAGGTCGCCGAGGGCGAGGAGCGTGGCGGAGAGGGTGTCGGTGACGGCCTCGGTCTCGTCCGCGGGGAACGGGGGCTCCCCGGGGCCCGTCCGCGCGCGCCCGACCAGGGTGGCGGCCAGGGCGCGGACGTCCTTGTCGGTGAGGGTGCGCTGCTCGCCGCGGAAGGAGACGAGCCGGGAGAGCCGGATGCGGCGGCCCGCCCCCGTGAGGCCCGCTCCCGGCCCGTCCTTGACCAGGAGTTTTTTCAGCAGCGGGCCGATCGCGCCGGAGGCGAGGCGCGTGCCGATGAGTGCTGGATCCATAGCTGTCTCCCCCGTGCGTTCCAGAAGCCGTCAGCGTAGTGCGGGAGGGCACGCGGAGGGCCTTCGTCGCGTGACCCAGGTCGCATTCCGGCGCGGCCCGCCGTGACAAGGCGCACAGGCGTTTCGGGCTGTACTAACCGGAATAGTGATGACCATTGGTGTCGATTCGGGACTTTCAGGGTGCCCGGCCCGGGACTTTGGTCCCCAGGTGCCCCGACCCGTACGGCATACGGCCTTTCGGCCCGTCCGCCATGGGCCCGACGTGCGGATAAACCGATGTGCTTGGGATGGTTTGTCCGATTTCCGAGAGGGGGGTCCGGGGTCGTCAAGACCTGAACTTCCCCGGAGATCGCTACGACGAGATGTCGTAGATGGGGGGTTTGGGCGGGGATGGGGGTCCGGGTTACCAAGGGATGGCCAGCCCGGCGCGCCGCTCGCGTCGGGTCCCGTTCTGCCCGGAGGTTTTCCCCCGTATGTCGAAGCGCGTCATGAACCCCGCCGCCCGTGTCACCGCCGTCGCCCTCGCCGCCGCGGGTATGGGAGCGTCGCTGGTGGCCGGAGCAGGGTCCGCCTTCGCCGCCGAGGGCAAGGCCACGATCGCCACCGCCCCGTCCGCCGCCGTCGCCGCCCAGGCCGAAGCCCAGGCGCAGGCCGCCGCCCACGCCGTCGCCGTGAAGCAGGCCGCGGCCAAGGCCGCCGCCGTGAAGCAGGCCGCCGCGAAGGCCCTGGCCGCCAAGCAGGTCGCCGCGAAGGCCGCCGCCGCGAAGAAGGCCGCCCCCAAGGCCGCCAAGAAGAACCCCGCCTGGGTCAAGCCGGTCACGTCCTACACGCTGACCGCCAGCTTCAACCAGGGCGGCGCCATGTGGTCCCACAAGCACTCCGGCCAGGACTTCGCCGTCCCGGTCGGCACCGCGGTCAAGGCCGCCGGCGCCGGCACCGTCGTGAAGGCGGGCCCGAACGGCGGCGGCGACGGCCCGGCGTACGGCAACGCCATCGTCGTCAAGCACGCCAACGGCAAGTACTCGCAGTACGCCCACCTGTCGAAGATCAACGTGCACATCGGCCAGAAGGTCGCCGCCGGCCAGAAGATCGCCCTGTCGGGCAACACCGGCAACTCGTCCGGCCCGCACCTGCACTTCGAGATCCGTACGACCCCGAACTACGGCTCCGCGCTCAACCCGTCGGCGTTCCTGCGCTCGGTCGGCGTCACCATCTGACCCGAGGAACGCCTCACCGCGCGCCGTGCGCCTGGGTGAGCATGTCGAGGGCGACCTCGAGGACGGCTTCGCGCTTCTCCTCGGGGTCGCCTTCGACGTTGTCCATGAAGAACATCCCCGCGTGCAGGGTGAAGATCGCGCTCACACAGCGGACCCGGTCGATCACGGCGAACTCCGGCTCCTGGATCAGGTTGCTCAGTTCGAGCATCCGCTCCTTGAAGGTCAGGCCGATGCTCAGCTCGCGGACGGCCGCCTGGTTCTCCTGCATGAAGCGGAACAGCGGGGCCGCGCCGATCAGGGCCTGCTGGTAGCGGCGCAGAATCTCCTCCCTGACCTCCAGCGTGCGCGGCTGCTCCCGCGCCCATGCGATCAGCTCGTCCATGGGCCTGGTGAGGTCCTGGAAGATGCCGATGATGATGTCTTCCTTGGTCTTGAAGTGGTAGTACAGCGCGGCCTTGGTGACGTCGAGGTGCTCGGCGATCTCGCGCAGCGAGGTCTTCTCGTAGCCCTGTTCCGCGAAGAGTTCGAGGGCCACGTCCTGGATGCGCTGCCGGGTGTTGCCTCTGGCCATGGTCCGCTCCCACACGCTCTTACTTACTTGACGACCGGCTAGTTACGGGTCTACCGTCCCCAGTGTAGTAACTAGCCGGGCGGCAAGTAAGCGCCCGAAGGGTTGTGGGGAGCGGAAGAATGGCGACGACCGAACCAGTGAAAACGTCCGAGGGACCGACGGCGGGGCGGCAGCGCAGCGTCCGCGTCGTCCTGCTCGCCCTGATGATCGCGATGCTGCTCGCGATGCTGGACAACATGATCATCGGCACCGCCATGCCGACGATCGTCGGTGAGCTCGGCGGCCTGGAGCACCTCTCCTGGGTCGTCACCGCCTACACCCTGGCCACGGCCGCCTCCACGCCCCTCTGGGGCAAGCTCGGCGACATGTTCGGCCGCAAGGGCATCTTCCTGGTCTCCATCGTGATCTTCCTGATCGGATCGGCGCTCAGCGGCATGGCCCAGGACATGGGCCAGCTCATCGGCTTCCGTACGATCCAGGGCCTGGGCGCCGGTGGTCTGATGGTCGGCGTCATGGCGATCATCGGCGACCTCATCCCGCCCCGTGAGCGCGGCAGGTACCAGGGCATGATGGCCGGGGTGATGGCCCTCGCCATGATCGGCGGACCGCTCGTCGGCGGCACCATCACCGACCACTGGGGCTGGCGCTGGTCCTTCTACATCAACCTCCCGCTGGGCGCCGTCGCCCTCGCGATGGTCACCGCCGTGCTGCACCTGCCGAAGAAGCGGCGCGACCGCACCGTACGGATCGACTTCCTCGGCGCCGCCCTGCTGACCGCCGGCATCACCGCGATCGTCCTCGTCACCACCTGGGGCGGTACGGAGTACGCCTGGGGTTCCGCGACCATCGTCGGACTCTCGGTCGCCGGCCTCGCCGCCCTGGCCGCGTTCCTGTGGGCCGAGACGCGCGCCGCCGACCCGATCATGCCGCTGCACATCTTCCGCAGCGGCAACTTCACCCTCATGTCGGTGATCGGCTTCCTCACCGGCTTCGTGATGTTCGGCGCGGTCCTCTTCCTGCCGCTCTACCAGCAGTCCGTGCAGGGCGCCTCCGCCACCAACTCCGGTCTGCTGCTCCTGCCGATGCTGCTCGCGATGATGGTCGTCTCGCTGGTCTCCGGCCGGATCACCACCAACAGCGGCAGGTACAAGATCTTCCCGATCGCCGGTACCGCGCTGATGGTCGTCGGCCTGTTCCTGCTCGCCCAGATGGACACCGGCACCTCGCGGCTCACCTCGGGCGTCTACATGGCCGTGCTGGGCGCGGGCATGGGATTCCTGATGCAGATCACGATGCTCGTCGCGCAGAACAGCGTCGAGCTGAAGGACATGGGCGTGGCCTCCTCCGCGACCACCCTGTTCCGGACGCTCGGCTCCTCCTTCGGCGTCGCGATCATGGGCGCGCTCTTCACCGGCCGGGTCCAGGACGAGATGGCGGCGCGCGGCGGCGCCGGGCTGACCGAGGGCTCGGCCCAGCTCGACGCCGCGAGCCTGGCGAAGCTGCCGGCCGGGCTGCGCGAGGCGTACCAGTACGCGGTGGCCTCCGGCATCCACTCCGCCTTCCTGGTGGCCGCGGCGGTCTCGGTGATCGGCTTCGTCCTCGCCTTCTTCGTCAAGGAGGTGGCGCTGCGCGGGGCCGGTCCCGAGCGCGGGCCGGCCACGGCCACCGAGGGCGGCGCTCCGAAGGTCGCCGAGAAGGTCTGAGCCTCACCGGTACGCGGACGGCCCCGGCGCGAGTGCGCCGGGGCCGTCCGCCGTTCGGGCGGGTGTCGTCCGTCCGGGGATTCGGGTGGGGGGTTCTCAGTCCGGGAAGGTGATCATCGGAAAGCTGCCGGTGTTCGTCGGCGCGTGGTCCGGGAGCCACAGCACCGCGATCGCGCCGCCCGACCCCTCCGGGGTGCCCTCGGGCGCCGCGTTCCGGAAGGTCAGCCGCGCCCCCAGGACCCGGGCCTGCCCCGCCGCGATCGTCAGACCGAGCCCGTGCCCCTGGCCCGCGCGGTCGCTCGTGCCCGTACGGAACCGGCTCGGGCCCTCGCGCAGCAGCGCCTCCGGGAAGCCGGGGCCGTGGTCCCGTACGCGGACGACCCGGCCCTCGACCGTGACCTCCACCGGCGGCTTGCCGTGCTTGGCCGCGTTCGCGAGCAGATTGCCCAGGATCCGCTCCAGGCGCCGCGGATCGGTGTTGACCCAGGACTCGTGCACCACCCGCACCACCGCCTGCGGGTCGAGCGCACGCACCCGGCGCTCGACGAACTCGCCGAGCGCGATCTCCTGGAGCTCGGCCCGCTCCGACGCGGAGTCGAGCCGGGCGACCTCCAGCACGTCCTCGACCAGGGTCCGCATCGCCTGCGCCCGGTCCCGCACGAGCTCGGTCGGCCGCCCCGGCGGCAGCAGCTCGGCCGCCGTCAGCAACCCGGTGACCGGGGTGCGCAGCTCGTGCGCGATGTCCGCGGTGACCCGGCGCTCGGCGTCGATCCGCTCCTGGAGCGCGTCGGTCAGGGCGTCGACCGCCCGGGCCAGCTCGTCCGTCTCGTCGCGTACGACCCCGCCGATCGCGTGCCGCACCCGTACGTTCGTGTTGCCCTGCGCGACCTTGCCCGCCGCGGCGGCCGCCTTGCGCAGCCGGCGCGAGAGCTGGCCGCCGATGAGGACGCCGAGCGCGCAGCCGCCGAAGACCACCGAGACCGAGCCGATGATCAGGGCCCGGTCGAGGTCCTTCATGATCGCCGTACTGCGGTCGGCGAACGGGATGTGCAGCGACAGCACGTCCCCGTTGGCGAGCGGTACGGCCGCCCACACGTCGGGCGGCCCGCCGTGGCGGTGCTCCTGTACGAAGGTGCCCCGCCGCCTGTCCCGCATCAGCTGGTCCAGCTGCGGCGGCAGCATCGAATCGTTGATCTTGGTGCCGAACCGGGGCTCCTTCGGCTTGGAGCTCTCGTACAGGCGCTGGGCGAAGAGCAGCCGCTCCATCTGCACCTCGCGCGCGTTGTCGAGCATCGAGACGCGGGCCGAGTTGTGGACGACCAGGCTGAGGGTGACGGCGATGAGCGCGCCCACCGCGGCGATGGCGACGGCGATCTTCCAGCGGACCCCCGTACGCAGTGCGACCCGCTTCATCCCTTGAGCTTCATCCCTTGAGTGCCATCCCTCGAGCTCTCTCGCTCGAGTTCTATCCCTTGAGTTTGTAGCCGAAGCCGCGGACCGTCTCGATCCGGTCCTGGCCGATCTTGCTCCGCAGCCGCTGGACATGGACGTCCACCACCCGGGTGTCACCGCCCCAGCCGTAGTCCCAGACCCGCTCCAGGAGCTTGTCGCGGGAGAGCACCGTGCCCGGCGCCGAGGAGAACTCCAGCAGCAGCCGCATCTCGGTCGGGGTGAGCGCCACCGGCGCACCGCCCTTGCGGACCTCCATGCCCTCGGTGTCGACCTCCAGGTCGCCGAAGGCGAGCACCCCGCCCTCGGACGCCTCGGACCGCCCCGCCTCACCGGCCGCCGGTCCGCCCGCGTGCCCGAAGCGGCGCAGCACGGCACGGATCCGGGCGACGAGAACGGACCCGTCGAAGGGCTTGGTCACATAGTCGTCCGCCCCGGCCTCCAGGCCCAGGACGACATCGATGGAGTCGGCCCGCGCGGACAGCATGATCACGGGCACGGTCGACTCGTCGCGGATCCGCCGGCACAGGCTCACGCCGTCCATCCCCGGCAGCATCACATCCAGGAGCGCGATGTCGGGCCGGTCGGCCCGGAAGGCCTCCAGGCCGGAGAGCCCGTCGGGCATCGCGGTCACCGCGAAGCCGTCCCGCTCCAGTGCGAGCTGGGTCGCCTCGCGGATGACGTCGTCGTCCTCGACGAACAGCACATGGGTCTCGGCCATCGCGCGCCTCTCCGTTCCGGGGTCGTTCTCGTCGTGCCTGTGGTGCTTCTGGTGCTCGCGGTTCTGACCGTGCCCGTCGGGCCCGGCCGGTGTCGGCCGTCGCGGTCAGTCGCCGCCGGAGGGAGCGGGCGCCGGGTCGATGCCACCGTCGCCCAGCGCGCGGCTGTAGTCGTTGTGCACCCAGTCGTGCTGGGTGAACTTGTTCCCCGACCACCGGTACGTGATCACGTCCTCGCCCGACGGGTACGCCACCGGGTCGCCCTTGGCGTACACCTGCTTGGTCACCACCAGGTCGCCGCGGTCGATCGTGGCGTAGACCGCCGCGTCCTCGGCCATGAAGACGTTCGTGTACCGGTCGTTCTCCTCGCGGTACACGTACGTGCCGATACCGACGGCGTCACCGCAGGTCATGACGTTGACGACGACATCGGGCGAGGCTCCGCCCGTCAGGTTCCCGTAGGAGGTGTCCACCGGGTACGCGTCCGCCACGCAGGGCTTCAGGTCCTCCTTCAGCCGCTGGCCGATCTTCGGATCCGACTTGATCAGCGTGATCGGGTCGACCCGCTTGGACGGCGGCTGCCCGGCGGAGGCCGACGGAGAGGAGGCCGCGGGCGCCGAGGGCGGCTCGTCCGCGCGGGCCGCGCCCTCGTCGCGGGAGCCTGTACCCCCGGTCGAACAGGCGGTCATGAACAGACCGACGGCGACGAGCCCGGCCAGTGCCGTGGTGCTCGCCGCCCGGACCGAACCGAGGCCGCGGGCCCCGGGGGCCTGCTCCGCCTGGTCCTGCTTCTCGTGGTGCTCGTGGGTGTCGGATCTGGCGCCTAGGCCGCGCACCGCTCCCGCCCCCGTTCGTTGCCTCGTGCCGTGGTCCGTTCGGTCGTCCGCTCCAGATCCCGGGCGTCGGCGACGCCGCGGCTCTCCAGTTCCTGACGAAGCCGGGCCAGTGCGCGGTGGAGCGTGCTCTTCACCGTACCCGTCGACATGCCGAGCGCCGCCGCGGTCTCCTCCGTGCTCATCTGCTCCCAGTGGCGCAGGACGACCACGCTGCGCTGCTTCGGCGCGAGGATCTTGAGAATGTCCATGAGCAGGGCCCGGTCGGCGTGCTGCTCCGTGGCGTCGTCGACGCGGGCGTCGGGCAGCTGCTCGGTGGGGACCTCCTCCAGCTTGCGGGCGCGCCACCACTCCGTACGCGTGTTGATCATCACCCGGCGGAGGTAGGCGTCGGCGAGCGACTTGTCGGCTATCCCGTCCCAGCGCCCGTAGGTGCGGACGAGAGCGGTCTGCAGCAGGTCCTGCGCGTCGACGGGGTCGGGCACCAGCCGACGGGCGCTGCGCAGCAGCGCGTCCTGCCGAGTGCGTACGTACTCCTCGAAGTCGAGCACCTCGCCGTGCGACATCCCGAACCGCCTTCCGATCCCCGTGACCTGCTTGTCTCTGTGACGCCGACGACGCTACGGAGCGGTTGTCACGGGGCTGTCCGGGGCAGCCGTCGGCGGACGCACGGCTGCCCATCGGTTGTGTAACAGGGCCCGGGGCGGGAGCTGCACCGGCCGGGCCGGGGCGGTCGGGACAGTGGCGCGGAGCTCCACCGGCCGGCCGGGGCGGTCGGGACAGTGGTGGCGGCTCGCAGCGTGCCGGCCGGCACGCGGTCAAGGGGTCAGGAGAGCGGCAGGCGGTAGAAGCCGTTCTCCAGCGGCTCCACCAGTCCGTCCGCGACCAGACCGTCCAGGGCGCGGGCACGCTGGACCGGCTCGTCCCAGACCGCGTCCAGGGCGGCCTGCGGCACCGCGGCCACCGCCTCCCGCAGGACGGCCAGGAGCTTGCCGCGCACCTGGCGGTCCGTCCCCGCGTACGTCTGGCCGCGCCGCGGCGGGCCGTCGTGGGCCGGCTTCCCGGAGAGCCGCCAGACACACCGAGCCGCGATCGGGCAGCGCCCGCAGTCCTCGTTCTTCGCGGTGCACACCAGCGCGCCCAGCTCCATGGAGGCCGCCGCCCAGCGGGCCGCCGTCGCCTCGTCCGGTGGCAGCAGCTCCCGCGCGAGCCTGCGCTCGGCGGCCGTGGTGGCGTTCGGCGGGTACTGGACGCCGGTCGCCGCCCGGGCGAAGACCCGGCGGACGTTGGTGTCGAGGACCGGGTGCCGCTGCCCGTACGCGAAGGAGGCCACCGCCGCCGCGGTGTACTCCCCGATCCCGGGCAGCGCGAGCAGCTGGGCGTGCTCGCTCGGTACGTCCCCGCCGTGCCGCTCCGTTATGGCGACGGCCGCCGCGTGCAGCCGCAGCGCCCGCCGCGGGTACCCGAGCCTGCCCCAGGCGCGCACGGCCTCGCCCGGCGCCTCGGCGGCCAGGTCGGCCGGGCGGGGCCAGCGCGCGAGCCACTGCTCGTACACCGGCAGGACCCGCACGACGGGCGTCTGCTGCAGCATGAACTCGCTCACCATCACGCCCCACGCCCCCGCCTCCGGGCGGCGCCAGGGGAGGTCGCGGGCGTGCCGGTCGAACCAGGCGAGGACGGGCCCGTGCAGATCGGCAGGGGCCGGAGGGGCGTCGGTGAAGGGGGCATCGATGGAAGTCATGGCACCCCCGATCCTGACACGTTCCGTACGCGCCGTGGCGCACGCCCTCGGGGCGCGCGGAGGCGTGCGGGCGCGGCCCGCGCCCGGCGCACCACACCACGGCCCCCGTCACCGGGCGACCGGGGGCCGTGGACGACGGAGGAGGATGTGATCATCGGCAAAACTTGTCGCCTGGGGCGGCGGGTGGGGCGGGAGTTGGCGCCGATCTCTCGTAAGGTTCGTGGCGTGGGATCTCTGCGCAATCCGGTCGGGCCGCTTCCCTCCTCCATCTACTGGCGACGGAGGGCGGTCGCGCTGTGCCTGATCGCGCTGGTCGCGGTGCTCGCGCTGTGGGCCGTCACCTCCGGTGGGGGTGGCGGGAAGAAGGCGAGTGACGGCGCCAACGGCGCTTCTCCCGCCCCCTCGATCACCCCCGGACCCTCCGGGTCCGGCCCCGCGATCAGCGAACAGCCCGGTGGACGCGACGAGTCGGGCGGGTCCGGCTCCGGCTCCGGCGACAGCTCCGGCGGCGACGCCGAGGGCGGTACGAACACGGGCGCGGGCGCCGGTACGGAGGGCGCCGGCAAGAACGGCGACACGGACGGCGTGGGCGGCGACGGCGGCGGAGCGGGCGCGGGACAGCGGGTTCCGGCCGGGTCCCCGCTCCCGAACTGCGCCCCCGGCGCCCTTCAGTTGACGCTCAGGAGCGCCAAGGTCTCGTACGAACCGGGCGAGAAGCCGCGCTTCCATCTCGTCGCCAGGAACACCTCGGCCGTCGACTGCAAGGCCGACTTCGGGCCGAGGAACGCCGTGTTGACGATCAGCGATGCCACGGGTGACCAGGTCTGGGCCTCCCGCGACTGCCCCCGCCCGGGCGACGGCGTCCTGCTCAGGCTGCCGGCGCGGTCGACGGTCACGCACACGGTCGAGTGGGACCGCGAGCGCAGCGCCCCGCGGTGCGCGACCGCCCCGGCGGGCCCGGTGGGCCCCGGGACGTATCTGGTGGAGGCGACGATGCCGGGCGCGAAGGTGCTTCCGGCGTCGTTCACGCTGGCCAAGGACTGACGGACAGCCCGTCGGCGGTACGGACCCGTACGGCCGACGGGCCAGCCAGTACGGGCAGGTCCGTCCGGCGTCCGTACGGTCCGTACCGCCGCTACACGTACCGTTCGAGGATCGAGGACTCGGCGAGCCGGGAGAGGCCCTCGCGGACGCTGCGCGCCCGCGCCTCACCGACACCGTCCACGGTCTGGAGGTCGTCGACGCTCGCCGCGAGCAGCTTCTGCAGACCGCCGAAGTGCTCGACGAGGCGCTCGATGATCGCCCCGGGCAGCCGGGGGACCTTGGCGAGGAGCCGGTAGCCGCGCGGGGAGACCGCGGAGTCCAGGGTCTCGGGGGAGCCGCTGTAGCCCAGGGCCCTTGCCACTATGGGCAGTTCGAGGAGTTCGGCGTGGGTGAGCGCGTCCAGCTCGGTGAGCGCCTCGGAGACCGTACGGGAGCGCTTGGCCGTGGGCTCGGGGACGTAGTCGCGGATGACGAGCTCGCGCTCGGGCTCCACTCCGGCGATCAACTCGTCGAGCTGGAGCGAGAGGAGGCGGCCGTCGGTGCCCAGCTCGACGACGTACTCGGCGATCTCGGTGGCGATCCGGCGGACCATCTCCAGACGCTGGGCGACGGCCGTGACGTCCCGGACGGTCACCAGGTCCTCGATCTCCAGGGCGGAGAGCGTGCCGGCGACCTCGTCGAGGCGGAGCTTGTACCGCTCCAGGGTCGCGAGCGCCTGGTTGGCGCGGGAGAGGATCGCGGCCGACTCCTCCAGGACCCGGCGCTCGCCGTCCACGTACAGCGCGATCAGGCGCATCGACTGGGAGACCGAGATGACCGGGAAGCCGCACTGCTTGGAGACCCGGTCCGCGGTGCGGTGGCGGGTGCCGGTCTCCTCGGTGGGGATGGAGGCGTCCGGGACGAGCTGGACGCCGGCCCGCAGGATCTTGGTGATGTCCTTGTCGAGGATGAGCGCGCCGTCGAGCTTGCACAGCTCGCGCAGGCGGGTCGCGGTGAACTCGACGTCCAGCACGAAGCCGCCGGTGCACATCGATTCGACCGTTTTGTCCATGCCGAGGACGATGAGGCCACCGGTGTTGCCCCGGAGGATGCGCTCCAGGCCGTCGCGCAGCGCGGTGCCGGGGGCGACGGCGCTGAGCGAGGCGCGCATGAGCGCTTCGATGCCGGAGCCCGCGCCGGACTTTCCGGGAGCTGCTGCCCCGTCCTTGGCTGCCACTGCACTCCTCCGGCTCGTACGGATGGGCGAGACCAGGGCAAAGTCTAGCGACACGACCCGGCGGCCCTCTGCCGCGCGCCGCGCGACCCGTGCGGGGCCTGCCCCGCCCGGGGCCGCGGTACACCGAAGCCCGGGGTCCGCCGACGCCGTTCCGGCGGATCAGGGTCGGCGGTTCTCGGGCCTGTCCCGCCTGATCCGACGGGCAGATCGTCGGGCAGGCATGATCCAAACGAAAGACCCTAGCCCTCCTCGCCCTTCGCGGAGGGCGCCCGTCGGCTCCGCGGAAGGACCCGCAGCGCGTCGCCCATGTCCGCCACCTCTGTCACCTTCATGCCCGCCGGGACCCTGCCCGGGTCGGTCGGGACCAGGGCGTGGGTGAAGCCGAGCCGGTGGGCCTCGGCCAGTCGGCGCTGCACGCCGGTCACACGGCGGACCTCGCCCGCGAGGCCGACCTCGCCGATCGCGACCAGGTTCTTCGGCAGCGGGGTGTCGCTGGCCGCGGAGGCCAGGGCGAGGGCGATCGCCAGGTCGGCGGCCGGCTCGGAGAGCTTCACCCCGCCGACCGTCGCGGAGTAGATGTCCCGCTTGCCGAGCGCGGTGATCCGGCCGCGCTGTTCGAGCACGGCCAGCATCATCGAGACGCGGGAGGTCTCCAGACCGGACGTCGTCCGGCGCGGCGAGGGGATCTGGGAGTCCACCGTCAGCGCCTGGACCTCGGCGACGAGCGGCCGGCGGCCCTCCAGGGTCACCGTCAGGCAGGTCCCCGGGACGGCCACGTCGCGGCGGGTCAGGAAGAGACCCGACGGGTCGGCCAGGCCCGTGATCCCCTCGTCGTGCAGCTCGAAGCAGCCGACCTCGTCCGTCGCCCCGTACCGGTTCTTCACGCCCCGTACCAGCCGCAGACGCGCGTGCCGGTCGCCCTCGAAGGAGAGCACGACGTCGACGAGGTGCTCCAGGAGCCTCGGTCCGGCGATGGCCCCGTCCTTCGTCACGTGCCCGACGAGGAGCGTGGACATCCCGCGCTCCTTGGAGGCCCGGATCAGCGCCCCGGCGACCTCGCGGACCTGCGCCATGCCGCCCGGCGCGCCGTCGATCTCGGGGGAGGCCACCGTCTGCACCGAGTCCATGATCAGCAGTGACGGCTTGACGGCGTCGAGGTGGCCGAGGACCGCCGACAGATCCGTCTCGGCCGCCAGATACAGATGGTCGTTCAGGGCGTTGATCCGGTCCGCGCGCAGCCGGACCTGGCTGGCGGATTCCTCGCCCGTCACATACAGCGTGCGGTGCTCGTCGCTCGCCGCCTTCGCGGCGACATCGAGCAGGAGCGTGGACTTGCCGACGCCCGGCTCACCCGCGAGGAGCACGACCGCGCCCGGCACCAGCCCCCCGCCGAGGACCCGGTCCAGCTCGTCGACGCCCGTGGAGCGCGCGGCGGCCGTCCGGCCGTCGACCTGCCCGATGGGGAGGGCGGCGGTGGAGACGCGCCCCGCGGCCGTGGTGCGGACGGCGGGCGCGCCGTACTCCTCGACCGTCCCCCAGGCTTGGCACTCGGGGCAACGGCCGAGCCATTTGGCGGTCGTCCAGCCGCATTCGGTGCAGCGGTAGGACGGCCTGTCCTTGGCGGATTTCGTACGGGCAGCCATGCACCGAACCGTAGCGGGCCCCTCTGACAACACCTCCGGCGGCGGCCGCCCCCTGGCCGCCCTCCCGGCCGAACCCCCGACGTCAGCCCACGGCGCGCTCTCACCCCACCCCAACGGAATGAAGGATTCCTGTCCCCTTTCGAGGGATACCTTCACCCGTAAGGATTAAAAGTGCGGGAGGGGTGCGAAGAGGCCGCCCCGCCCTGCCTACGGTCGCCCAGTGACGAGCAGCAGGCTGGAACCCCCCACCCACACCACCGGCGCACACCGGGCGCACCGCCGCGCGCCGTCCCACTCCGCCGCGGACCCCGGGAGCCGCACGCGCGGCCAGCATCCGCCGGCGCGCTACGAGGCGTATCTCGACGGCCTGTTCACGTACTGCCTCTCCGTGCTCTGCGACCACGACACCGCGACCGCCGTCCTCGGCGACGTCCTGGCCGTCGCCGAACGCCACCGCGGCCGCTGCCCCTCCGACGAGGACGGGCGTACGGCCTGGCTGTACGCGCTGGCGCGCTGGGCCTGCCTGCGCAGCCTCGCCGAGCAGCGCCGCCACCGGCGGGGCACGCACACCGGCCGCCCCGCCGCCGCGCCCGAGCCGGCCCGGGGCCCCGAGGAGACCTCCGGCGGTGCCGCATCCGGCAGGGACCCGCAGCAGCGCCGCGCCGAACTGGCCCTGCTCGCCTGGCCCGAGGCCGCCGGCACCAGCCCCGAGCAGCGCGAAGCCCTGGAGCTCGCCGTCCGCCACGGCCTCGGGCACCGCCAGGTGGCCGCCGTGCTCTCCCTCGACCCCCTCGCCGCGCGCGAGCTGCTCTCCTCCGCCGCCTGCGAGGTCGAGCGGACCCGGGCCGCCCTCGCGGTCGTCGAGACCGGCGCCTGCCCCACGGTCGCCCGGCTCACGGGCGACCACCAGGTGCTGTTCTCCGCCGCCCTGCGCGCCGAACTCGTCCGTCATGTCGACGACTGCCCGCGCTGCCGGCGGGCCGCCGAACGCGCGGGTGCGGGCGGCCCGTGGCCCGGCGCGACGACGGTCCCCCCGGGAAGGCTCCCGCTGGTCGAGGCGGACCGGGCCGCGACGTACCTGGCGATGCTGCACGCCTCCCGCGCGCGTGCCGCCGCCCCGCGCTTCGGCCCCGCCGGATTCCCGATGGACCCCAAGGACCACGCCGCCCGCCGCGACCGCATGCGGGCCCGCGCGGTGACGACGACGGTCGTCGCCGCCGTGGTCGCCGCGCCGGTCCTCGCCCTGTGGGCCTCGTACCGCGGCGCCCCGGCGACGGGGGAGGGCGGGTCCGGAACCCCGGTCACCGCGCGCGAGGACGGCGGCCCGGTGAGCCTCGACGGCGACCCCAACGACCGCTACGAGAACACGGGCAACGCCCGCACCACGGCCGACCCCCGCTTCACCCAGGGCAACCGCGGCCCCGACGTCTCGGTCGAGATTCTCACCCCCGGCGGACCGGCCGGACCGACCCCGCCCGGCCAGCGGGGCCCGGGCCGGATCACGGTCGCCGCGCACGGCGACGGCGACACGACGACGCTCACGCTCACCAACTCCGGCGACTCCACCGCCGACTGGTCGCTGTGGACGGACGGACCCTGGCTGTACGTGAGCCAGGCGTCCGGCACGCTGCGTCCGGGGCAGTCCGTGACGGTCCACATCTCCGTCGACCCCGCGCGCGAGCCGGCGGGCGCCTGGTCGGCGCGGGTCGGAGTGAACCCCTCGGGCGCGGTGGTGCGGATCAGCGGCCGCGGCGCGGCCACGCCTCCGCCGACGACGGAGGAGCCGCCGCCGTCGACCGACCCGACCACGCCTCCGCCGACCACGGACCCGACCACGCCTCCGCCGACGACGGAGGAACCGCCGCCCTCGACCGACCCGACAACCCCGCCGCCGACCACGGACCCGACCACACCGCCCCCCTCATCGGGGGAGCCGTCGACGGACCCGGGCACCTCGGGCGGCGCGGGGACCCCGCCGCCGGCGTCCTGACCACGGCCGCCTGGTGATCTCCGGGGCCCGGCCCACCGGCACCGTGACCACGGCCGCCTGGTGTCTCCGGGGCCCGGACCACCGGCGCCTCGGGCTATCGCACCGGGTCCGCCGGGTGCGCGGCGACCAGCGGCAGCCCGGAGGCGAGCCGGGCCTCGCACAGCTCGGTCAGCACGTCGTACGCCGCCTTGCCCATCAGCTCGGTCAGCTCCGGCCGGTACGTCACGTACACCGGCTCCCCGGCGCCGTGCGCCGAGGTCGCCGACGTGCACCACCAGTGCAGGTCGTGCCCGCCCGGACCCCAGCCCCGGCGGTCGTACTCGCCGATCGACACCTGGAGGACCCGGGTGTCGTCCGGCCGGTCGATCCACTCGTAGGTGCGCCGCACCGGCAGCTGCCAGCAGACGTCCGGCTTGGTCTCCAGCGGCTCCTTGCCCTCCTTGAGGGCCAGGATGTGCAGCGAGCAGCCGGCGCCGCCCGCGAAGCCGGGACGGTTCTGGAAGATGCAGGACCCCTCCCAGCGGCGGGTCTGCCGGTCGCCGTCCTCGTCGAGCTGCGTCCAGCCCGTCGCCGTACCGACGTCATGGAACTGCCACAGCTCCGGGGTGAGCCGGTCCACGTACGAGGCGACCCGCTTCTCGTCGTCCTCGTCGGAGAAGTGGGCGCCCAGCGTGCAGCACCCGTCGTCGGCCCGCCCGGCCTGGATGCCCTGGCAGCCGCTGCCGAAGACGCAGCTCCAGCGCGAGGTCAGCCAGGTCAGGTCGCAGCGGAAGACCTGCTCGTCGTCGGCCGGGTCGGGGAACTCGACCCAGGCACGGGGAAAGTCGAGGCCCTTCTCGTCCGGTTCGGGCGCCTTGACCTGCTTCTTGGGGTGGAGGATCGGGAGCTCCTTGGGGGCCTTGCGAGCCTTGGGGGACGGGAGGCCGCTGTCGCCGCCACTGGCTTTGTCCGGCTTCGCCTTTTTCGTCTTTGGCACACGACAAGCGTATGCGCGCGGGCGCAGTAGCGTTCCGCCCATGAGACTCGGAGTCCTCGACGTCGGTTCGAACACGGTGCACCTGCTGGTGGTGGACGCCCACCCGGGCGCGCGGCCGCTGCCCGCCCACTCCCACAAGGCGGAGCTGCGTCTCGCCGAACTCCTCGACGAGCGCGGGGCCATCGCCCCGGGCGGGATCGAGCGGCTCATCGCCACGGTCGCCGAGGCGCTCCAGGCGGCCGAGGACAAGGGCTGCGAGGAGGTGCTGCCGTTCGCGACCTCGGCGGTGCGCGAGGCGACGAACGCCGACGCCGTCCTCGCCCTGATCAAGGCGGAGACCGGCGTCGACCTCCAGGTCCTCACCGGCGAGGAGGAGGCGCGCCTCACCTTCCTCGCCGCCCGCCGCTGGTTCGGCTGGTCCGCGGGCAAGCTGCTCCTGCTCGACATCGGCGGCGGCTCGCTGGAGATCGCCTACGGCATAGACGAGGAGCCGGACGCGGCCGTCTCGCTGCCCCTGGGGGCGGGGAGGCTGACGGCCGGCTGGCTCCCCGGAGATCCGGCCGAGGCGGCGGACGTGAAGGCGCTGCGTCGCCATGTACGCGCTCAGATCGCCCGTAGCGTCGGTGAGTTCACCCGCTTCGGCAAGCCGGACCACGTCGTGGCCACCTCCAAGACCTTCAAGCAGCTGGCCCGGATCGCCGGGGCGCCCGGATCCGGCGAAGGGCTGTACGTCCAGCGCGACCTCACCCGCAGGTCCCTGGAGGAGTGGGTCCCCAAGCTCGCCGCCATGACGGTCCGGGAACGCGCCGGCCTCCCCGGTGTCTCGGAGGGCCGCGCCCCCCAGCTCCTGGCCGGAGCGCTCGTCGCCGAGGGCGCGATGGACCTCTTCGGCGTGGACGACCTGGAGATCTGCCCCTGGGCCCTCCGCGAGGGCGTGATCCTGCGCCGCCTGGACCACCTCCCGCCGGAGTAGATCTCCGCCTGGACCACCTCCCGCCGGAGTAGATCTCCGCCTGGACCGCCTCCCGCCGGAGTAGATCTCCGCCTGGACCACCTCTCGCCCGCCGGAACAGCGTCTCCGTCGCCCCCTCGGCGCCGTGCGGGGCCGCCCCTCGTCTGCGGTCGCCTCCCTCGTCGCGGGCCGCGCGCCCCCGAGTGACCGGAACCACCTCCACGGCGTCGCGGTCGGCCCCGTACCCTGTCCTTCGTGGCAGAACCAGTGGTGCGCATCCCGGATGCGAAGGTCGCCCTGTCGACGGCCTCGGTCTATCCGGAGTCGACGGCGACGGCCTTCGAGATCGCCGCGCGCCTCGGCTACGACGGGGTCGAGGTCATGGTCTGGACCGACCCCGTCAGCCAGGACATCGAGGCCCTGCGCCGGCTCTCGGACTACCACCAGGTCCCGGTCCTCGCCGTCCACGCGCCCTGCCTCCTCATCACCCAGCGCGTCTGGACCACCGACCCCTGGGTCAAGCTCCAGCGCGCCCAGGCGGCCGCCGAGAAGCTCGGCGCCTCCACCGTCGTCGTGCACCCGCCGTTCCGCTGGCAGCGCCAGTACGCCCGCGACTTCGTCACCGGAATCTGGCGGATGGCCGACGAGACCGACGTCCGGTTCGCCGTCGAGAACATGTACCCCTGGCGGTACAAGGACCGCGAGATGCTCGCGTACGCCCCCGAGTGGGACGTCACCAAGGACGACTACCGCCACTTCACGGTCGACCTCTCCCACACCGCCACCGCCCGCACCGACGCCCTCGCCATGGTCGACCGCATGGGCGACCGCCTGGGCCACGTCCACCTCGCCGACGGCAGGGGCTCCGCCAAGGACGAGCACCTGGTCCCCGGCCGCGGCACCCAGCCCTGCGCCGAGGTCCTTGAGCGTCTCGCGCTCACCGGCTTCGACGGCCATGTCGTCATCGAGGTCAACACCCGCCGCGCGATGTCCGCCGCCGAACGGGAGGCCGACCTCGCCGAGGCCCTCGCCTTCACCCGCCTCCACCTCGCCTCGTCGACCGCGACGCCCCGGCGCCGGGTCCCCCGCTCATGACCGGACCGGCCCCGCGCCGGCGCGGCCGCCCGTCCCGTACCGCCGAGGACAGCGGCCCCGGCGCGCGGCAGCGGATCCTGGAGGCGGCCCGCGCGCAGTTCGCCGACCGCGGCTACGACAAGACCTCCGTCCGCGGCATCGCCAAGGCGGCCGGCGTCGACCCGGCGCTGGTGCACCATTACTTCGGTACGAAGGACGAGGTCTTCGCCGCCGCCATCGAGGTCTCCTTCGAGCCCGCTCTGGTCATCCCCGCGGTCCTCGGCGGCCCGCCCGAAGGCATCGGCGAGCGCCTCGCCCGCTATTTCATCGGCGTCTGGGAGAACCCCACGACCCGCGCCCCGCTGCTGGCGATCATCCGCTCCGCCCTCACCCACGAGGCGGCGGCCAAGGTGCTGCGCGGCTTCGTCCTGCGCCGACTGCTGGAGCGGGTGGCCGCCGACCTGCGCGTACCGGACCCGAAGTTCCGCGCGGAGCTCGCCGCCTCGCAGATGATCGGCGTCGTGATCCTGCGGTACGTCATCCAGGTGGAGCCGCTGGCCTCCGCGGACCCGGAGGAGATCGTGGCCCAGGTGGCTCCGACCCTCCAGCGGTACCTCACGGAAGCCTGAGCGCGACCGGACCCATCGGCCTGTTCCCGCGCCGCCCGCCCGGTTGACCGAAAGCTGAACAACTGGTCCGGCATACGGACACCCTGTCCAGATCTTGGAGCGTCGGCGTACGCTCGAAAGCAAGCACACCCATCACCCGAGGAGCGAGCGACGATGCCCCAGCTGAGGTCCCGCACTGTCACCCACGGCCGCAACATGGCGGGCGCACGCGCCCTTATGCGCGCCTCCGGTGTACCCGGCGCGGACATCGGCCGGAAGCCGATCATCGCCGTCGCCAACTCCTTCACCGAGTTCGTCCCCGGCCACACCCACCTCCAGCCGGTCGGCCGGATCGTCTCCGAGGCCATCACCGCCGCCGGAGCCATCCCGCGCGAGTTCAACACGATCGCCGTCGACGACGGCATCGCCATGGGCCACGGCGGCATGCTCTACTCCCTGCCCTCCCGCGACCTGATCGCGGACAGTGTGGAGTACATGGTCGAGGCGCACTGCGCCGACGCCCTGATCTGCATCTCCAACTGCGACAAGATCACCCCCGGCATGCTGATGGCCGCCCTGCGCCTCAACATCCCGACGGTCTTCGTCTCCGGCGGCCCGATGGAGTCCGGCAAGGCGACCCTGGTCGACGGCACGGTCCGCACGCTCGACCTGGTCGACGCGATGTCGGAGGCCGTCAACGACAAGATCTCCGACGCGGACATGCTCCGTATCGAGGAGAACGCCTGTCCGACCTGCGGGTCCTGTTCCGGCATGTTCACCGCCAACTCGATGAACTGCCTGACCGAGGCCATCGGCCTCTCCCTGCCGGGCAACGGCTCGGTCCTCGCCACCCACACCGCCCGCAAGGCGCTGTACGAGAACGCGGCCCGCACGGTCGTCGACATCACCCGGCGCTACTACGACGAGGACGACCACTCCGTCCTGCCGCGCTCCATCGCCACCCGCGCGGCCTTCGACAACGCCATGGCCCTCGACATCGCCATGGGCGGCTCGACCAACACGATCCTGCACCTGCTCGCCGCCGCCCAGGAGGCCGAGCTGGACTACGGCCTGTCCGACATGGACGCGGTCTCGCGCCGGGTGCCGTGCCTGGCCAAGGTCGCCCCGAACGTGGCCCCCGGCGGCACGTACTACATGGAGGACGTCCACCGCGCCGGCGGCATCCCCGCCATCCTGGGAGAGCTGTACCGCGCCGGGCTCCTGAACGAGGACGTCCACACCGTCCACTCCCGCTCCGTCAAGGAGTGGCTGGAGACCTGGGACGTGCGCGGCGGGTCCCCCTCGGAGGAGGCCGTCGAGCTGTGGCACGCCGCCCCCGGCTGCGTCCGCTCCGCGACCGCCTTCTCGCAGTCGGAGCGGTGGGACAGCCTCGACACGGACGCGGCCGGCGGCTGCATCCGCGACGCGGCCCACGCGTACTCCGAGGACGGCGGTCTCGCGGTCCTGCGCGGCAATCTGGCGGAGGACGGCTGTGTCGTCAAGACGGCCGGCGTCGACGAGTCGATCTGGACCTTCGAGGGCCCGGCGGTCGTCTGCGAGTCGCAGGACGAGGCCGTCGAGAAGATCCTCAACAAGAAGGTCAAGGACGGCGACGTGGTCGTCATCCGCTACGAGGGCCCGCGCGGCGGCCCCGGCATGCAGGAGATGCTCTACCCGACGTCCTTCCTGAAGGGCCGTGGCCTGGGCAAGACGTGCGCGCTGGTCACGGACGGCCGCTTCTCGGGCGGTACGTCGGGCCTGTCCATCGGCCACGCCTCCCCGGAGGCGGCCTCGGGCGGCACCATCGCGCTCGTCGAGGACGGTGACCGGATCCGTATCGACATCCCGAGCCGCTCGATCGAACTCCTCGTCGACGAGGAGACGCTGGCCGCCCGCCGCGAGGCGCTGGGCGGCGTCTACGCCCCGAAGAACCGCGAGCGCAAGGTCTCGGCGGCGCTGCGGGCGTACGCGGCGATGGCGACGAGCGCCGACAAGGGCGCGGTCCGGGACGTGACCCGCCTGGGCTGAGGCGCAGCGCGCGGTCCGGGACGTGTCCGGGCCGCGCCCGCCTCCCGCGCCCCCGTCCCTCACCAGGCGCCGGGGTCCCGCCCGTCCACGGCGAACACCGACCCGTCGGGCGCGGTCCCGAACACCCGGTCCCCGGACACGACCGGTGCCGGAACCGTGGCCGCGTACCCGAGCCTGCCGTCGCGCAGCCGCGGCTCGGTCTGCCCGAGCAGCGCGCCCCGCGCGGTGTCGACGGCGAGCAGCCGCCCGTCGGACGCGGACAGATAGAGCCGGTCACGGGCGCCGGCGACGGGCGCGGAGACGTTCCCGGCGGCGGTCTCCAACTCCCACAGGACACGTCCGCCGGGAGCGGCGGTGTCGAGGGCGACCAGCCGACCGGTCGGCGTGAGGAGATGGACGGTGTCGCCCCGCACGCTGATCCCGGGTTCGTCCATCCGGTACGGCAGCGGGACACGGCGGGCGGACCCCCGCGCCGGGTCGTAGCGGACGACGGCGTCGATCCGCGAGTCGCTGTTCGCGGAGCGCAGGAACAGCACACCGCCGCTGCCCGCGCCCACGGGCACCAGGTCTCCGTCCAACCGCTTCCGCCAGACGACCTCGCCCGTCTCCGGCCGCAGCGCCCCGAGGAGCGTGTGCGTTCCGCCGGCCGCCGTCTCGAACACGGGCAGGAGGCCGGTCGCGGCGTCGTGGAGCCCGAACCGGGGCGCCTTGAACCCCGGCAGGGCGCGCTGCCAGCGTTGCTCCCCCGTCGTACCGTCGACGGCCCTGACGGCTGCTGCCGAGTCCGCCGGGAACACCAGCGTGTCTCCGGCGGGCGTGGCCCCACCCGGGCGCGCGCCCCCGGTGTCCCACCCTGGAGCACCCCGCTCCCTCTCGTACGCGCGCAGGGTGCCGTCGGCCGTGACGACGCCGACCAGGCCGCCGAACGCGACCGGCGCGGAGACGGGGTGGCCGACGTCGGCCTGCCGTGACCACAGGACCCGGCCGGTCGCGGGATCGAGGCGGGCCAGGCCGGTGCCGCGGGCCGAGCAGAACAGCGCGTCGCCGGTGGAGGCGCAGGCCGGGGCGGCGGAGGCGCCTCCCTTCTGCAGCGGGGTCTGCCAGCCGGTGAAGACCCTGGCCACCCCGGTCCTGTCCGGAGCGGGCGCGGGGGCGCCGCCGCCCGCCCGGAGCGCCACCGCCAGGCCGCCGGCGGCCAGGGCGGCGGCGAGCGCGGTGGCGACGACCGGCAGACGGAGCCGGCGGCGCCGCGGGGCCGGCGCCGCGACCCGTACGGGTGTGTCCGCGTCCCAGGACGGCGTGGACCCCGGCCCCGGTTCGGGCAGTGTGAGCGGCCGCCGCTGCGCGGGTATGAACGCCGCCGCCTCGTACGACGGAGGCAGCAGCGCCGCCATGATCTCGGCGGGGGTCGGACGCTCGGCGGGCTCCTTCGCGAGACAGCGGGCGACGAGCGGCGCGAGGTCGGCCGGAACACCCGTGAGGTCCGGCTCGTCGTGGACGACCTGGTACGCCACGATGTACGCGCTGTCGGAGTCGAACGGGCCGTGGCCGGTCGCCGCGTGCACCAGGACGGAGCCGAGCGCGAAGACGTCCGCCGCCGGCCCGACCTCACGGGGCCGCTGGAACTGCTCGGGCGCCATGAAGGGCGGCGACCCGATCAACTTCCCCGTCTCCGTACGCAGATCGCTGTCCAGGGGCCGGGAGATGCCGAAGTCGATCACCTTGGGCCCGGTGTCGGTGAGCAGTACGTTGCTCGGCTTGAGGTCCCGGTGCACGACCCCCGCCCGGTGGATGTCGCGCAGCGCCTCCGCGAGCCCCGCGGTCAGCCGGCGCAGCTCGGCGGGGGCGAGGGGCCCGTTCCGCTTGACCTGGTCGGCGAGGGTGGGGCCGGGGACGTACAGCGTCGCCATCCAGGGGCGCACGGCGTCGGGATCGGCGTCCACGACGGGGGCGGTGAAGGCACCGCTCACCCGGCGGGCGGCGGCCACCTCCTGGCGGAACCGGGCCCTGAACTCCGGGTCCTCCGCGTACTGCCCGTGGACGACCTTGACCGCGAGCCGCAGCCCGGAGGCGGAGGTGGCCAGGTGCACCACTCCCATGCCGCCCGCGCCGAGACAGGCCTGGAGACGGTATTCGCCGGCGTACTCAGGTTCTTCCGCTTCCCGGTCGGCGCCGGTACTGCGCAACGGCGGCATAGCCAACCCCCGTGTGGTTCCCCGTTGTGTTCACGCGCGTGCGCGACGCACGGAGCCTAGTCCATGGTGCCCGCGGTACCGGTGGGGCTTGCTAGCCTGCGCGTCGCAGAGAGTGAATCGCAGCGCAGCGCTTCTGCGCACGGGGGAGGACGCCATGGGCGTGGACGAGAAGAGCGGATCGACGGTCGCCGCCGAGCCGGACGGAGTGACCACGATGAGCGTGACGCGCTACCCGGTGGCCCCGGGCTACCGGGTCAACGTCCGCTCGGGGCCGGGCACGCAGTACCGGATCGTGCGGACGCTCGCCCTCGACGTGCGGGTGGCCATCTACTGCCAGACGCCGGGCGAATGGATCTCCGGCCCGTACGGCACCACCGACATCTGGGACAACATCGCGCCGGGCGAGTTCATCTCCGACGCCTATGTGAAGACGGGCAGCGACGGCTACGTCGCCCGCCGCTGCGGCTGACCCCTCCCAGGGCCGCCCGGGGATAATCGACCTCGTGAGCGACGACGACCGTACCTCCCGGCCCGAGGATCCCCGCACCCCCAAGGGCGGCGGCGGCACCGACCGCGCCGCCGCCGAGGGTGCGCCCGGCGCGGGCCCCGCCGGGCCGCGGCCCGAGGCGATCCGCTTCTTCGGCACGACCTGGGTGGACCACGACGGCCACTACGGACTGCGCCGCGCCGGCCTCGCCGCCGGTGCGCTCGCCGCCGCCGCGGCGGGGTGCCTCGTCCTGCGCTTCGGCTACCAAGGGCTTGAGATCGCCGAGGTCGGCGGCTTCGTCAACACCCTCGTGATCGTCATGTTCGCGATCTGCAGCGCCATCGCCTTCCGCAAGACCTGGGAGGGCTTCGTCCGGCGCCCCAGCGACCCCGCGCGCGAGGAGTCGCTGCGCAGCCTCAAGGCCATCGGCTTCATCGGCTCCCTCCTCGCCTATGCCCTCCGCTGCTTCGTGGAGGCCCCCGGCGAGAAACTCCTCCGCACCGAGTACGACACCGCCCGCGCCCGGTACGAGAAGCGGCGCGGTTCCCGCACGGGCAACCCGGCGTCCCGCAAGAAGCCCAAGCGAAAGTAACCCGCCAGGCACCGGCCCTCGCCGAGGGCGAGCGGTCGGGGCAGGCGCCCCCAGGCAGAGGCAGGGCGCCCCCATACAGCCCTGCACCCACCCCTCATCCTTGACGCCCCCCACCCCCGTGCGCATTATTCATCACATGGTGAATTACTCCGAGCGGGTCCCGGCAGGAGCGATCGTCGCGCGCGGCCTCACCGTCGTCCGCGGCGACCGCACCGTCCTGCGAGGTCTCGACTTCGCCGTCCCACCCGGGCAGATCACCGGCCTCCTCGGCCCCTCCGGCTGCGGCAAATCCACGCTCATGCGGGCCGTCGTCGGCACCCAGGGCAAGGTCACCGGCACCCTCGACGTCCTCGGCCACCCCGCCGGCGACGCCGCCCTGCGCTCCCGCGTCGGCTACGTCACCCAGGCACCGTCCGTCTACGACGACCTCACCGTCGCCCAGAACCTCGACTACTTCGCCTCCGTCCTCCTCCCCGGCCGCGCCCACCGCGACGAGCGCCGCACCGCCGTCGACCGGGCCATCGGCGACGTCGACCTCGTCTCGCACGCCGACGCGCTCGCCGGCCGGCTCTCCGGCGGCCAACGCAGCCGCGTCTCCCTCGCCGTCGCCCTCCTCGGCACCCCCGAGCTCCTCGTCCTCGACGAACCGACCGTCGGCCTCGACCCCGTCCTCCGCCGCGACCTGTGGGACCTCTTCCACCGCATCGCCGACCGGCGCGGCGCGACGATCCTCGTCTCCTCCCACGTCATGGACGAGGCCGAGCGCTGCCACCGCCTCCTGCTCATGCGCGAGGGCGAGATCCTGGCCGACGACACCCCCGAAGCCCTGCGCCGCCGCAACGACACCGCCACCGTCGAAGACGCCTTCCTCCGCCTCGTCGACGCCGCCGCCCGCGCGGCAGCACCCCTTGAGGAGTCCCAGCGATGAACGGCGCCCGCACCCTCGCCACCGCCGCCCGCGTCCTGCGTCAGCTGCGCCACGACCCCCGCTCGATCGCCCTGATGCTCCTCGTCCCGTGCCTGATGCTCCTCCTGCTCCGGTACGTCTTCGACGGAAGCCCCCGCACCTTCGACAGCATCGGCGCCTCGCTGCTCGGCATCTTCCCGCTGATCACCATGTTCCTGGTGACCTCGATCGCCACCCTGCGCGAACGCACCTCCGGCACCCTGGAACGCCTCCTCGCCATGCCCCTCGGCAAAGGCGATCTCATCGCCGGCTACGCCCTCGCCTTCGGCCTCCTCGCTGTCGTCCAGTCGGCCCTCGCCACCGGCCTCGCCCTCTGGCTCCTCGGCCTCGACGTCGTCGGCTCGCCCTGGCTGCTCCTCCTCGTCGCCCTCCTCGACGCCCTCCTCGGCACCGCCCTCGGCCTCTTCGTCTCCGCCTTCGCCGCCTCCGAATTCCAGGCCGTCCAGTTCATGCCGGCCGTGATCTTCCCGCAGCTGCTCCTGTGCGGCCTGTTCACCCCGCGCGACCGGATGCACCCCGTGCTGGAAGCGATCTCCGACGCGCTGCCCATGTCGTACGCCGTCGACGGCATGAACGAAGTCCTCCGCCACCCCGACGTCACCGGCGCCTTCGTCCGCGACGCCCTCGTCGTCGCGGGCTGCGCCCTCCTCGTCCTCACCCTCGGCGCCGCCACCCTCCGCCGCCGCACCGCCTGACCCCACGGGGTGACCGCCCCTCGGACACCCGCCCCCACCGACGGCGCACGGTGCGAGGATGGCGGCACATACGTATCCACGGCGAGGTGAACAGAGCCATGACCCAGACCGTCGCAGTCCTCGGCACCGGCAAGATCGGTGAAGCGCTCCTCAGCGGCATGATCCGAGCCGGCTGGCGCCCCGCCGACCTCCTGGTCACCGCCCGCCGCACCGAACGCGCCGAGGAACTCCGCGCCCGCTACGGCGTCGAGCCCGTGACGAACGCCGAAGCCGCCAAGCGCGCCGACACCCTCATCCTCGCGGTGAAGCCGCAGGACATGGGCCGCCTCCTCGACGAACTCGCCCCCCACGTCACCGCCGACCGCCTCGTCATCAGCGCCGCCGCGGGTATCCCCACCTCCTTCATCGAGGACCGCCTCGCCGCCGACACCCCCGTCGTCCGCGTCATGCCCAACACCCCCGTCCTCGTCGACGAGGGCATGTCCGTGATCTCGGCCGGCAGCCACGCCACCCTGGAGCACCTCGCCCACGCCGAGGAGATCTTCGGCGGCGTCGGCAAGACGCTGCGCGTCCCCGAGTCCCAGCAGGACGCCGCCACCGCCCTCTCCGGCTCCGGCCCGGCCTACTTCTACTTCCTCGTCGAAGCCATGACCGACGCCGGCATCCTCCTCGGCCTGCCCCGCGCCCAGGCCCACGACCTGATCGTCCAGGCCGCCATCGGCGCCGCCGTGATGCTCCGCGACAGCGGCGAACACCCGGTCAAGCTCCGCGAGGCCGTGACCTCCCCGGCCGGCACCACCATCAGCGCCATCCGCGAGCTCGAGAACCACGGCGTACGCGCGGCCCTGATCGCCGCACTGGAGGCCGCCCGCGACCGCAGCCGCGAACTCGCCTCCGGCAACGGCTGACCGACCACGACCCGCCGGGGTCCCCGCACCCCGGCGGCCGCTTCCCTATCCCCTTCGTCGTGTCACCCGGCCGGCAGCAGACCGACCGCCCGATAGGCGCTGTCCACCACCGGTCGCGCCATCCCCCGGGCCCGCTCGGCCCCCTCCCTCAGCACCTGATCCGCATGCCCCGGATCGGCGGCCAGCTCCGCGTGCCGCTCCCGCACCGGCCTCAGCAGCTCGACCACCGCGTCCGCCGTGTCCTTCTTCAGGGATCCGTACGACTCGTACGCACCGGCCAGCGCCTCCGGGTCCCCACCCGTCGAAGCGGCCAGCAGATCGAGCAGATTCGCGACGCCCGGCCTGGCCTCCCGGTCGTACTCCACCTCGCGACCGCTGTCGGTCACCGCCCGCATGATCTTCCGCCGGACGGTGTCCGCGTCGTCCAGCAGATAGACGATGCCCGCCGTGTTCTCGTGCGACTTCCCCATCTTCGAGCACGGGTCCTGCAGATCCATGACGCGCGCCGCCACCGCGGGAGACGTCGCCTTCGGCACGGTGAACACATGCCCGTACCGCTGGTTGAACCGCACCGCCAGGTCCCGGGTCAGCTCCACATGCTGCCTCTGGTCCTCACCCACCGGCACCTCGTCCGTCCGGTACGCGAGGATGTCCGCCGCCATCAGCACCGGATACGTCAGCAACGACAGCCGCACACTCTGCCCGGTGGCCCGCGCCCGCTCGCCCTTCTCCTTGTACTGGATCATCCGCCGCAGCTCGCCGTCCGTGGCCGTGCACTCCAGCAGGTACGACAGCCTGGTGTGCTCATCCACATGACTCTGTACGAACACGGTGCACAGCTTCGGATCGAGCCCGGCCGCCAGCAGCAGCGTGGCCGCCTGCCGACTGAGCCGCCGCACCCGCGCCGGATCGTGCTCCACCGTCAGAGCGTGCAGATCGACGACGCTGAACAGCGCGTCCGCCGCGTACTGGTCGGCCTCCACCCACTGCCGTACGGCTCCGAGGTAGTTGCCCAGCGTCAGATGCCCGGTCGGCTTGACCCCGCTGAAGATCCGCTTCCTCATGCGTTCCTCTCCCTCACTCCTGGTTCGGTGCTGCTCGTGGTCGGAGCGCGACCGCCGGCTCGACGGCCGGCACCCGGAGGGGGATACGCGAACGGCCGCCGAGGCGGCGGCCGCTGATGTGCATGCGTGTGCGCGGCCGCCGTCAGGCGGCCCACCACTGGAGGGTGCGCGCATGCGTAGTCATGCGAGGAGAGTACGCCTCAGACCCCGGGTTGACATGGGTTTGACCGATCCGTAGTGTTCTCCGAGCTGTCCGACGTGAGCACCGACCCCGGTCGGCCCCGGACAGCCATTCCGCAAGAACCACTCAAGCCGACGGCACTTCTCCGTGCCGTTCTGCTTTCCGTGCGTTTCTGCGAAATGAGGAATCCGTGTTCGAAGTTTGAGCACGAGCCGCCCGATTAGCGTCGGCGGCGGGGAATCCGCTAAAGTCTCACTCGTCGGAACGGCCCAACAGCCGGGAAGACAAACCCCGCTGACTGGGAATCAGGCCCGAAAGGATCTGATAGAGTCGGAACCGCCGGAAAGGGAAACGCGAAAGCGGAGAACGGACCGGCAGCCCGCTCCAGCGGGTGGCGGAAACGGAAAACGGATCTGCTAAGCTGGAAACACGAAAGACCGAAGGGAAAAGCCCGGAGGAAAGCCCGAGAGGGT
>NZ_JBSFTU010000047.1:0-47676 GCF_053591435.1 Streptomyces sp. NPDC003027
CCTCTCGGGCTTTCCTCCGGGCTTTTCCCTTCGGTCTTTCGTGTTTCCAGCTTAGCAGATCCGTTTTCCGTTTCCGCCACCCGCTGGAGCGGGTTCCACCTTCCGGGAATTCGCTTTCGCGCTTTCCTTTCCGGCGGCTCCGACTTTATCAGAACTTCTGAGTCGGAATTCCCGCCCCTCCCGTTCCCCCGTTCTCGCACGCAAGCGTGCCCGGTTCCCGTTCAGGCGGAGCCGTAAACGTACTGGAGCGGGGCGCCCCGATGCAAATCGAGGCGCCCCGCTCCTGGTTGGGGGGTCGAGGGTCAGACCTCGACGACCACCGGGAGGATCATCGGACGCCTGCGGTAGGTGTCCGAGACCCACTTGCCGACCGAGCGGCGGATCAGCTGCTGGAGCTGGTGCGGCTCGACCACGCCGTCCTGCGCGGACTTGTTGAGGGCCTCCTCGACCTTGGGGACCACGGCGTTGAACGCCGAGTCCTCGATGCCGGAGCCCCGGGCGTGGATGTTCGGGCCGCTGACGATCTTGCCGGACGAGGCGTCCACGACGACGAAGACCGAGATGATGCCCTCGTCGCCGAGGATGCGGCGGTCCTTGAGGTGGACCTCCGTGACGTCGCCGACCGAGAGGCCGTCGACGTACACGTATCCGGCCTGGACCTTGCCGACGATTTTGGCCTTGCCGTCGACCAGGTCGACGACGACGCCGTCCTCGGCGATGACGATGCGGTCCTTCGGAACACCCGTCATGGCGCCGAGCTCGGCGTTGGCGCGCAGGTGGCGCCATTCGCCGTGGACCGGCATCAGGTTCTTCGGCCGGCAGATGTTGTAGAAGTACAGCAGCTCGCCGGCCGAGGCGTGGCCCGAGACGTGGACCTTGGCGTTGCCCTTGTGGATGACGTTGGCGCCCCAGCGGGTCAGGCCGTTGATCACCCGGTACACAGCGTTCTCGTTGCCCGGGATGAGCGAGGACGCCAGGATCACGGTGTCGCCCTGGACGATCCGGATCTGGTGGTCGCGGTTGGCCATGCGCGAGAGCGCCGCCATCGGCTCGCCCTGGGAGCCCGTACAGACGAGCACGACCTCGTCGTCGGGGAGGTCGTCGAGGGTCTTGACGTCCACGACCAGACCCGCGGGGACCCGCAGATAGCCCAGGTCCCGGGCGATGCCCATGTTGCGGACCATCGAACGGCCGACGAAGGCCACCCGGCGTCCGTACTCGTGGGCGGCGTCGAGGATCTGCTGGATGCGGTGCACATGGCTGGCGAAGCTGGCCACGATGATGCGCTTCTGGGCGTTCGCGAAGACGTTCCGCAGAACGTTGGAGATGTCCTTCTCCGGCGGGACGAAGCCCGGGACCTCGGCGTTCGTCGAGTCGCTCAGCAGGAGGTCGATGCCCTCCTCGCTGAGCCGCGCGAACGCGTGGAGGTCGGTGAGCCGGCCGTCCAGCGGGAGCTGGTCCATCTTGAAGTCACCGGTGTGCACCACCATGCCCGCGGGGGTGCGGATGGCGACGGCCAGCGCGTCGGGGATGGAGTGGTTGACCGCGATGAACTCGCAGTCGAAGGGGCCCAGGCTCTCGCGCTGCCCTTCGACCACCTCGAGGGTGTAGGGCCGGATGCGGTGTTCCTGGAGCTTGGCCTCGATCAGGGCGAGGGTCAGCTTGGAGCCGATGAGGGGGATGTCCGGCTTCAGCCGGAGCAGGAACGGAACGGCTCCGATGTGGTCCTCGTGACCGTGCGTGAGCACGATGCCCTCGATCTGGTCGAGGCGGTCACGGATGGTGGTGAAATCGGGCAGGATCAGGTCGATGCCCGGCTGCTCCTCCTCGGGGAAGAGGACGCCGCAGTCGACGATCAGCAGCCGGCCGTCGTACTCGAAGACCGTCATGTTGCGGCCGATCTCACCGAGCCCGCCGAGCGGGGTGACACGCAGGCCGCCCTTGGGGAGCTTCGGCGGGGCGCCGAGTTCAGGATGCGGATGACTCAAAAGACTCTCCTCACCACACGCGCCACGTACCGCTTGGGCACGTGGCGCGCATGACATTCGTGCACTTGCTGTTGTCTGTCGGATCGATCTCGTCGGACGTCGGGTGTCGCTCGTCGCGCCCGCAGATCGGATATTCAGTTGTGAAGTCTGTTGCTAGATCTGTACCCCGCCTGCGGCGAGATCGAGCTTGAGCTGGGCGGTTTCCTCGGCCGAAAGCTCCACGAGCGGCAGCCGCAGAGGCCCGGCCGGCAGGCCCTGGAGGGCGAGCGCGGCCTTGGTGGTGATGACGCCCTGGGTACGGAACATGCCGGTGAAGACCGGGAGCAGCTGCTGGTGGATCTCCGTCGCCTTCTGGACGTCGCCGTTGAGGTGGGCGTCCAGGAGGGCGCGCAGCTCGGGGGTGACGACATGGCCGACGACGGAGACGAAGCCGCAGGCGCCCACGGAGAGCAGCGGAAGGTTGAGCATGTCGTCGCCGGAGTACCAGGCGAGGCCGCTCCGGGCGATGGCCCAGCTGGCGCGGCCGAGGTCCCCCTTGGCGTCCTTGTTGGCGACGATCCGGGGGTGCTCGGCGAGCCGCACGATCGTCTCGGTGTCGATCGGGACACCGCTGCGGCCGGGGATGTCGTAGAGCATCACCGGAAGCTCGGTGGCGTCGGCGATGGCCGAGAAGTGCCGGTACAGGCCCTCCTGAGGGGGCTTGTTGTAGTACGGCGTGACCGCGAGCAGGCCGTGCGCGCCGTCGCGTTCGGCGGTGCGCGCGAGCTCGAGTGAATGGTGGGTGTCGTTGGTGCCGACACCCGCCACGACATGGGCGCGGTCGCCGACCGCCTCCAGTACCGCTCGTACCAGCTCCGATTTCTCCGCATCGCTGGTGGTCGGGGACTCGCCGGTGGTGCCGTTGATGACGAGGCCGTCGTTGCCGGCGTCCACCAGATGGGCGGCGAGTCGCTGGGCACCGTCGAGGTCGATTGCGCCGTCAGCCGTGAAGGGCGTGACCATGGCGGTGAGGACCCGCCCGAAGGGGGTCTGCGGAGTGGAGATCGGAGCCATGGGTAACACGCTACTCGTTGCTCGGCGTCCGGTGTCCCCTCGGGGGACGTGAGAAGAGGAGCCCGGCACTGCCTGCTCGGGGGTTCAAGCAGTGCCGGGTCCGTTTGATCAGCCTAGATGAACTTCGTGAAACGTCGCAATACGGACACTTCGCGTGACGGGATCGCACAGATGTGCTTTATGGGGCCACGCGGCCGTTGTTGTTGAAGGCGGCGTAGGTCAGCGGCATCAGCCGGGCCCAGTGCTCTTCCATCTTCTCGCCGACCATCTCGATCTCACGCTGCGGGAAGGACGGCACCTTGGCCAGCTCGTGCTGGGTGCGCAGGCCGAGGAAGTGCATCAGCGAGCGGGCGTTGCACGTGGCGTACATCGAGGAGAAGAGACCGACGGGCAGGACCGCGCGAGCGACCTCGCGAGCGACACCGGCGGCGAGCATCTCCTGGTACGCCTCGTACGCCTGGACGTACGAGTCCTCCATGGCGCGGCCGACCAGCTCCTGCTGGGCCTCGGTGCCCTCGACGAAGACGTACTTGCCCGGGCGGCCCTCCTGGACGAGCTTGCGGGAGGCGTCCGGGACGTAGAAGACCGGCTCCAGCTCCCTGTAACGGCCCGATTCCTCGTTGTACGACCAGCCCACGCGGTGGCGCATGAACTCGCGGAAGACGAAGATCGGAGCGCTGATGAAGAAGGTCATCGAGTTGTGCTCGAAGGGGCTGCCGTGCCGGTCCCGCATCAGATAGTTGATGAGCCCCTTGGACCGCTCGGGGTCCTTCCGCAGCTCTTCGAGCGACTGCTCGCCGGCGGTGGAGACGCGGGCCGCCCAGAGCACGTCCGAGTCGGCCGCACTGTGCTTCACCAGCTCCACGGTCACATCGCTGCGGAAACTGGGCTTGAGGTCTTCTGCGGGGGTGTCGCTCACCGCGGGTCCTTCCATCGCGTCGCTCGGGCGGCGCCCACTTTACGGGGAGCCGCCGACAACGCGGCCGTGCACCCACCTGGGCGGCCTTCTTTGACCAATCCGGGGAAAAAGGGCACCGAGCCGCGACTTCGATCGTCTGACTCTGTGACACCGCACACCACCCGACCCAAGGAGTGTTTCCCCATGTTCAGCCGGCGAGAGCCCGTTCCGTTCGCGTTCGTCGCCGAGGCAGACCGCTTCCGCAGTAACGTCACTCCGCCGCCGAGGGAGCGCCTCACCGTCTCCCAGCTCGCGGGCCGTACGCTGGTCGGGCTGACCGTCGTGGCCGGTCTCGTCGGATCGCTGCTCTTCGGCATGCCCGCCCTGCAGTCGGGCGCCGCCGACGGCCCGCGGCAGCACTCCGAGGCCTCCGTCGGCCGCTGAGCAGTACAGCCCCCTGAGGTGGCCCGGTCGAGACCACCTGGGTAGCCTCACCGGGCACAGCCCCTTCGAGCGTGCTTGTGAGTGAGGAACCGCCGTGCCCCTGCCCTTCCTGACGGCCGACCGCGCTTTTGACGCGACCGACGATGTCGCGCTGCCGTTCGACGACCACGACCAGTGGCGGCGTCCCTATCGGCCCGGCCCCTGGAGGGTGGGCGCGGCGGCGCTCGCCCTGCTGCTGGCGTCGTTCGTGCTCGTCGCCGCGGTGATCATCGCCGCCGCCGGAACCATGGCCGGGGCGGCGGTCACCTTCGCGCTGGCGGCGCTGATCATCGTCTCCGCGCTGCGGATGCTCCGGGTGGGCGCCTGGGTGAGCCGCCACGGGGTGCGGCGGGTCGGGTTCTTCTCGACGACGACCGTGGAGTGGCGGCAGGTCGGCGCCGTGCGCACGGCCCAGCAGCCGGTGCGCTGGCTGGGGCTCCCCCGCACCGTCCAGGGCCAGGCCCTGATCCTCGTACGGCAGGGCGGTGAGCAGACCACGCTGCTCACCGACCACAGTGCCGACTTCCTCTCCCGCGTCGAGGCGTTCGACCGCGCGGCCGACACCGTCGAGGCGTGGAACGCCGAGTACGGCGTGGTGACGGCTACGCGCTGATCGCGCGGCCCTCGTGGAGGGCGATCGCGCGCTGCATCGCCTTGCGGGCACGCGGGGTGTCGCGGGCGTCGTGGTAGGCGACCGCGAGACGGAACCAGCAGCGCCAGTCGTCCGGGGAGTCCTCGGTCTCGGCGCGCCGCTTCGCGAACACCTCGTCGGCCGAGTCGCGGTCGATCCGACCGCCGGGCGTCCGCTTCAGCTCGTCCACCGGGAGGCCGCCTTCGGCCTCCAGCTCCTGGGCGAGCCGCTGCGCCCGGCGCGCGAAGCGGGTGTTCTTCCACAGGAACCAGCCGCCGACGCCGGGCAGCAGGAACGCCACCGCGCCCATGCCCATGGCGGCCGGTTCGCCGGTCAGCAGGAGCAGGACCCCCTCCATCGCCACCACCGCGAAGACGAGCACGAGGACGGTGGCGAGGAAGAAGTACGTGATCTTTCCGCCCATGGCCGTCAGCCCAGGTCCAGGAAGTGCTCCAGGCCGAAGGTGAGGCCCGGGGCGGTGGTCACACGGCGGGCGCCCAGGAGGATGCCCGGCATGAAGCTGGAGTGGTGCAGCGAGTCGTGGCGGATGGTCAGCGTCTCGCCCTCGCCGCCGAGCAGCACCTCCTGGTGGGCCAGGAGACCCCTCAGGCGTACCGCGTGGACCGGAACGCCGTCGACGTCGGCGCCGCGGGCGCCGTCCAGGGCGGTCGCGGTGGCGTCCGGCTGGGCGCCGAGGCCGGCCTCGGCGCGGGCGGCGGCGATCAGCTGGGCGGTACGGGTCGCGGTGCCGCTGGGGGCGTCGACCTTGTTGGGGTGGTGCAGTTCGACGACCTCGACCGACTCGAAGTACGGGGCCGCGATCTGCGCGAACTTCATGGTCAGGACCGCGCCGATGGAGAAGTTCGGGGCGATCAGGACGCCGGTTCCGGGAGAGGCGTCGAGCCAGGTCCGCAGCTGCGCGAGGCGGTCCTCGGTCCAGCCGGTGGTGCCGACGACCGCGTGGATGCCGTGGCGCAGGCAGTAGTCGAGGTTGTCCATCACGGAGGCCGGGGTGGTCAGCTCGACCGCGACCTGGGCGCCCGCGTCGGCGAGCGTCTCCAGCTTGTCGCCGCGGCCGAGGGCCGCGACCAGTTCCATGTCCTCGGCGGCCTCGACGGCCCGTACGGCCTCGGAGCCGATACGGCCCTGGGCTCCGAGGACCGCCACGCGCAGCTTGCTCATTGCTCTGTGCACTCTCTCTAGGAGACGGATTCGTGCAGGCGTGCCGCCTGCTTGTCCTTCAGCGGCCCTATGACGGACAGCGAGGGGCGCTGTCCGAGCACATCACGGGCGACCTCGCGGACCTCGTCCGGGGTGACCGCCGCGATACGGGCGAGCATGTCGTCGACGGACATCTGGCTGCCCCAGCACAGCTCGCTCTTGCCGATGCGGTTCATCAGCGCGCCGGTGTCCTCGAGGCCGAGGACGGTCGAGCCGGAGAGCTGGCCGATCGCACGGTCGATCTCGTCGTCGGACAGGCCGTCGGAGGCCACCTTGTCGAGCTCGTCCCGGCAGATCTTCAGCACGTCGTGGACCTGGCTCGGGCGGCAGCCCGCGTACACCCCGAAGAGGCCGCAGTCGGCGAATCCGGAGGTGTACGAGTACACGCTGTAGGCCAGGCCGCGCTTCTCCCGGACCTCTTGGAAGAGCCGGGAGGACATGCCGCCGCCGAGGGCGGTGTTCAGCACGCCGAGGGCCCAGCGGCGCTCGTCGGTGCGGGCCAGGCCCGGCATGCCGAGGACCACGTGGGCCTGCTCGGTCTTGCGGCCCACGACGTCGACGCGGCCCGCGGTGCGGATGGTGCGGCGGCCCTCGCGGGGCGCGACGGGGAGCGCGTCGGTACGGGTGAGGGCGCCGGCCTTCTCGAAGGCGCGGCGGACCTGGCGTACCACCGTGGCGTGGTCGATGTTGCCCGCGGCCGCGACGACCAGGTGGGTCGGGTCGTAGTGCTTCTTGTAGAAGCGGGCGATCCGGCCGCGGTCCAGGGCGTTGATGGTGTCGACGGTGCCGAGCACCGGCCGGCCCAGCGGGGTGTCGCCGAACATGGTCTGCGCGAACAGGTCGTGCACGACGTCGCCCGGGTCGTCCTCGGTCATCGCGATCTCCTCGAGGATGACGCCGCGCTCGGCGTCCACGTCCTCCTGGAGGATCAGCGAGCCGGTGAGCATGTCGCAGACGACGTCGATCGCCAGCGGCAGGTCGGTGTCGAGGACCCGTGCGTAGTAGCAGGTGTACTCCTTCGCCGTGAAGGCGTTCATCTCGCCGCCGACCGCGTCGAGCGCGGCGGAGATGTCGAGGGCGCTGCGCTTCTTGGTGCCCTTGAAGAGGAGGTGTTCGAGATAGTGCGTGGCGCCGTTGAGGGTGGGCGTCTCGTCGCGGGAGCCGACGTGTGCCCAGATGCCGAAGGTGGCGGAGCGTACGGAGGGCAGGGTCTCGGTGACGATGCGCAGGCCGCCCGGCAGGGTGGTGCGGCGGACGGTGCCGATGCCGTCCTTGCCGGGGAGAAGCGTTTGGGTACGGGCGACGGCCCGCCCCTCCGAAGAGGGGCGGGCCGTCGTCACGGAACTACGGGACGTCACTGGTCGGTGTCGTCCTTCTCCGCGGCGGAGCCGCTAGTCGACGCAGTCTCGGAAGCGCCTTCCTCGTCCGCCATGACAGGGACGAGGGAGAGCTTGCCGCGCTGGTCGATCTCGGCGATCTCGACCTGGACCTTGGAGCCCACCGCGAGCACGTCCTCGACGTTCTCCACGCGCTTGCCACCGGCGAGCTTGCGGATCTGCGAGATGTGCAGCAGGCCGTCCTTGCCGGGCATGAGGGAGACGAAGGCACCGAAGGTGGTGGTCTTGACGACCGTACCCAGGTAGCGCTCGCCGACCTCCGGCATGGTCGGGTTGGCGATGCCGTTGATCACGGCGCGGGCGGCCTCGGCCTGCGAGCCCTGGGCGGCACCGATGTAGATGGTGCCGTCGTCCTCGATCGTGATGTCGGCGCCGGTGTCCTCCTGGATCTGGTTGATCATCTTGCCCTTGGGGCCGATGACCTCACCGATCTTGTCCACCGGGATCTTGACGGTGATGATGCGCGGCGCGTTCGGGGACATCTCGTCCGGAACGTCGATCGCCTCGTTCATCACGTCGAGGATGTGCAGACGCGCGTCACGGGCCTGCTTCAGCGCGGCGGCCAGGACCGAGGCGGGGATGCCGTCGAGCTTGGTGTCCAGCTGGAGCGCGGTGACGAAGGTCTTCGTACCGGCGACCTTGAAGTCCATGTCGCCGAACGCGTCCTCGGCACCGAGGATGTCGGTGAGGGCGACGTAGTGGGTCTTGCCGTCGATCTCCTCGGAGATCAGACCCATGGCGATACCGGCGACCGGGGCCTTGAGCGGCACACCGGCGTTCAGCAGCGACATGGTGGAGGCGCAGACCGAGCCCATGGACGTCGAGCCGTTGGAGCCGAGGGCCTCGGACACCTGGCGGATCGCGTAGGGGAACTCCTCGCGCGTCGGCAGCACCGGCACGATGGCGCGCTCGGCGAGCGCGCCGTGGCCGATCTCGCGGCGCTTGGGCGAGCCCACGCGGCCGGTCTCACCGACGGAGTACGGCGGGAAGTTGTAGTTGTGCATGTAGCGCTTGCGGGTCACCGGGGAGAGGGTGTCCAGCTGCTGCTCCATGCGGAGCATGTTGAGGGTGGTGACGCCCAGGATCTGGGTCTCGCCACGCTCGAAGAGCGCCGAGCCGTGCACGCGCGGGATGGCCTCGACCTCGGCGGCGAGCGTACGGATGTCCGTGAGGCCGCGGCCGTCGATGCGGACCTTGTCCTTGATGATCCGCTCGCGGACCAGCTTCTTGGTCAGCGCGCGGTACGCGCCCGAGATCTCCTTCTCGCGGCCCTCGAAGGCCGGGAGGAGCTTCTCGGCGGCGAGCTCCTTGATGCGGTCGAGCTCGGTCTCGCGCTCCTGCTTGCCGGCGATGGTGAGCGCCTGGGCGAGCTCGCTCTTGACGGCGGCGGTGAGCGCCTCCAGGACGTCGTCCTGGTAGTCGAGGAAGACCGGGAACTCGCCGACCGGCTTGGCGGCCTTGGCGGCGAGGTCCGACTGGGCCTTGCACAGGACCTTGATGAAGGGCTTCGCGGCCTCGAGACCGGCGGCGACGATCTCCTCGGTCGGCGCCTCGGCGCCGCCCTTGACGAGCTCGATCGTCTTCTCGGTGGCCTCGGCCTCGACCATCATGATCGCGACGTCGCCGTCCTCCAGGACGCGACCGGCGACGACCATGTCGAAGACGGCGTCCTCGAGCTCGGTGTGCGTCGGGAACGCGACCCACTGGCCCTTGATCAGGGCGACACGGGTGCCGCCGATCGGGCCGGAGAAGGGCAGGCCGGCCAGCTGCGTGGAGCAGGAGGCGGCGTTGATCGCGACCACGTCGTAGAGGTGGTCGGGGTTGAGCGCCATGATCGTCTCGACGATCTGGATCTCGTTGCGCAGGCCCTTCTTGAAGGAGGGGCGCAGCGGGCGGTCGATCAGGCGGCAGGTGAGGATCGCGTCCTCGGAGGGCCGGCCCTCACGGCGGAAGAAGGAGCCGGGGATCTTCCCGGCGGCGTACATCCGCTCCTCGACGTCCACCGTCAGGGGGAAGAAGTCGAGCTGGTCCTTGGGCTTCTTGGACGCGGTGGTGGCCGAGAGGACCATCGTGTCGTCGTCCAGGTACGCGACGGCGGAGCCAGCGGCCTGCTTGGCCAGGCGGCCCGTCTCGAAGCGGATGGTGCGGGTGCCGAACGTGCCGTTGTCGATGACGGCCTCGGCGTAGTGGGTCTCGTTCTCCACTATGGGTTTCTCCTACGTGTTCGTCTTTTCGTCCGTCGGCCCGTGTGGCCGGGGACGGTGGTGGAGGAGAAGCGCACCTCGGGTGCGGGCCGGTCTTCGATCGAAGCACCCGGGGGTATGGGTCCGGGGGCCACTACCGAGGACCGGCGGCGGTCGGCGGCTTCTCGCTCACTCCTGTGTGGCGTTGTGTGACCAGACTAAGTGCCGGTCGGCACATCGCGCACGTACAGCAAAGGGAGCGGCCCCCTTGTCGTGGGAACCGCTCCCTTCACAGCGTTCTCCATGGAATGGATTACTTGGCGCCGCCGGCCGCACCGCGGCGGATGCCGAGGCGGTCGACCAGCGCGCGGAAGCGCTGGATGTCCTTCTTGGCGAGGTACTGCAGCAGGCGGCGGCGCTGGCCGACCAGGATCAGCAGACCACGACGGGAGTGGTGGTCGTGCTTGTGCTGCTTGAGGTGCTCGGTCAGGTCCGAGATACGACGGGAGAGCATCGCGACCTGGACCTCGGGGGAGCCGGTGTCGCCCTCCTTGGTGCCGAACTCGGCCATGATCTGCTTCTTCGTAGCGGCGTCGAGAGACACTCGGTACTCCTCTTGGTGTTCGTGCGCCGGCGAGTGCCCCTGGTCTTGGTCTCAGGGGAGCTTCCGTGACTCGTCAGGCGAAGGTCCGATGGGCGCAGCTTCCAGAGCGGTGGTGCTCGGTGATCTCCGGGAGCGCGTACACAAACGGCCGTCACACAGCGTACCAGCCTCGCGGAGCGCCTCTTACGTGCCGGAGCGCCTCTTACTTGCTGGTGAGGGAGCGGGCCGCCATGAAGACGTCGAGGACGGCCAGGCAGAGCGGGACGAGGGAGAGCAGGACGAAGCTCTCGGCCAGGTCGAGCAGGCGCCCCCAGAAGGGCGAGAGGCCCTTCCTGGGGATGATCAGGCCGATGGCGGTGGTCAGGGCGGCGCCGGCGGCGACGGCCGCGGTGAGCCAGATCGTACGGATGTCCAGGCCGCCGCGGTCCCCGTACATCAGGAGGTCCTTGACCAGGTCGGCCGGCGGGTTCAGGGAGAGGCCGAGGATGAGCAGCGCGATCGCGGCGATCCCGGCGACCAGGACGCAGGCGACCTGCGAGGTGTAGCGGAAGAGCCGGGCGCGCAGCAGCATGGCGAGGCCGGCGGCGAGGGCGAGGAGCTGGCCCCAGACGTTGTCGGCGAAGCCGAGGACGGCCGCCGAGCCGACGACGACGGCGGCGCAGCCGCCGACCAGGCCGAGGAGCATCTCGTGGCCGCGGCGGGCCTGGAGCGCGATGCGCTCGCCGTCGACGGGCCGGCCCTCTTCGGCGGCGGGCTGGTTCGGGTCGGCGTGGAACTCCTCGTCGGTGGCGCTGCGCGGGGAGGCGTAGCCGATGGGGAGCCGGGCGAAGCGGGCGGAGAGGCCGGGCAGGAAGGCGACCAGGCCGATGGCGACCGGGGCGCAGACGGCGGCGGTGGAGGTGGCGGAGCCCTCGGCCAGGATCGCCAGGAAGGTCGCGAGGGTGCCGACGGCGGCCAGGAAGGTCGCGGCGACGAAGGGGGCGTCCCCGCTGGGGGTGAGCGCGACCAGGGTGACGGAGGCGACCAGGACGGTCAGGCAGCCGAGCAGGAACTGGAGGCGTCCGGGGCCCTGGCCGGCGTCGGGACCGATGATCCCGGAGCCCGCGATCAGCAGCAGCGGCAGGGCGCCGAGGCCGAGGGCGACGGCGGTGGCCCGGTCGCCGTAGACGCGGGCGCGCACCCCGGCGAAGGCGGTCAGCAGCACACCGGCGGCGCCGGCGACGATGCCGGGGAGGCCGTGCATGTCGTGGCGGACCGGGTCGGCGAACCACAGGACGAAGCCCATGAGGACGAGGAGCAGCACGCCGCCGACGAGGCCGGCGCCGCGCAGCAGGTCGTCGCTCCACAGGTGCCGGTCGCGGGTGACGGCGGAGGCGACGGCGTCGGAGACGTCGTCGAAGACGGCGGGCGGCAGCGACTGGGCGAAGGGCCGCAGCGAGAGCACCTCGCCGTCGAGCACCTGCTGGGCGGCGAGGGTGCGGGCGCCGTCGAGGACCGATCCGTCGCGGCGGACCAGGTGGTAGCCGGTCGGGGCGCCGGCGGCCTGGGTCTGGCCGGTGAGCCGCAGGATCTCCGGATAGACGTCGGCGACGGCGATGTCCTCGGGGAGTGCGACGTCGATGCGGCTGTCAGGCGCCACGACGGTGACGCGGCAGAAGCCGGTCGCTGCGGTCGTACTCACGTGTCTGGACCCCCTGATTCGCGGTTGCGCACAGTGCGCGGGCCACCCTACCGGGGACGGGTGGTGGTCGCTGCAAGTAGGATCGCGGTCTCTGGGGGAGGCCGTCGCCGACGGGGGCGCCGGTGCGGAACTCCCGCACGAAGTCCGCCCGTAACGAGGGATTGATGCGCCGGTGAGCCAGATCGTCGTCAAACGCCCGCCGAGGTCCCTTCCTCCGGAAGTACCCAGCGAGGAACTGGTCCTGGAGCCCCCGCCCGAACTGCCGCGGGGTCAGCAGGAGGGCATCCTGATGCAGCTCCTGCCGATGCTCGGCATGGGTTCGTCGGTGGTGTTCTTCTTCATGCCGGGCGCTCATCCGTTCATGCGCATCATGGGCATGCTGATGCTGGTGTCCACGGTCGCGATGCTCATCGCGCAGCTCGTGCGGTTCCGGAAGGGTACGCAGGGGCAAATTGCCGATGTCCGGCGCGACTATCTCAAATACCTCGCGCAGACCCGGCGTACGGTCCGGCGCACGGCGCGCAAGCAGCGTGACGCGCAGTTGTATCTGCACCCCTCGCCCGAGCAGTTGTGGTCCGTGGTGGCCGAGGGCTCGCGGGTGTGGGAACGCCGGGTCGGGGACAAGGACTTCGCCCAGGTGCGGATCGGGCTCGGTGCCCAGCAGCTGTCGACGCCGCTGGTGGCGCCGGACACGGCTCCGGTGGACGAGCTGGAGCCGCTGTGTGCGGGTGCGATGCAGCAGTTCCTCGCGGTGCACGGTTCGTTGGACGGGCTGCCCATGGCGGTCTCGATGCGCGCCTTCTACCACGTGACGGTCTCCGGTGAGCCGGAGGCGGCCCAGGCGGCGGCGCGGGGTCTGGTGGCCCAGTTGGTGACGCTGCACTCCCCCGAGGACATGATGGTCGCGGTGGTGGCGGCGCGGGGCGCGCAGGAGCGCTGGGACTGGACGAAGTGGCTGCCGCACACGCAGGTGCCGGGGCAGGTCGACGGGGCGGGCACGAAGCGCCTGTTCGGCGACGACCTCGGCGAGTTGGAGCAGATGATCCGCTCCCGGCTCGACGGGCGGCCGCGGTTCAGCCGGGACAACCAGCCGGTCCTCGACCAGCCGCACGTCGTCGTCGTCCTGGACGGTGGCATGGTGCCGCCGGACTCGCTGTTCGCGGCGCCGGAGGGCCTGCAGGGCGTGACGATCGTCGAGGTGGTCTCCGGTGAGCTCGACGAGCCGCGCGGCGGCCTGTCGGTGGTGGTACGGCCGGGGCGGCTGCGCCTGGAGTCGGGCGGCGGTTTCGCCTACGAGGGTGTGCCGGACGGGATCTCGCTGCCGGCCGCCGAGGCGCTGGCCCGGCAGCTCGCGCCGCTGCGGATGGGCGGCGGGGACGACGACGAACCGCTGCTCGCCAACCTGGACTTCACCGATCTGCTGAACCTGGGCGACGCGGGGTCGGTGGATGTGGCGCGGACCTGGCGGCCCCGGTCGGTGGCCGAGCGGCTGCGGGTGCCGATCGGTGTGGGCGAGGACGGCCAGCCGGTCATGCTGGACCTCAAGGAGGCCGCGCAGGAGGGCATGGGCCCGCACGGACTGTGCGTGGGCGCGACCGGTTCGGGCAAGTCGGAGCTGCTGCGGACGCTGGTCCTGGGTCTGGCGGTGACGCACTCCTCGGAGACGCTGAACTTCGTCCTGGCGGACTTCAAGGGCGGTGCGACCTTCGCGGGCATGTCGCAGATGCCGCACGTCGCGGCCGTCATCACCAACCTGGCCGACGACCTGACGCTGGTCGACCGCATGGGCGACGCGATCCGCGGTGAGCTCCAGCGCCGGCAGGAGCTGCTGCGCTCGGCGGGCAACTACGCCAACATCCACGACTACGAGAAGGCGCGCGCGGCCGGTGCGCCGCTGGAGCCGCTGGCCTCGCTGGTCCTGGTCATCGACGAGTTCTCCGAGCTGCTCACCGCCAAGCCGGACTTCATCGACATGTTCATCCAGATCGGCCGTATCGGCCGTTCGCTGGGTGTGCACCTGCTGCTGGCCTCGCAGCGCCTGGAGGAGGGCAAGCTCCGGGGCCTGGACACGTACCTGTCCTACCGGATCGGTCTGCGGACGTTCTCGGCGGCCGAGTCGCGTACGGCGATCGGCGTCCCGGACGCGTACCACCTGCCGTCGGTGCCGGGCTCGGGCTATCTGAAGTTCGGTACGGACGAGATGACCCGCTTCAAGGCGGCGTACGTCTCCGGTACGTACCGGACGGGCGGGCCGCGGCTGACGGCCGGGCAGTTGCCGATCGAGCGGCGGCCGGCGCTGTTCACGGCCTCGCCGGTGCCGGTGGTGTACGCGGCGCCGGACCCGGCGTATCTGACGGCGCAGCGTGAGGAGGAGGACGACGCCCTCGCGGACACCGTCCTGGACGTCATCGTGCGCCGGCTGGAGGGGCAGGGTGTGCCGGCCCACCAGGTGTGGCTGCCGCCGCTGGACCAGGCTCCCTCGCTCGACCAGCTCCTGCCGGGTCTCGCGCAGACGGCCGACCGCGGTCTGACGGCGACGGAGTACACCCGCCCGGGCGGTCTGACCGTGCCGCTGGGCCTCATCGACAAGCCCTTCGAGCAGCGGCGCGAGGTGCTGTACCGGGACTTCTCCGGCGCGGCGGGCCACATGATGGTGGTCGGCGGTCCGCAGTCGGGCAAGTCGACGCTGATGCGGACGCTGATCTCGTCGTTCGCGCTCACCCACACCCCGCGGGAAGTGCAGTTCTACGTACTGGACTTCGGTGGTGGCGGCATGGTGTCGCTGGCGGACCTGCCGCATGTCGGCGGGGTCGCGTCGCGGCTGGACCCGGAGCGGGTGCGCCGGACGGTCGCGGAGGTCCTGGGCGTGCTGAACCGGCGCGAGGAGTTCTTCCGGTCGCACTCCATCGACTCGATCGCCACCTACCGCCGCAAGCGGGCGGCGGGCGAACTGCCGGGCGAGGCCTGGGGCGACGTGTTCCTGGTGATCGACGGCTGGGGGGGGTTCCGGGGCGAGTACGAGGGGCTCGAAGCGGTGGTCTCGGACATCGCCGCGCGTGGCCTCGGGTACGGCATCCACATCGTCATCACGGCTGCCCGGTACATGGAGGTCCGTGCCGCCATCAAGGACCAGATGCTGAGCCGTCTGGAACTGCGCCTCGGTGACGTCATGGATTCGGAGTTCGACCGGAAGGTCGCGGCCAATGTGCCCACCGGGGTGCCCGGTCGTGGCCAGGTGCCGGAGAAGCTGCACTTCATGGGCGGACTGCCGCGGATCGACGGGTCGGGTTCCTCCGGCGACCTCGCGGAGGGAACGGCGGCGTTCGTACAGGCGGTGCGCAGTGGCTGGAACGGCCCGGCCGCCCCCGGCGTCCGGCTGCTGCCGCACAAGGTGCCCGCGGACCAGCTGCCGAAGGGCTTCGAGTTCCCGCAGCACGGTGTCGCGATCGGTATCGACGAGACCAGACTGGAGCCGGTGTTCGTCAACTTCGAGACGGACCCGTTCTTCCTGATCTTCGGTGAGAGCGAGTCCGGCAAGACGAATCTGCTGCGCCTGATCTCGAAGCAGATCGCGGAACGGTACTCCCCCGACGAGGCCAAGTTCGTCGTCGGCGACTACCGCCGGGCTCTGCTCGGCGCCCTGCCGGAGGAGCACCTCCTGGAGTACGCGCCGATGGCGAGCTCGATGCAGATGCACATGGAGGCCCTGGCGGGCGTCTTCGCGCGCCGCCAGCCGCCGCAGGACGTGACCCCGCAGCAGCTGCGGGACCGCAGCTGGTGGTCGGGGCCACAGGTCTTCATCGTCGTGGACGACTACGACCTCGTGGCGACGAGCGCCGGCAACCCGCTGGCGGCGCTGGCGGAGTACTTGCCCTTCGCCCGGGACACCGGCATCCGCTTCATCATCGCGCGTAACACGGCGGGTGCCTCCCGCTCCATGTACGAGGGGTTCATGCAGCGCATCAAGGAGCTCGGCGCGCAGGGCGTGGTTCTGTCGGGCGACCCGAACGAGGGCGATCTGCTCGGCAACGCGCGGCCGCGGCCGATGCCGGCGGGGCGTGGGTACTTCGTGGGGCGCAGGGGCGGTATGTCTCTGGTGCAAACCGGACGCATGCCGGGGTTGTGACGAAGCCGGTCAGGTTGTCGACGGACATGAGGTGGTTGATGGACGTGGGCACTTCGAAACTGCAAACATCGCCGTAATCCAGCAAGGGGGAAGCAATGTCGTTCCAGGACGAGTGGGCACAGGAGAAGAGTGCCGCGATCGAGCGTCAGTCGTCGAGCATGCAGCTCAACCAGGTCTCCGCCGAGAACGGCGGTGGCGGGCCGAGTAATCCGGACCTGGCGACCACGCCCGCGAGGAAGAAGAAGGCTGCCAACACCATCGAGAACAATATCCAGCCGGACACCAAGGCGGCCGCCGACGCGGCCGACGAGCCCACCACCGCCGCAGTGGCCGAGTTCAAGGGCTGGGACACGGCGGCCGGCCTGAAGAAGGCCCATGAACACTGGGACAGTCAGGTGAAGCGCCTCATGGCGCGGCTCGACTCGGAGAAGGTCGCACTGCGGAACACGTCGACGCTGTTCAGCAACAACGACATCGTGACGGGGGCGGGCTTCGCCCCGGCAAAGTCCAAGGTTTCGGGAATCTAGGGGGAGACGCGGTGCCTACGTACCAGGAGATCATGCAGATCTCCTTGCCCAAGCTGAACAGCGCCGCCGACGGCTGGAAGAGCATGGCGGAGAAGTTCAAGAAGGTCGAGGACCTGTACGCGAAGGAGGTCCAGAGCATCGCGGCGGGAGGGCCGCTCTGGACGGGTCACAGCCAGGCCGTCGGCCTGAACAACTTCAACATCACCCGGAACGAGCTGGCGGCCGCGCAGAAGGAAGCGCTGGCGATGGAGTCGTTGCTCCGGGACGCCCACAACACGTTCACGGAGCTCAAGGGCCGGGTGAAGGCGGCCGTGGACGAGGCCGTCGCCGCAGGTATGAAGGTCTCTGAGTCCGGCAGCGCGAGCTACGACTTCAGCAAGGTCAGCGCCAAGGAGGCGTACACCATCCGCCACGACCCCGACCTCCGCGAGGTCGAGATGTCGTACACGCGAAAGATCGGGGACGCGGTCAAGGCGGTCAATGAGTTCGACGCGGACGTCAAGGTTGCCCTGCTGAACGCGTCGGGGGCCGACGGCACGGCGCCGCTGGGCTTCAACTCCAAGCCCGTGGGCGACGTGGAGGCCGTCGAGGCGCTGGCGCTCTCGGAGAAGGTCCGGGAGGGCAAGGCGTCGAGGCAGGAGCTAGAGCACTACCGGGACCTGCTGAAGGAGAACTCCGGCGACAAGCGCTTCAGTGAGGCGTACCTGCACGCGCTGGGGGCCAAGGACACGCTGGCCATCGCGGACGCGATGAACCTGGCCGCGAACGAGCGGGGCGTCTCGGACGCGGACAGGAAGTTCTACAACTCGATCAACACCGGCCTGGCGGACACGATCGCCAGCGGTACGAAGGACCCGAACGGCTATGCGTACAAGCCGTTCGTGGAGGGCCTGAAGAGCCTCGGCGACAAAGACGTCACCGGCGGCCAGGTCCCGACGCAGGGCTACCAGGTCCTCGTCACCCTGATGAACCAGGGGAACCCGGACGGCTACGGCAAGGAGTTCCTCAACGATCTCGGTCACCACATGATCGAGATCGAGAAGAAGGACCCCGACAACTGGCTGCACTTCAACGACGTCAAGCGTCCCAACGTCGCCGCCGACCCGCTGGACGGCCTGCTCAACATCATGAGCAAGGACCCCGCGGACGCGGAGTACTTCCTGGACCCGAAGGCTCCGGGGAACGAGAACGAGCACCTGAAGTTCCTCCTCACGGAGCGGGAGTGGCCGAAGGAGGGGCTGAACAACATCTACGGGCCGCCCCAGTTCATGGACGACCCGGCGAGGGCCACGGGCCTCGGGAACGCCATCCAGGCGGCGGCGACGGGCCACGAGCCGGGCGAGAAGCCGGGTCCGGTCGGCGCGCACACCGAGGGCCAGGCGCGGGTGATGCACCACTCCGTCCAGTACCTCGACTCCAAGCTGGAGGAGGGCAAGTTCCCCCCGGACCTGGCGAACCTCGAGAAGCCGATGGCGCACGCCCTCGCGGACTACGTCAACGACACCCATGTGATCCTCAACGGCGAGAACGACGAGTACGGCCTCAGCAAGGGCAGGGAGACCAGCTTCGGAACCGGCGACAACGCGCACATGGCCGTGTCGCAGGGAAGCCTCATACGCGTCATGCGGGGAGTCGCCGAGGACGGGGACTCCTTCGCCCTCCTCTACGAAGCGGAACGCGCGTACTCCGCCAAGCAGCTCGACGAGCTCCGCGACTTCGAGGGTGACCCGAGGGACGGTCAGAGCTCCGACTGGGATCACACGGCGAAGCATGTCGGAGGTGCACTGGGTGCCCTCAACGGAATCGGCGCCGATGTCTACATTGACAAGAAGGACGACAGGATCGAGTGGGCCGAGACGACCGCGGAGTACTCGGCGAACGGCGTCAACAGTGTCGTGGGTGAGATTCCGTTCGCGGGTTCGGCCGCGGGCGCCATTGTCGACACCGCCAAGTACGAGTGGGTCAAGGACATCACCGACGCCGCCGAGGAACAGGCCAAGAAGGATTCCAGCGACAACTACACGTCCGGCAAGGACGGCACGACCGACCTTGTGAACGCCTGGGGGAAGAAGGAAGGAATTTTCGATAATGGTCCGCACAAGTCCGCGAGGGACGCTGCGAGCGGTGGCTACGAGGACGGACGCAGCGCCGCGGCGGCTCATCTGGGCAACTGACCGTGCTGGGGCCCTCACCCGCTCCGCGGCCGCGGTGGCGCTCGCGCTGGTCGCGGTCTCCTGCGGTTCTGGAGACTCCGGCTCCCAGGTCGAGGGAGTGTGCGGCCCGAGCGCCGACTCCGCGGCCGGAAAGGCGCTGCGCCAGGTACTGGGGACGGACGACTTCACGGCCGAGGCAACCATGTCGGACGAAAACTTCGCGGAGAAGTTCAAGAAGGACCTGAAGGAATGGCGGGGCGGCCCGGACTCGACCTCGCCCTCCTTCCTCTGCAAGTACCTGCCCGACGGCAGTGACGAGCGCGTCGTCCTGAGCTTCGCGTGGTCTCCCGCCGAGCAGCCGGTGAAGGTGCGCGCGGAGGGCGGCAAGGTCTACGACGTGAGCGGTGCCTTGGGGTCGGCGGGGCACCTGGCCGCAGAGCTCTACACACCGTGCACGCTGGGCGGCGGGCTAGGCGAGCCGTCACGCAAGGCCGTTCTCCGCGCGGATGCCACGCTTACGGTCGATCGCGGCAAAAACGTGGACCAGCGGAGGGAGTCGTCCGAACTCTCCTTCCTCTATCTCATGACGCGCGAGGTCACGGAGGCCCTGGACTGTCAGAACGAGCCGCTGGCGAAGGAGCCCGTGGTGAAGCCGTACTCCGCGACGCGTTGAGAGGGATCATGCATCACATGAAGCGCCGAGTCGCCGCAGCGGCCGGCATCACCGTCCTGTCTACCCTGGTCGGCTGTGGAAGCGGCGGGCCCGATACAGGCGGGTCCCTGAGCCTGGACCGGAGCATCACGCTCGCGGAGGAGACCGGGAAGGATGGGGCCAACAGTTGCCCGCTGCCGTACGACGTCGGCAAGGCGGCGGAGGCGGCCGAGCTGGACGAGACCATTGAGCCGGGCGCGGCGGGCGCGGAAGCGGACGAGCCGGTGGCGACCGCCGAGGGCGGGAGGAGGACGGATCCGCAGTCACCGTGGGCGGGCAAGGCCGGTGCGTGGATCACGTGCTCGTACCACGTGGGCGGGGAGGATCTGGATATCCACACCGCCGGTACGGAAGCGGGGAGCGCGGTCAACTTCCTGCTGCCCACAACGCAGCACGCCAGCGGCATGAGCGTCGAGGAGCTGAAGTCCTACCACGAGAAGACCGCGAAGGCGAAGCCCGGAGAGGCGGTGCCGAGCAAGGGCGGGAACGTCGTCACGGTCCGGCTCGACTCCGGCGGCAAGGGCGATGTGGCCCTGCTGCTGACCGTCGGCGAGTCTGACAAGAGCACGCTGAAGCCGGAGCAGGTCCTGGAGCTCGCACGGACCTTCGCCACACAGGCGAAGTGAATCTGTCGATTCCGTCTGACAGATGACCCGTCCGGCCCGATCATTGACCTGCGACGACGTTCCACCCGCACAAAGGAGCAGAGCCTGATGGGCACTCAGCAGGAGAAGGACGAGCTGTACGCGCTCGACATCAGCGATGTCGAGTGGCACGGCGCCCCCGGCACGAGCCCGGACGAGGAGCGCGTGGAAATCGCGTACCTCCCGGGCGGAGCTGTGGCGATGCGGTCCTCTCTCGACCCCGGCACCGTCCTGCGGTACACCGAGGCTGAGTGGACCGCATTTGTCCTGGGTGCCAAAGATGGTGAGTTCGACCTGAAGTGACTCAGGTCGAGTACATGCGAAGGGGCCCGTACCGCAAAGAACGGGCCCCTTCTTCGGCTTCTGGCCTCGGGCGAATCGGGGTCAGTAGCCCTCGGTGAACAGCCGCGACGCCTTGACGTCCGTGGCGCGGTAGCTGTCCTTGCCCGACTCAATCTGCTTGGCGACCATTTCGAGCCGGTTCTTCATGTCCTCGGCGCGCTTCTTGTACTTGCCCTGGAGGATCACGTACTGCTGGTGTGCCTCACCGTCCCAGGTGTCGGTGACGACCCGGAGGGCGGCGTTCATCTCCTCAAGGTCCTTGACGATGTTCTGAGAGACGACCCGGAGGCGGTTCGCCATCTCCTGGACGCTCTCGTACTTGACTTTGGTGTTCTGATCGATGCCGGACATCGTGCTCTCCTCGGATTCAGACGTTGTTCAGCGCGGAGTTGTTGGCCTTGAGGGTCTGGTACACCTCAAAGTCGTTGGCGGCGCTGAGGTTCTTCGTTTCGTTCACCGCGTTGAGCAGCACGTTGAGCAGCCGACGGATGGTGTCGTGGTCCTCGTTGAGGGCCGACTGGGCCGTCTTGAAGCCCGCCGCGCCGGCACCCGTCCAGCCCGCATGGACCGTCTCAAGGATGTTGGCCATCTCGCGGGCCTGCTTGGAGACCTCTTCACCGGTCTGCATGATCTTGTTCTTGGCCTGGGTTACCGGGTCCTCGGCAAGTCCGAACCCACCTGCGGGGCTGGTCATGTGATGCTCCTCGTTGTCGGAAAGGTGCTTGTGCGCATAGCTCGTGGCTACGCTCTCCTGTTGCGTCTGCCTACCGCCACGACGACGCCGATGACGGCGACGACCGCGACTGCACTCGCGGCGATGCCCCAGAGCGGGAATCCGCTCTCTTCGGGCCGGGCTGCCGACTCGGGCTTCTTCGGTTCCTGAGGCTGCCCGTTGCCGCTTGCCCCCGTGCTGCCAGGAGAGGGGGAAGTCTGAGGTGTGGGTGACTGGTTCTTCTTCTGTGCGGCGAGCAGCGGATTGACGTTGGGGTCACCCGGGTTGCCCTTGCCTTCCAGGAGGATCTGGGCGGGGCGGATGGAGCCGTACCCGATGTACTTGCTCGGAACGGCGCCGACGTGGCCAGCGGTCTCCATCATGACGCGGAGGACCTGGTTGGCGGTCCAGTCGGGGTGGGCGGACCAGATGAGGGCGGCGGCGCCGGAGGCGATGGCGGTGGCGTGGCTGGTGCCCTTGAAAGCGCAGTACTTCGTCTTGTCGTCGGTGCAACGGCCTGGCATCTCGACACCTGGGGCTGCGAGGGCGAGGTGAGAGCCATAGGTGGAGAAGTCGGCAACCTTGCCCTTGGTGTCGAGCGCGCCGACAGCGATCACTCCGGGAATCGATGCCGGGTAACTGGGGATCTCGAGCCCCTCGTTCCCTGAAGCTGCGAAAACCAAGGCCCCCTTCTTGTGGGCGTAGTCCACGGCCTCCCGCCAACCTCGATTTTCGTCCTCGTCGGCGGGGCCACCCGAGGAGATGTTGATCACTCGAGCGCCATTGTTCACGGCATAGCGGATGCCCTTGATTGTTGGCTCAGACCCGAAGAAGGCGTAGTCACCCGTCTTCACCGGAAGGATCTTCGCGGCCGGGGCAATACCCTTCACGCCGCCGTTGGCCCCACTGCCCGCAATGGTGATGGCCATGTTGGTGCCATGGCGATCGTCGTCTCGTTCGTCGATACGGCCCTCCCCTCCCCCCGCGTCGTAGAAGTTGCGGCCCGGCAGCACCTTCCCGCGGAGTTCCGACACCGTCGAATCAACTCCGCTGTCGAGCACGGCGACGGTGATCCCCTTGCCCGTGGCCACCTCCCACAGCTGGTCCGCCTTCATCGCGTCCAGGTACCACTGGCGCGCACGCATGTCGTCCGCGTGCGCAGCAGGCGCCGCGACGGTCCACGTCGCGACGACGGCGGCCATGGCGCCGAGCAGGCCGACCGCGCGGCTGCGGATGACGCGGGCAATCGGGGACATCAGCGGGTGACTCCTAGTCGATGACGGGCGGGACGATCTGGCGCTGGCCCGTGGCCCACGTCTCCTCATCCTCGGTCACATAATCTGGGCGAGGACGGGAGGCACGCCGCTCCTCCTGACCCGGCTCGGTCGAGCCCGGCGGACGAACCAGTCCGGTGCCGCCAGGGGTGAACGCCGGGCGTCCACTGGCACCGGACGCAGTAGGAGCACCTACGGTTCCGCCCGGCTGCGTGGCCAGTCGTCGGCCCGCCGCGCCGCCCGTGCCCCCGCCCGGTGCTCCCTGCATGCCGGCACCAGCGCCGGGCATTCCGGCCGCGCCACGACCGAACTGGCCACCGCGCTCCTCGCCGACGACGGTACCCATGGGAAGTCGAGGCCCCTGGCCGGTCATGGTCGGTCGGCCAGGCACCTGACGACCGCCGGTGATGCCCTCCGCGCGGGGCGGAGCGCCAAGGGGATTGGGCCCCGTCAAGCCCGTGCGAGCAGGGCCCGGCAGGCCTGGGGTGGCCGTGCGAGGCAAGCCAGCGTTCGAGTGAGGGCCGAACGGCTGAGCAAGGGGCGGCAGGGGAACAACCGGCGGGCCGCCCGTCGTCACCGGTGGCGCCGTGGGCGGCTGAACGGTGGGACGGGCCGGAGCCTCCGGTGTGATGGTCACGGAGTCTAGGTTCGTGTTCACCTCGGTCTCCGGCGGCGCTACAGGCGGGGTGGGAGGCAGGATCACCGGGTCGGGGAATTCGTCGGTACGGACAGGAGACGGCTTGTCGGCGCTCCGGAGGGTCGACTGTTCGGCGTGTGCCGCGCGCGTCCCGGAGGAAGTCGAGGAACTCTCGCTGCTCCCGCTCCCCGGGCCGTACGCACGTTCACCCGCGTCCCAGCTGGCTTTGACCGGCTTGAACTCCGGCTCCCGCTCCGTCGTCATCCGCTCCCGCGAAGCGTCGTAGTACGACGACAGCCGCTCCATCTGCTGGATCGCTTCCTGGAGCTTGGGGCCCGACTCCGACTCGATACGGGCCTTCTCCTTCTCCGGGTCCGCGAAGCACATCCCCGCTGGCTTCGGCACCGCTGCCTTCGCCTCAGCCAGCGCCTGGCCGGCTCGCTCCATCTCGTTGGCGACGACTTTCGTGTAGTCACCGAGAACCAGCGTTTCGGAGACCATCCCGGCACCCCAGGTACGGAAGGCGTTGGCTCCCTCGCCTTCCCACTGCACGCGGCTGATGTAGAGCCGCAGGTCCGCGGCGATGTCGAGGATCTTCGGCACCGCCGCCGCCAGCGCCGCGCCGGTGGTCGTGAGTTCCTCCGGCTTGGCGGACGCGATCATCGCGTACAGGGCGTCCAGGGACTTCCCCTCGAACTCTCCTGCCATGTTGCTGCAACTCCCCCGTTAGCTGAATCCGCCGGAATCGCCGGTGCCACCCGCGCCCTTCGCAGGCTGCTCCGGCTTCTTGGCGGTGCCCTGACCGCCGTCGCCGTTCCGCTCGTTGTACTCGTCCTGGGTGCGCTTCTGGATCTCCGCGAAGCGCTGGCGCTCCTCTTCGTCCACACCCGTGTAGCCCTTGTCGGCGATGTTGGCCGCGATGCCCATCGCCTCGATCGTCTCGCCGAACGTCCTCGTCAGCTCTTCGAGCCGGGTGTGCACCTTCTCGTACGCCGTGTGCAGTTCGGTCGCCGCGGAGAAGCCCGTGCCGTACGACGCCGCCGTGACCTTCTGCTCGCCGATCTTCTTGTGCTCGGCGGGCGAGCCCTTCAGTTCCTCGACGAGCTTCTGCATGCGCGCGTAGAAGCTCTGGAGAGTGACCTCTCCGATTTCCAGGCCCTGCTTGCCACTGCCCCCGTCCGGTCCTGCCACTTCATTTCCCCCTCGCCACGCTCGCGAACTCGGTCACCACTCTAGCCATTTGGTACGACAGTTCCAACTGCAAAGTCGTGTTCAGCAACCAGCTCACCGGGCGGCTCCGTGGCGGCGCCTGCTGTCACGGATCACGGTGGCGGTCCCGGCGACCACCGCCACCAGCACACCACCGATGCCGAGGGCATAGGTGGCGAGTCGTTCGGTGCGCTCCTGCGGCGTCTCGGTCAGCGCCAGGTGGGCCGGTTCGGGCGCGGGCGGCTTGGGCGGGCCCGGGTCCGGCGTGGGGGCGTTCTGCGGTACGGCTCCGTCGGCGAGCGCCCTGACCGGGTCGACGACGCCCCAACCCACGTGGTTGTCGCGGCCGTTGACGGACCGCACGGCGGTCTGCTCGATACGGGCGACGATCTGGGCGGGGGTCCAGTCGGGGTACTTGGCCCGGAGCAGGGCCGCGACCCCGGAGACGTACGGGGCGGAGAAGCTGGTGCCGTTGTCGACGCACTGGCCGCCGCCGGGGACGGTGGAGACCATGTCGACGCCGGGCGCCGCGACGCCCACGAAGGTGCCGGACTGGGAGAACACGGCCCGTTCGTTGTTGCGGTCGGAGGAGGCGACGGCGAGCACGCCGGGGAAGGCCGCGGGGTAGGTGTTCTTGAGCTTGCCGTCCATGCCGTCGTTGCCGGCCGAGGCGACGACGACGACCTTCGCCTTCAGCGCGCGGGCCACGGCTCTGCCCATCGCCGAGTCGGGGCTCAGCGGCTGGGTGGTGTCCTGCGAGATGTTGATGACGTGGGCGCCCTTGGCGACGGCGTGGTCGATCGCCTGCGCCATGGTGTCGGACTTGCCGCTGTTCTTCTCGTCGTTCTGGCGGATCGGGATGATCGTGGCCTCGGGGGCCAGGCCGACGAAGCCGGTGCCGGGGCGGGGCCGGGCGGCGATGATGCCGGCCACCTTGGTGCCGTGGCCGACCAGATCGACCGTGCCGTCGGTCTTGCCGCGCTGTTCGTCGCCGGGGCCCGGGTTGTTCTTGTCGGGCTTCAGATAGTCCTTGCCGGCCTTGGCGTCCACCGCGGTCTTCAGCTGGGGGTTGACGTCGTCGACTCCCGTGTCGATGACCGCGACCCGGATTCCCTTGCCCTTGGTGTCCTGCCAGAGCTCGTCGAGGAGGACCCGCTGGAGCGACCAGGGGATGCCCTCGATCTGCTTCTTCATGGGGAAGGTGCACTCGCCGCTGCCGTCGAGGGACGGCTCCCGCGGTTCCCCGGCCGCGACGGCGGCCGGCGGGGCGGCGAGCAGGCCCGTCAGGACGGTGGCGGTGAGGAGGGCCGCCGTTCGGTACGTCACCGGTGCCACCCCCTTACGAACCCTGCGGCTGACGCGCGCTGTTGGTGTCGAGTCGCGGTCCCTTGGAAAGGAACTCCGACCACGTGATCGGGACGAGGACCGGCGTGACCTTCTCGTAGCCCAGACGTGTCTGTGCCTCGCTCGGTTCCGGGCGGCCGTCGGTCTGCTTGTCCTGGTCGCCCGTTCCGATGTCGGAGCGCGCGGCGTCGCTGTCGCCGTTCGCCTGGACCGCGTAGCGCAGACCGGTGTCGGTGACCAGGAAGAGCGAGCCGTCGGGCTTGGTCTGGTTGCCCTGGACCTGGGTGTAGAGCAGGCCGCTGCCGGGCGTCACGTAGGTGCTGGTGCCGCCGGCGGTGATCTCGGCCGGGTACTTCGTACCGGCCCAGGTGGTCAGGGTGGTCCTGCCCTTGTCGTCCACGCTGTTGAGGACGCTGCACACGGTGTCGCGGGCGCCCGCGCCGCCGGCGGCGTTGACCTGGGTGGACTTGCGGGCCGGCCAGCGGTACTGGGCGGCGAAGGTGGCGGCGTCCGGGACGAAGGAGGCGGCGTCGACGGCGGTCGCCTGGCCGTCCATGTCGAGGGTGTCGGTCTGCGGGGAGTTGATCAGCAGCCAGGCGGTGAACTCGGAGACCGGCTGGACCTTGCCGGGCAGGACCACGTAGTGCTGCGGCCCGGAACCGGTCTGGGCGATCAGGACCATGCCCACCCGGTCCTCGGTCTTGGTCAGGCCCCCGCCGATGCCCGCCGGGTCGCCGACCTTGCCGGGGAGCCGCGGGAACTCGACCGGGCTGCCGGTGTGCAGGGTGGCGAGCCAGTCGTCGGTGACGGACTGCGGCTCCTTGTGGAGGCCGACGAGGGCGGTGGTGAGTCCGGCGGACTCGTCGGGCGTGCCGGGCACCAGGTACTTCGTACCGGTGTGGTCGACGAGGTAGCGGGCGCTGTCCTTCTGGCCCTTGACGTACATGATCTGTCCGTCGGCGAGCTTCTGCCCCTTGCCCTCGGTGCGGTGGAAGTCCCGCTCCGCGAAGACGAAGGTCGCCTTCTGGACGCTGCCCCCGGCCCCGCCGCCGGGCTGTTCGCACACGGCCCAGCGCTTGGCCTTGCCGGCCTCACCGGCGGCCGGGAGCCGGTCGGGCGCGTAGGGGATGCCGAGGATCGGTCCGCGCGGCGGGTTCCCCTTGTCGAGGGTGGAGTCGTCGACCTGGATGACCGCGAACTCCTGCGGGGTGAGCAGCAGGCGGGCGGAGGCGAGGTTGAGGACGGGGTGCAGCAGCGTCTTCTTGTTCTTGCCCTTGCCGGTGGAGAGCACGACGTAGCGGGTGGTCGACTGCTTGCCGACGATCACCTTGGTGCCCGGCTTGTCCCAGCCCTTGGGCGCCTTGGGGCTGAACATGCCCCAGGCGCCGAACCCGGCGAGCACCAGCGCGCCGACGATCAGGCCGGGCACGACCGCCCGCAGCGGCCTCGGCGCCCCCTCCTCCGTACCCGAGGGCGAGGGTTGGAGGAATGCGGCCACCGTGCGCTTCTTCGCAAAGGTGTACGCGTTGAGCTCATCCCGCCGTGATGCCATGAGTCCCCATATTCGTCAGACGCAGTCTTCACACGAGAGACCGGGGAGCATGGCACCCGGGCTCCGGCTGTCGGACCGGCCCCCTACTATGCCTGCTGTCCGGCAGTGCGTGTGGGGCGGGTAGGGTGATCCAGCCGCCAAAGCCCTGGCGGGCCAGGGGTGATCGGGACGAATTGGGGGGATTCTCCATGATGGCATCCGCGACGCGGACGCGGCCCGCGGCGGCCGCACCCTCCTCCGCGCCCCCGGCGCAGCCGCAGGGCGGGGCACCGGCGTCGGTGGCTCCCCGCCTGCGGGCACGCCCGGGACACTTCGGATCGTTCCGATTGCAACAGCTGGTACTGATCGAGGTCGCGGCGGCGCTGCTGCTCGTGGCGTGGGTCGTCGAACCGTTGTTGCTGCTCCCCGCGGGTGTGGTCGCGGCGCTGCTCGTGCTGCTCGCGGTGGTGCGCCGGCACCGCCGGTCGATGCCGGAGTGGCTCGGGACCTATCTCGCCCTGCGCGCGCGGACGCGCCGGGCCGCCTCGCTCTCGGTGCCGGAGGGCACGGAGCCGGGTCTCGCGCCGGTGGTGGAGTGCGATCCCGCGCTGCGGACCTACGCGTACAGCGACCGGGACCGCCGACCGGTCGGGATGATCGGTGACGGCACGTTCCTCACGGTGGTCGTGCGGGTCGAGTCGGACGGCACGGCGCTCCGCCCGGACCGCTCGGCACGGCCGCTGCCCGTCGCGCTGGTACGGGACGTGCTGGAGGTCGACGGCATCCGGCTGGAGTCCGCGCAGATCGTGCAGCACACCCAGCCCGCGCCCGCGCCGCATCTGCCCGCGCAGTCGATGGCGGCACGCAACTACGCCCCGCTGCAGGCGCAGACGGGCTCGCCCGCGCTGCGGATCACCTGGGTCGCGCTGAAGCTCGACCCGGAGCTGTGCCCGGAGGCGGTCGCCGCGCGCGGTGGCGGCATGGAGGGCGCGCAGAAGTGCGTGGTGCGGGCGGCGGACCAGTTGGCGAGCCGGCTGGCGGGCGCCGGGTTCCGGGCGACGGTGCTCACCGAGCAGGAGCTGACGGGGGCGATCGCCACGTCGACGTGCGCGAGTCCGATGGCCATAGCGCAGGCCGGTCGCGGCCAGGCGCAGGCGCGCCGCACCCAGGAGACCTCGCGGACCTGGCGGGTGGACGACCGGCGGCACACGACGTACTGGGTGGGGCGCTGGCCCCAGCTGGGCGGCGCGGGCGGCGCCGCGGGGGCGTCGATGCCGCAGCTGGTCGCGCTGCTGACCTCGCTTCCGGCGCTGGCGACGACGTTCAGTCTGACGCTGAGCGGCGGTGACCGTCAGGAGGTGACGGTGACCGGGCATGTGCGCATCACCGGGCGGAGCGACGAGGAACTGGTCACGGCCCGGCACGAACTGGAGCGCGCGGCACGCGGGGTGAAGACGGGTCTGGTGCGGCTCGACCGCGAACAGGTGCCCGGCATGCTGGCCTCGCTGCCGCTGGGAGGTGCGCGCTGATGTCCTTCTCTTCTTCCACGGGTACGGGTACGGGTCCCGGTGCGGGTACGGGTGCCGGACGGCACGGCCGGTCGGACCGGGGTGCCGGCCGGGCCGCCAAGCCGCGGTTCGGGTTCGGGCTCATCGGGCCGCGCCGCGACCGTCACGCGGTGGCGCTGGAGCAACTCGGCGCGCTGAGCCTGCCGGTCGGCGACGACGGCATGGTCATCGGGGTGGACGCGGAGGGCCGTCCCGCGGTCCTGGGCATCAACCGGCCCACGCCGTACGAGGTGACGCTCATCGGCGGCCTGTGGACGGCGCAGGTGCTGGCCTTGCGCGCGGCCGCGACGGGAGCGCGGGTCGCCGTGGAGACCGGCCGGGCGCCGGCGTGGACGGCTCTAGCGCAGGCCGCGGGCGGCGGTCAGCCGTGCGTCACGCTGCACGATGTCGGACGGGTCCCGCCGCAGGGCGCCTCGGCCGGCAGTCCGGTGGTCGTGGTGCGGGACTGCGGTATGCGGCCGCCGCGCGGCCGTGTGGTGTCGGGTCCCTGGCAGTCGGTGGTGACGCTGCTGCCCTATCTGAGTCCGGTGGCGCCGCGTCTTCTCGAGAAGTCCGCGCTGGTCGGGGTGCAGCGGGTGTCTCCGGACGAGGCCGCGCAGATCGGCCGGATCATGGGCATCCCGCGTGCGGAGTCGGAGGCGTTGTCGACGCTCGCCGACGGGGTGACACTGTGGTGTACGCCGGGTGACCGCCAGTTCGTCATGACCCAGGCGACCGATGCCGAGACCGGATTGTTGGGCAGCGCGCGGCGCATGGACTGAGCGCACACGACTACTCAAGTCCGTCCGTTTTTGTACCGATTTGAATCGCCATTCGATCACGCGGGTGTTCACTCTGCGCTGGGGGCAGGTCACTTGGGGGCGAGACGTGACCTATCGGGCGGGCGGGGACGGGTTGTCCGCCCTGCCCCATCGACACGGTTGGCGATTAGGGTGGGAGGGGCCCGCCCACGACGGCACAAGGGTGCGCGACCACACCAGGAGGCAAAGTGAACGGCGATCGGGACGAGATCCACGGGGGCTGGAATCCGCCCGTCGATGATCAGTCCGACGCGGATCCCGCCGAGATGACGGGTGAGTTCACCATCGACTACACCCCTCCGGCCTGGTACACGCAGAACGCGTCGGGCAGCGGGAGCACGGGGGGCTTGACCCCACCGCCGCCGACGGGCGCGCCCGTTGCCGTGCCGGGGCTTCCGGCGGGCAGCGGTTTCGAACCGCAGTGGACGCCGGCTCCCTCTCCGACCGCCGCTCCTGAGCCCCCGGCTTCGGCTCCCGTTCCGGCTCCGGCCGCTCCGGCGGACGGGGGCTCTTCCGGGGGCGGGGACCTGGAGAGCGGCGCGACGATGCGGTTCTCCCCCGCGACGCTGAAGCGCGAGATGGCGGAGATCGCCGAGCGCGCGGAGAACACCGGGACCGAGACCGCCGGCACGGGCGCGGACCAGGGCCCGGGGGACGGCGGTGTCCCACGGCAGGGCGGCTCCCCGGAGCAGCCGGCGGCGAGCGGCGCGTCCGCCGGTCCCGACGCCGGCTCGCTTGCGGGAGGAGCTGCCGCGAGCGCGTCCGCCGGTGACGGCCCGGCAGGGGCCGACCCGTCGGCGGCGACCGGCTCGGGCGGCACACCGGAATCGCCCGCCGCGAGCCCCGCCCTCCCCCAGGCCGACGCGGTGACCGGCGACGGCCACGCGGCGGGCGCGGACCCGTCCGCGACCGCCGCCGACGCGACCGCCGCGCCGGAGCGGCCCGCCCGGGCGGGCGACCGCCCCGCGGGAGCGGCCGATGACGAGGCGTCCGGCGCGGGCGAGAGCCCGGGGCCCGAGGCCACGGCCACGGGCGGCGACACCGCGGAGCCGGAAGGCCCGGAGGCCGGTACGGCGAACGCGGAGCCCGGTACGGCGAGCGCCGGTGCCGGTACGGCGGACCCGGGTGCCGATGCGGCCGTACGGGCGCCGGGCGACGGGGCCGCCGCGGCGCCGCAGGACGCCGCGCCCACCTCCACCCCCGTGGACGCCCCCCAGGACGCCGCGCCGACCGCGCCCGGCGCGCCCCCGCCGTGGAACCCCGGTGCCCCGCAGGGCGGCGCCGGACTGCCGCCGCTGCCGCCGTCCTTCCAGCCGGCGGCGCCCGCCGCCGCGCCGCAGTGGCCCGCGCCCACCGGTGAACAGCCGGTCCCTCCGGCCGCTCCGCTGCCCGCCGCCGCGTCCTGGCCCACTCCGGGGACGCCGGGCGCCCAGGCGCCCGTACCGCCGCAGGCCACTCCCGGCGGTTACGGCTTCCCGCACCCCGGGCAGCCGGGCCGACCGATGCCCGCGCCCGGCCCGGTGCCGCCGCAAACCCAGGCTCCCGACGCCCACGCGCCCACCCCCCAGGGCGGGTACGGCTTCCCGCACCCGGGCGCCGCCCAGCAGCCCGGAACACCCCCCACCCCCCAGGGCGGGTACGGCTTCCCGCACCCGGGCGCCGCCCAGCAGCCCGGAACACCCCCCACCCCTCAAGGCGGGTACGGCTTCCCGCACCCGGGCGCCGCCCAGCAGCCCGGAACACCCCCCGCCCCGCAGGGCGGATACGGCTTCCCCCACCCCGGCGCGCAGCCCATGCCCGGGCAGATGCCGCCCGAGCACCAGGTGCCCGCGCAGCAGGGTCCGGTGCCCCAGCAGCCCGGGCAGCCGGCGGTGGATCCGCGGACCGGGGGCGCCTGGCCCACGCCGGTCACGCACGACCAGCGCGAGCGTTCCGTGCCGGGCGCCCCGCTCGGGTACAACGCGGCCGTGGAGCTCTCCTCCGACCGGTTGCTGCGCAACAACAAGCAGAAGCCCAAGTCCAGCCGGACGCCCGGTGCCGCCGCCCGTTTCAAGCTCGGCGGCAAGAAGGAGGAGGCCGAGCGGCAGCGCAAGCTCGACCTGATCCGTACGCCGGTGCTGTCCTGCTACCGGATCGCGGTCATCTCCCTCAAGGGCGGTGTCGGCAAGACCACGACGACGACCGCGCTGGGCGCCACGCTCGCCACCGAGCGCCAGGACAAGATCCTCGCGATCGACGCCAACCCGGACGCCGGTACGCTCGGCCGCCGCGTGCGGCGCGAGACGGGGGCCACCATCCGGGACCTGGTGCAGGCGATCCCGTACCTGAACTCGTACATGGACATCCGCCGCTTCACCTCGCAGGCGCCCTCCGGTCTGGAGATCATCGCCAACGACGTGGACCCGGCGGTCTCGACGACGTTCAACGACGAGGACTACCGGCGGGCGATCGACGTCCTGGGCAAGCAGTACCCGGTCATCCTCACCGACTCCGGCACCGGTCTGCTCTACAGCGCGATGCGGGGTGTGCTCGACCTCGCCGACCAGCTGATCATCATCTCCACGCCGTCCGTCGACGGCGCCTCCAGCGCGTCGACGACGCTCGACTGGCTCTCGGCGCACGGGTACGCGGAGCTGGTGCAGCGCTCCATCACGGTCATCTCCGGCGTCCGCGAGACCGGAAAGATGATCAAGGTCGATGACATCGTGCAGCACTTCCAGACCCGCTGCCGCGGGGTTGTCGTGGTGCCCTTCGACGAGCATCTCGCGGCGGGTGCCGAGGTCGACCTCGACATGATGCGGCCGAAGACCCGTGAGGCGTACTTCAACCTCTCGGCGATGGTCGCCGAGGACTTCGTACGCGCGCAGCAGGCGCAGGGGCTGTGGACCGGTGACGCCCAGGGCGGCATGCCGCCGCACATGGCCCCGCCGATGCCGGGCCAGCCGGGCCAGCCGGGCCAGCCGCAGGCGCAGCCGTACCCGCAGCAGGGCCGGCCGTATCCGCAGCAGCCGGGACAGCCGTACGCTCCCCAGGCGCCGCAGCCCGGTCAGCCGTACGGCGGACAGCCGGGACAGCAGCCGTATCCGCAGCAGGGGCAGCCGCAGCCGTATCCCCCGCAGCAGCCCTATCCGCAGCAGCAGGCGGGGCAGCAGCCCGGACAGCCCGGCGTCCCCCAGGCCTGGCAGCAGCAGCCCCCGGCCCCGCAGCCGCAGGCGGAGGCACAGGGTCATGTCCCGCCCGCCGGATGGCCGCAGCAGCCTCCGCAGACGCCTCCGCAGGCTCCGCCAGCCTCTCAGCAGTAAGGCGTCACAGGAGTAGACCAATGAGGCTCCGCACCGGTGGTCCGGTGCGGAGCCTTCTTGTATTCCCGCAGCCCACAAGGGGTTTGAGTCATCGTTGACTCGCCCGTCCCCCGCTGATAGACCTTCGCTTCACCAGTTGGCGCCCCAAGATCCACGACGCGAGGTCACGTCCCATGGTCATGGTCACGAAGGTTCCACCCCGCCCGCTCGTCCCCCGCAGACTCCTGCGACTCCTCCTCGCCGCCGGCGTCACCGCCACCACCGTGGTGGCCGTCCCGCAGGCCGCCCAGGCAGCCGCACCCGCGAAGGACGACGCGAAGGGCGGCGGCACCACGCTCACCGTCGCCGTCTCGCAGAGCGTCGACTCGCTGAGCCCCTTCCTCGCCCAGAAGCTCGTCTCCACCAGCATCCACCGGCTGGCCTACGAGTACCTGACGAACTACGACGCCAAGGACGCCAAGCCCATCCCGGGCCTCGCGACCGAGTGGAAGACCTCGCCGGACAAGCTCACGTGGACGTACACGATCCGCGAGGACTCGAAGTGGTCCGACGGCAGGCAGGCCACCGCCGAGGACGCCGCCTGGACCTTCAACAAGATGATGACGGACGAGAACGCCGCCACCGCGAACGGCAGCTTCACCGCCAACTTCAAGAAGGTCACCGCGCCCGATCCGCGGACGCTCGTCATCGAGCTGAAGAAGCCGCAGGCGACGATGACGGCGCTGGACGTGCCGATCGTGCCCAAGCACGTCTGGGAGAAGGTCGGCGACTTCTCGAAGTTCAACAACGACAAGACGTTCCCGATCGTCGGCAACGGCCCGTTCGTGATCACGGACTTCAAGGTCGACCAGTACATCAAGCTGAAGCCGAACAAGACCTTCTGGCGCGGCGCGCCCAAGTTCGACGAACTGGTCTTCAAGTACTACAAGGACGGGGACGCGGCCGTCGCCGCGCTGCGGAAGGGTGAGGTGTCCTTCGTACCGAATCTGACGCCCGCTCAGGCGGCGTCGCTGAAGTCGGCGGAGAACATCAAGGTCAACGACGCCCCCGGCCGCCGCTTCTTCGCGCTGGCCACCAATCCGGGCGCGCGGTCCAAGGACGGCAAGACCTTCGGCAACGGCCACAAGGCGCTGCTCGACCCGGCCGTCCGCAAGGCGCTGTTCCTGGCCGTGGACCGGACCACGATCGTCGACAAGGTCTTCCAGGGCCACGCCGTGGAGGGCGAGGGCTACATCCCGCCGCGCTTCGGCCAGTACTTCTGGAAGCCGGGCGCCGGGCAGAGGCTCGGTTACGACCCGGCGGCGGCCGGGCGGATCCTCGACAAGGCCGGATACCGGAAGAACGGTGAGGGCAAGCGCGTCGGCAGGGACGGCAGGCCGCTGGACTTCCGGATCCTGTGCCACGCCACCGATCCGAACGACAAGGCGGTGGGCAAGTACCTCCAGGAGTGGTGGGGCGCGCTCGGCATCGGGCTGAAGGTCGAGTGCCTCGACAACGTCGGCGACCCGTGGACCAAGGGCGACTACGACCTCGCCTTCGACGGCTGGTCGGTCAACCCGGACCCCGACTACGTCCTGTCGATCCACACCTGCGGCACCCTACCCGCGACGCCGAAGGACACCGGCGCCACGGACAACTTCATCTGCGACCGCGAGTTCGACGCGCTGTACGCGCAGCAGTCGGCGGAGTACGACGGGGCCAAGCGGGCGGATCTGGTCAAGCGGATGCAGTCACGGCTGTACGACACCGGGTACATGAACGTCATGGCGTACCCGAACGCCCTCGAGGCGTACCGAACGGACCACATCGAGTCGATCACCACCATGCCGGAGGCCGCCGGCAACCTCTACGGTCAGGACGGCTACTGGAGCTGGTGGTCGGCCGTGCCCGCGGCCTCCGCCGACGGCGGGGAGTCCGGTTCGTCGACCGGTGTCTGGCTGGTGATCGGCCCGGCCCTCCTCGTGCTCGCCGCGGTCGGCGTCTGGGTCGCCGTGCGCCGCCGCTCCACCGCCGACGACCGCGAGTAGTGGCGTGACGACGGCAGGCACCCCCGCCGACGTGGTGCGGACCGACCAGGTCCGCGCCACGGACGGCGCCTCCCGCACTGGACCGGCCCTCGGCTACCTCCGCCACGCGGCGGGCAAGCTGGGCGGCGCGGCCGTCTCGCTGTTCGCCGTGCTCGTCACCAGCTTCTTCCTGTTCCGGATCATCCCCGGCGACCCGGTCAAGGCGATGACGCACGGCGTGCCGACCTCGGCCGAGCAACTCGCGACGCTGCGCAGGCAGTTCGGTCTCGACCTGCCGCTGTGGCAGCAGTTCACGGACTACTGCGGCAAGGCGCTGAGCGGCGACCTCGGCACCTCGTACCAGTTCCACGCCCCGGTCGGCGAGCTGATCGCGCAGAAGCTGCCCGCGACCCTGCTGCTGACCGGTGTCGCGGTGCTGGTCTACTCGGCGCTCGGGCTCTGGCTCGGCACCCGCTCCGCCTGGCACCACGGCGGGCTCGGCGACCGGCTGAACACCGGCATCGCCCTGACGCTGTGGTCCGTCCCGTCGTTCTGGCTCGGACTGCTGCTGATCATCGTGTTCTCGGTCGGCATCGGCCCGGTCCCCGGGCTCTTCCCGACCGGCGGCATGGAGTCGGGCGCGGGCGGGACCGGCTTCGCGTACGTCCTCGACGTCGCCCACCACATGGTGCTGCCGGTCCTGACCCTGGTGGCCGTCGGATACGCCCAGACCCTGCTGGTCATGCGCTCCTCGCTGCTCGACGAGATGGGCGGCGACTATCTGACGACCGCGCGGGCGAAGGGGCTCTGCGACGACCTCGTACGCCGTCGGCACGCCGTGCCCAACGCCCTCCTGCCGACGGTCACCATGGTCTTCATCAACCTCGGGCATGTGGCGGCCGGTTCGATCCTGGTCGAGACGGTGTTCTCCTGGCCGGGGCTGGGCGGGCTGTTCTACCAGGCGCTCAGCGTGCCGGATCTGCCGCTCGTACAGGGCCTGTTCGTGGTGTTCGCCGGAGCGATGATCGTGATGAACCTGATCGCCGACCTGCTCTATCCGCTGCTCGATCCCCGGGTGGGCCGATGACGACCTCGCCGACGGCGACCTCTCTGACCTGGGCGCGGCGGAGGAACGCCGTGGCCCGCTTCTGGCGGCAGTACCGCGGTCACCGCGCCGGGCTCTACGGCCTGGCGGGTCTGGCCCTGATCGCGCTGATCGCGCTGACCGCTCCGCTGACCGTCGGCGACGACGTGCGGTCGGTGACCAACGCGCCCGGTACGGCCATGGAGTCGCCGAGCGCCGCGTTCCTCCTGGGCACCGACCAGTTCGGCCGCTCGCTGCTCGGGCTGCTGATCTGGGGCGCGCGGATCTCGCTGCTCGTCGGGCTGCTCGCGGCGGCGCTCTCGGTCGCCATCGGGACGCTCGTCGGTATCGTCGCGGGCCACTACGGCGGCTGGTTCGCGACCGTCGTCATGCGGATCACCGACTGGTTCCTGGTGATGCCGGCGCTGGTCCTGGCGATCGTGCTGGCGACGGTGATGTCCCGCTCGATCTGGACGGTGATCCTGGCGATCGGTGTCACCAGCTGGCCGACGACGGCCCGGCTGGTGCGCGCGCAGACGATCGCGGTGGAGTCCCGCCCGTACATCGAGCGGGCCACCGCGCTGGGCGGCGGGCACGGGCACATCATGAGCCGGCACGTGCTGCCCAACGTGATGCCGCTGGTGCTCGCGCAGACCACGCTCGGCATCTCCACCGCGATCCTCACCGAGGCGACGCTGGCCTTCCTCGGCCTTGGCGATCCGACGGTGGTGTCGTGGGGCAGCATGCTCCAGGACGCACGGGAGGCGGGCGCGGTCTCCTCGGGCCACTGGTGGTACCTCGCCCCGCCCGGGATCGCGATCGCGCTGGTCGCGCTCGCCTTCACGCTGTGCGGCCGGGCGATCGAGTCCGTGCTCAACCCGAAGCTGGGGGTGGGGCGTTGAGCCTCCTGGAGATCCGCGACCTGTCGGTGACCTACGGGTCGGGGGCGGTCGCCGTCCCCGCCGTCCGGGGGGTCGACCTCACGCTGGGCGCCGGACAGAAGCTCGGGGTGGCGGGCGAGTCGGGGTGCGGGAAGTCGACGATGGCGCTGGCGCTGCTGCGGCTCCTGCCGCCCTCGGCCCGTCTGACCGGCGAGATCCTGCTCGACGGCGAGGACGTCCTGACCATGAAGTGGGGGCGGCTGCGGGCCGTGCGCTGGGCGGGGGCGTCGATCGTCTTCCAGGGCGCGATGCACTCGCTGAACGCGGTGCACCGGATCGGCGACCAGATCGCCGAACCGCTGCTCGTGCACGGGCGGGCGACGCCCGCGGCGGCGCGGAAGCGGACGGGTGAGCTCCTGGAGCACGTGGGGCTGCCGGCGGCGCGGGCGGTCGCCTATCCGCACGAGCTGTCCGGCGGGCAGCGCCAGCGGGTGATGATCGCGATGGCGCTGGCCTGCGGTCCTCGACTGATCGTGGCGGACGAGCCGACGACCGCGCTGGACGTGATGATCCAGGCGCAGATCCTGCGGCTGATCGAGCGGCTGGTCGCCGACGAGGACATCAGCCTGCTGATGATCAGCCACGACCTGGCCGTCCTCGCCGACACCTGCGACCGGCTCGCGGTGATGTACGCCGGGCGGGTGGTGGAGGAGGGGCCGGCGCGGGCGGTGTACGACGCCGCCGAGCACCCGTACGGGCGGGCGCTGTCCTCGGCGTTCCCGAGGATCGGCGACCCGGCGTCGCGGCGGGCGCCGCGCGGGCTGCCGGGCGACCCGCCGGACCCGGCGGACCTGCCGGGCGGGTGCGCCTTCCATCCGCGCTGCCCGGTGGCGGTGGAGGTGTGCGGCGAGCTGGACCAGGAACTGCGGGAGGCGGGCGCGGAGCGCCGGGCGGCCTGCGTACATGTCGGGAGCGGCTCATGAAACCACTGGATCCGCACGCGGCGACGTCGGGCACGGCGTCGCCGGACGCCGTGGCGGCCCCGGATGGGGCGCCGGCGCGGCCGCTCCTTGCGGCGTCCGGGCTGCGCGTCGCCTTCCCCGGGCGGCGCGGGGCTCCTGCGGCGCGGGCCGTGGACGGGGTGGATCTGGACATCGGCGCGGGCGAGATCGTCGCTCTGGTCGGCGAGTCGGGGTGCGGCAAGACGACGCTGGCCCGCTCGCTGCTCGGTCTGGTGCCGCCCACGTCCGGGACGGTGGCCTTCGCCGGTGAGCCGCTGGCGTACACCCCCCGCGCCCTGAAGGCGTACCGGAAGCGGGTCCAGCTGGTCCTGCAGGACCCGAGCGGCTCGCTGAATCCGCGGCACACGGTGTACGACGCGGTGGCGGAGGGGCTGCGGATCCACGGGTACGCCGGGGACGAGCGGGCCGCCGTCGCCGCGGCCCTCGCGCGGGCCGGGCTGCGACCGCCGGAGCGCTTCTTCCTGCGCTATCCGCACGAGCTGTCCGGCGGCCAGCGTCAGCGGGTCGTCATCGCGGGCGCCCTGATCCTCGAACCGGAACTGATCGTCGCCGACGAGCCGGTGGCCTCGCTGGACGCCTCGGTGCGCGGTGAGATCCTGGCGCTGCTGCTGCGTCTGCGGGACGAGCTGGGCCTCTCGGCGCTGGTCGTGACCCATGACCTGGGTCTCGCGTGGAACATCGCGGACCGGGTGGCGGTGATGTATCTGGGGCGGATCGTGGAGACGGGCTCCGTGGAGTCCGTACTGACGTCGCCCCGGCACCCGTACACACGGGCCCTGCTGTCGGTGCTTCCGGAGTCCGGGGGCGAGCCGGTGGTGCTGACCGGCGAGCCCCCGGACCCGTCCCGGATCCCCTCCGGGTGCCGCTTCCACGCCCGCTGCCAGGTCCTCGCCTCGGGCGAGGCGGCCGCGGTCGCGGACCGCTGCCGGGCCGAGGACCTGCCGGTGCTCGGCGGCGGCAGCGGGGCGCGGGGTGCGGCGTGCCACTGGGTGGCGAGCCGCGGGGCGACGGGAGGCTGAGCCCGTCGGGTGAGCGTCGGGTCAGTCGGCCTCGGGACCGCTGGGCTTCGACGCTCCCTCTCCCTGGGGCAGCTGCTCGCAGGAGCTGATGGACGTCCGCGTGGAGACCGACTTCACGAGGCAGGTGTCCTTGCCGACGCCGGCGTCCACCGACCCCCAGTGCTCTCCGACGGTCAGGATGGCACCGCCCGGTCCGCTGATCCTGTCGTTGCCGGGTCCGGCCTGGATCAGCCCACCGGACTCCGGGCCCAGGGCGGCGGCCTCGATGGTGTCGTTCTCGCTGCCGCCGAGGACACGGCCGGAGAAGTCGATGACGCCCGTCTTGATGGTGTCGGCACCGTCGTTGCCGGTCACGATGCCGCCGCCGCGGTTGAACTGTCCGGGTGCACCGGAGACCGAACCGGTGGTGATCTTGTCGTCACCGTCGTCGCCGTGGACGACCGCGCCGAGCTTCGCGCCGTCGCCGCGCACGGTGGCCACCTTGATGATGTCGTTGCCGCGGTTGCCCCGGACCATGCTGAACGTGGTCTGCGGCACCAGGTGCTTGGCGCGGATCACGTCGTCGCCCTCGCCGCCCATCAGGGCGGAGTCGATGAGCAGACCCCTGACCTCGATCATGTCGTTGCCGCCACCGCCCGAGACCGTGACTCCTTCCAGGTCGCTGTCGCAGAAGATGTGGTCGTCGTGCGGGGTGCCGTTGACCTGGTTCCCGGGCGGCGCGGGCACGTCGTTGACCCAGCACTGGTGCATGGGGACGCGGGCCTTGTGCGCGCCGGACGCCTGGGCGGGCGCTCCGGCCACGGTGACGACGGCGACGCCGGCGAGCAGCGCGGTCAGCGCGGCCGGGCCGCGTACGGCCTTGCGCAGGGATGGCGGGGTGGTGACGGACATTGCGGGTCTCCTTTGCGAAATGGCGAGAGATGCCAGGGGGACGAGCGGTCGAGCGGTCAGGTGGTCGTGGTGCGCGCGGGGTGCGCCGCGGGCGGGCAGCCGACGATCCGGCGGGTGTTGAGGTCGGGCTCCAGGGACGGCACGTCGGCCGTGGTCCATCTGCCGAGGCACATCTCCGCGGTGATGCCGGGGCCGAAGCCGGCCACGATGCCGCGGGCGCCCTCGGACAGGCCGCCCTCCTCGAAGAGCCGGCGTACCGCGTCCAGGACGACGGCGCTGGCGATGTTCCCGTACTCCGTGAGGGTGGCCCGGCTGAACCGGAAGTCCTCGGGCGGGACTTCGAGGAAGTGGCTCAGGTCGTCCAGGATCCGGGGGCCGCCGGCGTGGATGATGTAGAAGTCCAGGTCGCCGGCGTCCCAGCCGTGCGCGTCGGCGATCTCGCGGAGCGCGGGTGCCAGCGGCTCCATGGTGGTCGGCACCCGCTTGTCGAGCAGGAAGTGGAACCCGGTGGCCCGGACGCTGTACGCGATCCAGTCCTCGGTGTCGGGGACCAGGTGGGAGTTGTTCCGTTCGAGGGCGATCCCGGTGCCGCCCCTGCCCCGGACGACCGCCGACGCGACGGCGTCGCCGAACAGTCCGTTGGAGAGCAGCGAGCCCACACCGAGGTCGGTCGGCTGGTAGCACAGCGAGCAGAACTCGCAGGCGACGATGAGGACGTTGGCGTCCGGGTAGGCGACACAGAAGTCGTGCGCCCGGTTGATGGCGGCGCCGCCCGCCGCACAGCCCAGCTGGGCGATGGGCAGCTGTCGGGTGTGGCTGGGGAAGCCCATCGTGTTGATCAGCCAGGCGGTCAGCGAGGGCATCATGAAGCCCGTGCACGACACGAAGACGATCATGTCGATGTCGGCGGGGCGCAGCCCGGCGTTGCGCAGGGCCTCCTCGACGACCTTCGGCACGCGGGCCTTCGCCTCCGCCTCGTACAGCGTGTTGCGCTCCTCGAAACCGGGATGTTTCAGCGTCTCCTCGATGGGCTGGACGATGTGCCGCTGAGTCACACCGGTGTTCTCGATCAGCCGCAGGGCCAGCGGCAGTTGGGGGTGATCGGCATGGCGCGAACGGGCGAGAGCGAGCGTCTCCTCCCTTGTGATCACGTACTCGGGTACGGCCACCGCGGGTTTGCACAGAGTCACCACGACACTCGCTCCTTCGATCAGGTACGCCGTGAACTGCCGCCACACTCACCCGGCGGCGGCGACCTCGCAACCGCGAGCGTCATGAAATACGCACGGAGAGTCACCCGGGGCCCCTCGGCGGCCGGTCCCGGCCGTGCTCCGTTCAGGGGGCTGTGGCCGCCCACCGTGTCGCGGCCTCCCCCGCCCGGGAACAGCCTCACCATGAGCTCCGAACCGACGGCCGCGTCACGGCCGGCACACACCTGGGCGGTCGACGACCTGCCCGCGCTGGACTTCGACCCCCTGCTGACCGAACTGCTCGACAAGGAGCCGGTGGCCCGCATCCGGCTGCCCTTCGCCGCCGAGAACGAGGCGTGGCTGGTCACGCGGTACGACGACGTCCGCGCGGTGACGTCCGATCCGCGGTTCAGCCGGACGGCCCTGCTCGACCGCATGGTGACCGGGATGACCGGCCACATGGTGGCCTCGAAAGCGGCGCTGAACTACGCCGATCCGCCGTACCACACCCAACTGCGCAAGGCCGTGACCAAGGCGTTCACCGGCCAGAGCACCAAACGGCTGCGTCCGTTGGCGCAGGCGACCACCGACCGGCTGCTCGACGCGATGGAGGAGTCGGGCCGCCCCGCCGATCTGATGAGGCATCTGCACGGACCCCTGCCGATGGCCGTGGTCTGCGATCTCCTCGGCATCCCCGACGAGGACCGCGCGGAGCTGGCTTCCTGGCCGGACCTGATCCTGTCCTCGGGGCCCGGCCCGGAGAGCAGCAGGGCGGCCAAGGCGCAGATCCACGGCTACATCAGCAAGCTGCTCGACCAGCGGCGCGCGGAGCCGCGCGAGGATCTGGCCGGGGTGCTCGCGGAGTCGCTGGAGGAGGGCCGGATCAGCATGGACGAGGCCGTCTCGCTGGCCATGGCGATCCTGATCAGCGGCGCGCACGCGGTCCGGAACAACAGCGCCAACATGGTGTACGTGCTGCTCACCCGTCCGGACCTGATGGCGCGGCTGCGGGCCGAGCCGGAGCTGCTGCCCCAGGCGGTGGACGAGCTGCTGCGCTGGATCCCGCACCGCAACGGCGTCGGGCTGCCGCGGATCGCCACCGAGGACGTGGAGATCGGCGGGGTGCTGATCCGAGCGGGTGAGGCGGTGTACGCGTCCTACCTCGCCGCCAACCGGGACCCGATGGTCTTCAAGAACCCGCACGACGTCGACTTCGACCGTACGGGCACCGGGCACGTCTCCTTCGGGCACGGGCCCCACCACTGCATGGGGGCGATGCTGACCCGGATGGAGTCGGAGGTGATGCTCTCCACGCTGCTGAGGCGCTACCCGGAGCTGCGGCTCGCGGGGGCGCCGGAGGAGACCGTCTTCCAGTCCAAGGGCCTGATCCGCGGCCCGAAGGAGCTGATCGTCACCTGGTGACGCCGGAAGCCGGGCCGGACGGAAACCGGCCGGGGCCGCTTCCCTGACAGGGGCACCGTGCTCAGGCGCGGTGCCCCTGGTCGTACGCCTCGGTCAGCTCGCGGCACCGCTTCACGTCCCCGGCCATCGCTTCCAGCAGATCGTCGAGCGTGGCGAACTTGAGCATGCCGCGGACGTACGCGAGGAAGTCCACGGCCACGTGCAGGCCGTACAGCTCGAGGCCCTCGCGGTCGATGGCGTACGCCTCGACGGTCCGCTCCGTGCCGTCGAACTGCGGGTTGGTGCCGACGGAGATCGCGGCCGGCATGCGCTCCCCGGCGGCCGTCAGCCAGCCGGCGTACACGCCGTCGGCGGGGATCGCGGTGTGCGGCAGCGTCTCGACGTTGGCGGTGGGGAAGCCGAGCTGCCGGCCGCGCTGGGCGCCGCGCACGACGATGCCCTCGACGCGGTGCGGGCGGCCGAGGATCTCGGCGGCGCCCTCCACGTCGCCCTCGGCGACCAGACGGCGGGTGAGGGTCGAGGAGAACGGCTCGCCGCCGCCCGCCGTACCGCTCACATAGAGGTCGACCACTTCGACCTCGTAGTCGTAGGTGGCGCCCAGTTCGGCCAGGAAGGCGACGTCGCCGGCGGCCCGGTGGCCGAAGCGGAAGTTCGGGCCCTCGATGACGGCCTTGGCGTGCAGCTTGTCCACGAGGACCTTCACGATGAAGTCCGCCGGGGAGAGCTTCGAGAACTCGGCCGTGAACGGCAGGATGAGCACCGCGTCCACCCCCAGCTCCGCCATCAGCTCGGCGCGCCGGTGGTGCGGGGCGAGCAGCGGCGGGTGGCTGCCGGGCCGCACGACCTCGGAGGGGTGCGGGTCGAAGGTGACGACGACCGAGGGGATACCGAGCTCGCGCGCCCGCTCCACCGCCCGTCCGATGATCAGCTGGTGCCCGCGGTGCACGCCGTCGTAGGAGCCGATGGTGACGACGCTGCGCCCCCAGTCCTGGGGGATGTCCTCCAAGCCACGCCAGCGTTGCACTGTGACCGCTCCTCGTCCGCCTGTTCGCCGATTACGCAGGTCTAAGACTGCCATGCTCCCGGCCGTCGGTTCGCATCGGCATGGGACTGCCGAGGCTCTCGACGGTACGGCGGGTGCTCGACCCGACGAGGCCGGCCCATTCAGGGGGGTCCGCGCGCAGCCAGCCGGCCAGTCGCGCGGCGAAGGCGGGGACTTCACGGGCGAGCTCGACGAGCCGGCGGTCGAAGTGGGCGGCGCCCTCGGGGGTACGGACGAGGAGGAGACCGGTGCGGTGGACGAGATCGCGGGTGCGGACCTCGCTGCGCCGCTCGCAGCCGAGGGCGGCGGCGCGCAGCAGCGCGTCGAGGACGGCCGGGTCGCGCGACGCGTCCGGTTCGTCCGTGTCGTACGCCTCGTGTGTCTCGTACGTGAGGAGTACGTCGAGGAGCTCGGTCCGCAGGAGGCGGGAGGCGCCGGTGCCGGGGGCCGCGAGGACGGGGGCGAAGGCGCTGCGGACGGCGGCGGAATGGACCCGGAGGAGGCCGGTGACCAGGGGGAAGAGGACGGCCCTGGCGGCCGGGCCGTGTTCGAGGCGGCGGTCCACGTAGGCGGCGGCGTGCGGTGCGCCCTCCGGGTGGCGGTCGACGTACTCGCGGACGAGGTCGGCGGCGCGGCGGGCGAGGGCGGGAGCGGTGATCTCGGCGAGGGCGCGCAGGACGTCGGCGGCCGCGGCGCCGGGTCCGTCGAGACGGCTCCGGAAGGCGGCGAACACCGGCTCGGGGTGGGTGGCGAGCGCGGCGGCCAGGGCGCTCGCGGGCACCCGGGGCTCGGCGAGGGCACGCGGCAGATGGCGGGTGCGGGTGTGCGGGTCGCGGACCAGGAGGCCGAGGGCGGGGCCGTGCAGGTCCGCGTCGCCGGGACGGGCGAGCAGGGCGAGGGCGGCGTAGCGCAGGAGCTCGCGGTCGGCGCCGGTCCTGACGTGCTCGGCGACCAGGCTGCCGTAGGCCGCTGCCGCCGCGCGTCGCTCCGGGCGGCCGTCGTCGTGCGCCCACCGGTCGACGGCCCGGCACACGGCGGACGGCTCGTCCTCGGCGAGCGCGGCCAGCAGGCCGTCGGCGAGGGGGTGGGCGGTGGCGGCGAGCGCCTCGCACAGGTCGTCGACAGCCTGCTTCCGGTGGGTGTGGAGCAGCGCCTGGGCGGCGGTGCCGACGGTCGCGTACGGGGCGGCGGGCAGCGGCCGCCCGTCGCCGAACCACCGGCACAGCAACGGCTGTACGCTGCGGGGCTCGGCGGCCAGCCGTGCGGCGACGGAGTCGAGGTAGCGCGGCCGCCCCGCCTCACCGGGCAGGCCGTCGGCGGTCACGAGCCGTCGCCACAGATCCATCCTCTCGTCCTCCCCGATGCGCAGGGCGTCCCAGAACGCCGGCCCGAAGATCCCGAAGGCACCCGCTCCGTCGCGGGCGGACGAAGGCCCGTCCGCCGGGGAGGAAGCACCGCCCGGGGCGCGCCGGGGGTCGTGGGCGGCCCGGGCCGCGGGCCCCGCGACGCCGGGCCAACCGGTCCCGGCCGCTGCGGGGACGAGCCCGGGGACCGCGGTGTCGGGCCCGGCCGCTGGTTCGATCCGCCCGCCCGGCCGCTGGGACCGTCGGTCCGCCTGCTGCGGGACGGTGGGGGCGGCCGGCGGGGGCGGGATCGCGCCGATGCGGTCGGCGAGGTGACGCAGGACGGGCAGGTACGGCCTCGGGTCCGGGACGCCGAGGAGGCAGTCGGCGAGCAGGCGGCTTCCCCACCAGGCGCCGTCCGTGGCGTCCAGGCCTGCGTCGGAGAGCCGGGCGAGGGCGTCGACCAGCCCGTCCAGCCGGGGCGCGAGCGCGCCGGGGCCCTGGTCCCGGTCCAGGAGGAGCAGGGCCTGGAGCACCGGGCCGACACGGTGGCGCGGTACGGGGAGCGCGCTCGGCGCCTCCAGGGCCGAGCCGTGCGTGCCGGGCGGCGGGTTCAGCGCCTCCACCTCCAGGGCCGAGCCGTGCGTGCCGGACGGCGCGCACGGCGCCTCCACGGCGGATCCGCCCCCTGGCTCGGGCGGCCCGCCGGGCGGCAGCGGCACACGGGGCGGCGCGCTCCGCGCCTCCCGGGCGGAGCCGTGCCCGCCGGGCGTGGCCGCGGCGCCGGAGGCGGCGGGCCGGGAGGGGAGCGGGGCCGGGGCGTCCTCGTGCCAGCGGTGGACCAGGGTGTGCAGGGCTCCGTCGATGTCGAGGTGGGCGCCCTGGATCCAGTCCGCGAGCTCCTCGTGGCCGAAGCGGTAGCCGGAGCCCGCCGGGACGAGGAGCCCCTCGGTCAGGACGGCGGAGGCCCAGCCCGTCCGCCACGGGAAGAGCTCCTCGAAGGACTCCCGGTCCAGTTCACCCTGGCCCGGGCCCAGGCACCGGCGGGCGGCCTCGTGGACCTGGCCGCCGACCCGTGCCGCGAGGCGGCGCACGGCGGTGCCCCGGACGAGGGGGCGGGACCCGGCGGCGATCCGTACGGCGATCCGCAGACACATCAGATCCAGGTGGGCCGAGAAGATCTCCTCCCGTCCGGGCCGCCCCGGCACCGCTCCGGGCAGCGCCTCCCGGACCTCGGCGAGCAGCCGCAGCGCCAGCGGGTGCCGGGCGTCGGCGGCGGCCAGGTCCCCCTCCCCCAGCCCGTACCGCTCGCGTGCCACCCGTGCCTCGTCCTCGCTCAGCTCACCGATCATCACGGGTGAGGGGCGGTGCGAGGCGTCCGTCGAGTAGAGCCGGCCCGCCTGCTCCCAGTGCTCCGGGCGGCAGCCGAGCATCAGGCGGACACCGTGGGCGCGGAGCCAGTGCTGGGTGCCGGTGGTCCATTCGGCCAGGCGGTGGGCGAGGGCCGGGGGCATCTCCTCCGGGCCGTCGAGGATCACCAGGAGCGGGCGGCCCGCCTCGCGGGCCAGGGCCGCGGCCCGGTCCGGGGTGGCGGTGGTGACGTCGCCGCGGACTCCGGACGTGGCGACGATCCGCCCGGCCTGACGCAGGGCGCGACCGACGGCGTCGGCGACGGAGGCGTCGTCGGCGTGCAGGTCGGCGCCGCGCAGCCAGACGGTGGGGGCCGGTTCCGTGCCCCGGGCGCGGCGGGCGCAGTGGGCGGCGAGTGCCGTGGTCCGTCCGGTGCCGGGGAGGCCGACGAGCGCGAGGACCAGGGCGTCACCGGCGGCGAAGGCGGCGAACTCGCGGACGAGATCCGCCCGTTCGACCGGGTGGGCCCGCTCGCCGGGCGCGCCCGCCGAGCCGGTGGAGGTGGCGGTGAGTTCCAGGACGCCGGCGAGGTTGAGGTCCTGGCCGTAGCAGGGGACGGTGGCGGCGTTGCGCCGCAGCAGCGCGGCCAGCGGCCCCGCCGGGCCGAGCGGCAGCGCGTATCCGGCTGCCCGGCGCTCACCGTGCAGGGCGGTGCCGAGGACGGCGAGCACGGCTCCGGTGTCGGGGTCGAGGACGGGTCCGCCGGCCGCCTGCCCCCCGAGGCGCAGCGCCTCGGCGCCCTCGGTGCCGATGGCCAGCTCCAGGGCGTTGTCGAGGACGTGGAAGCGGTCGAGTGCGGTGTAGGTGACGGACGCGGCGGCGAGGACCCGTGCCTCTCGCCAGCCGTGCGCGGCGATCCGTACGTACGCGCCCGCCTCGATCTCCCGGCGTGCCGCGATCGGGAGCGGGCGGACCCCGAGTCCGTCCGTGCGCACGAGTGCGAGCCCGGACTCGGGCAGGGGGGTGATGGCGTCGGTCTCCGCGAGGCAGGTGCGGTCGCCGGGGGCGGTCAGGAGGAGGCGGACGAGGCCGTCGACTGCCTCGTGGCTGGTGACGACGGTCCCCCGGTCGTCGGCGACGAATCCGGTCCCGCGCGGACGGCCCGCCGGATCACAGATCCGTACGAGCGTCGCCAGGTCACCGCGTGCCATGGTGTCGACGTTAGGTCGGTGGTGATCACCCCGAGAACCACACGGGACGAACGCGCCCCCGAGCGCTCCCCCGTATCACTCCGAGCGCCTGCCTGAACGGGTGAAGGGAGGGGCCGTGATGGAGAGACAGTTCCTGGAGGGGGATCGTGGGAGCGGGCACGCGCGCGTGGCCGCCGCCCCCCCCCCCCACCCCCC
>NZ_JBSFTU010000048.1:0-47050 GCF_053591435.1 Streptomyces sp. NPDC003027
GGGTCTGGAGGCGTACGACTCCGAGGTCACCGGCCAGACCGCCGTCCCGTCGCTGTCGCCCGAGGCGCTGGCGGCCGTCGAGTGTCGGGCGGCCCGGGGTCGGGCGGGCGGGTCCGGTGCGGGTTGCCACGAGAGAAGTGCGTCACAGGGCCGTGTGGTTCCGCCATCGGCCCCTCGGACCTACGCTCAAGGTCATGTTCGCTGCCTACGCCGCCCGAATCGACCGCGATCAGCCCCTGACCGGACTTGAGCTCGGCGAACGTCCCGAGCCCGAGGCCCGTGCCGGCTGGACCACCGTGACCGTCAAAGCCGCTTCGCTCAACCACCACGACCTCTGGTCGCTGCGCGGGGTGGGGCTGCCCGAGGAGAAGCTGCCGATGATCCTCGGCTGCGACGCGGCGGGCATCGACGAACACGGCAACGAAGTGGTCCTGCACTCCGTCATCGGCCAGACCGGCCACGGGGTCGGCCCCGACGAGCCCCGCTCCATCCTGACCGAGCGCTACCAGGGGACCTTCGCCGAGCGGGTCACCGTTCCCTCGTGGAACGTGCTGCCCAAGCCCAAGGAGCTCTCGTTCGAGGAGGCCGCCTGCCTCCCGACCGCCTGGCTCACCGCGTACCGCATGCTCTTCACCAACGCCGGGGTGCGGCCGGGCGACTCGGTCCTGGTGCAGGGCGCCGGCGGCGGCGTCGCCACCGCGGCGATCGCGCTCGGCAAGGCCGCCGGGCTGCGCGTCTTCGCCACCAGCCGTGACGAGGCCAAGCGGAAGCGGGCCGTCGAGCTCGGTGCCGTGGAGGCGTACGAGCCGGGCGCGCGGCTCCCGGCGCGCGTGGACGCGGTCATCGAGACCGTCGGCGCGGCCACCTGGTCGCACTCGGTCAAGTCGCTCAGGCCGGGCGGCACCCTCGTCATCTCGGGCGCCACCAGCGGCGACCGGCCCTCGAACGCCGAGCTGACCCGGATCTTCTTCCTGGAGCTCAAGGTCGTCGGCTCGACGATGGGTTCCAAGGACGAGCTGGAGGACCTGCTGTCGTTCTGCGCGGCCACCGGCGTGCGGCCGGTGATCGACGACGTACTGCCGCTGGACCGGGCCCGCGAGGGCTTCGAGAAGATGGCCTCGGGCGAACTCTTCGGAAAGATCGTGCTGACGACGTCTTGATGGACCGTCAGGTCTACTGATGGGATCTCCGGCACCGCGAACACACCGTCGTGCCGGAGGTTTCCCGTGTTACGTACGCCCCTCGCCGCAGCCGCCGTCGTCGCGGCCGCCCTCGCCGCCCTGCTCGCCCCGCCCGCCGCCCACGCCGGGAGTCACGGCGATGACGCCGGTCCGACACCCGCCGGCCGGACACCCGCCCTCACCGACGCGCACGGCCGGACCCTGACGCTGCGGGGCTGGAACGTCGAGGACAAGGCCGGCCGCGGCGAGAACGCCCTGGCCGCGGTCGCCGAACGGCACTTCCGCGACATGCGGGCCAAGGGCTTCAACTTCGCCCGGCTCCTCGTCTTCTGGGACGACCTGGAGCCCCGGCCCGGCCGGTACAGCCAGGCGTACCTGGAGAAGATCGAACGCGTCCTCGGCTGGGCGCAGAAGCACGACGTCCAGGTGCTGATCGACGCCCACCAGGACGTCTTCGGCCCGGCGTTCGGTCACCGCGGCGTACCGGAGTGGGCCACCCGGACGGACGGGCTGCCCTTCACCCCGCACCCGGACGACTGGTTCGCCGAGTACTTCGAGCCCGCCGTGCAGCGCGCCTTCACCCATCTCTACCAGGACGAGGACCTGCGGCGCGCCCAGGCGGAGATGTGGCGGGTCCTGGCCGATCGCTTCGCGGACCATCCGGCCGTCCTCGGCTACGACCTGATCAACGAGCCGATGGGCGAGCTGCGGGAGGGCGAGGACCTGCCCACCGCCGCCCGGCGGATCGAGCGGGAGCAGCTGACCCCGATGTACAACCGGCTCGCGGACGCCGTCCGCACGGTGGACCGCGACACCTGGCTCTTCGTCGAGCCCACCCCGATCGTCGGCGAGGGCGTCCCCACCGGCCTCGGCAGGATCGACGACCCGAAGGTCGTCTACGCCCCGCACTTCTACAACACGGCCATGGAGGCGGGCGCCGACTACGACCCGGCCGCGGGCTGGATCGAGGCGTACGAGCAGGCCGTCACCCGCTACCCCGAGGAGTACGGGGTCCCGGTGGTGGTGGGGGAGTGGGGGCCGCTCAACAACGCCCTGCCGAACATGAACCGCTTCTACCGGGACGCGATGGCCTCCCTCGGCCGGTACGGCTCCGGATGGGCCGGCTATGTGTGGTGCTACGGCGGCGGGTACTGCGCGGTGGACGGCGCTGGAGCCTTCCGTACGAACAAGGAGCTGACGGCCGAGCCGTACGCGGAGGCGGTCGCGGGCACGGTCCGCTCCTCCGCGTACGACTCCGGGAGCGGGGTCTACCGGCTGGAGTACGACTCCGCGCGGCGCGGCCCCCGGCAGACGGAGCTCTCCCTGCCCCCGGGGCGGTGGAAGGTGGCGGCCGACGGCAGGGCGGTCGTGCTGCGCGTGGAGCCCGGCAGGGCCTGGATCCTCGCCGCGCCCGGCACCCGGGTGACGGTCACCGCCACCCGGGGCTGACGGCAGCCGTCGCCCCCGTCAGCCAAGACCGTCCTCCGGGGGTGGTACGGCCGGGGTGGCAGCCCCGGCCCGACACCGGTCCGGGGGATCAGCGGTCGTGGTTCCGGCCCGGCGGGTGCAGCAGGGCCGTGATGTGAGCCGCCGCCGTCGACAGATGGCGGCGGGTCTCCGCCAGCTGGGCCGCGTCCACCCCGTGGTCGCGCGCCGCGTCGCGGATGTCGTCGCGGAAGCGGTCCAGGAGCCGGTCCAGATCGCGGGCCGGGTCGCCGGTGGGTTCGTACTCCTTCGCCCACTCCGACGCGGCCTCCTCGGCGGTCTCCGGCTGCTGAGCCGCCGCCTTGGGGTGCGTCGTCCCCGTCACCAGGCCGCCGAGCTGGGCGGTGAGGTCCGAGATGCCCTCCCAGACGCCCGAAGGCCAGTCGCCCCGCGCGAACCGGTCCTGGACCTGTTCCTGGATCTGCCGGGCGATCCGCTGGAACTCCTTCGCCTCTCGGCGCGCCGACTGGGCCTCGGCGCGGGCCTGGCGCGTCTGCTCCTTCCACTCCTGCTGGGCGCGGCGCAGCTCCTCCTTGGCGTCGGCGAACGGGGAGTCCTTGCGCCGGGTCTCGCTCGCCGCCGCGCGCATCTCGCTGCGCAGCTTGCCGGCCGCTCCGCGTACGTCGTCGCGGATCTCGGCGGCCAGCTCGGAGACCGACTCGCGGATCTCCCGCTCCAGATCGGCCAGTTCACCGCCGCGCCCGGCCAGCTCCGCGCGGCCGGCGTCGGTGATCGAGTAGACCTTGCGGCCGCCTTCGGTGGCGTGCGTGACCAGGCCCTCGGCCTCCAGCTTGGCCAGGCGTGGATAGACCGTGCCCGCCGAGGGGGCGTACAGGCCCTCGAAGCGCTCCTCCAGGAGGCGTATCACCTCATAGCCGTGCCGGGGGGCCTCGTCGAGGAGCTTGAGCAGATAGAGGCGCAGTCGGCCGTGGGCGAAGACGGGCGGCATGTCACAGCACCTTTCCGGGGGTGGTGGGCGCGTCGGGGGCGGACGACGCGAAAGGCTCGTCCTCGGCCGGTTCCGGGCGGCGCAACAGCGCGATCGAACCGGAGAGCGTGGTGGCCTTGAGTGTGCCCCGGCCCGTCCCGAGCGTGCCGGTGATGCTCTTGGCGCCCCACTGCCCGCCGACCCGCAGGTCGTCGAAGGCGTTGGAGACGGCGCCGCTGGTGGTGTTCGCCTCGACCCGGGCGTCCGCCGGGTGCGGCAGGCGGATGGCGACCTCGCCGGAGACGCTGGTCAGCCGGATGTCCGCAGGCGGCCCCTCCCGGTGGCTGGGGTCGAGGTCGATGACCATGTCCCCGCTGACCGTCTCCGCCTTGACGGAGGCGCCGGCGCCCTCGATCACCGTCACGTCGCCGGTCACCGAGTTGATCCGCAGGGCGCCCGTGACGGACTGGGCCTCCAGGCTGCCGGAGACGCTCTCGGCGCGGACCGGGCCGGAGATACCGACGAGCGTGGTGTCGCCCGTGACGCCCCTGATGTCCGTACGGCCCCGGATGCCGGAGATCACGGCGCCGGCGCCGACCACGCCCACCTCGACGTCCACGCCGGCCGGGACGGCGACGGAGACGACGGCCCTACGGTGGTGGCCCTTGCGGTCGAACCACTTGAGGAAGCCCTTCCAGTGCAGGTCCTCGTAGGTCACGGTCAGCGTCGAGCCGTCCTGGGTCACGATCAACGGCGGGCCCTCGATCTCCGAGACCTCCAGCCGCACGGTCGCCTCGTCGGTCCCCACGACGTTCACCGCGCCGTTCACGATGCGCACCTGGAGCCGGGACACGGGATCGGTCAGCGTGAGTTTCCTGGGCTCGGCGACGGACCACTCTGTCATGGTGCTGTCCTCCCGTATCGACGGCGCGGCGGCGCGGTGACGCAACATATCGCGTCTCTCCCTGAACACGATATATCGCGGTGCGGGGAAGTCAACCCCCTTCAAGCGGTGGCATTCGCCTACGTATGCGGACAAATTGACCTAGCGTATGGGCCATGAACGCGAGAACCGGACCGCGCCCCGTCGGGGCGCTGCTGCTCTGCCGTGCCGATCCAGCGGCGGTGCGTCCACCGGCCCAACTGCTGCGGGAACAGCTGCTCCTCGCCCCGGCCGGGACCGACTGGAGCGTGCTCGTCCCCGAGGGGAAGCCCTGGCTGCACGGCGGAGAACCCGTCGACCGGGTCGTCACCGGCTGGGCCACCGCGCTGGCGGTCTCCGCCGCCACCTGGCCCGTCCTCGCGCTCTGGTGGGACGCGGACCGGGCCGGGTTCACCCTCGCCGCCGGATTCCGCCGCACCGTCGGCTACACCTGGCTCACCGACGGCACCCCGGTCGGCGAGGACGAGGCCATGCGCACCTTCGCGGCCCGGCTCGCGCTCGATCCCGTTCTGGACCTCCAGGCCCTGGGGCAGCTCACCGAACCCGACGCAGAGGCCGACGCCGACACCCGGCTCCTCGGCCTCGTGGCCGTCCTCGCGCGCGTGGGCCTGCGGCTGCCGACCGGGCTCACCCCGGGCGAAAGCGCCGACCGGCTCCGCTCGGTCGCCCTCGCCCAGGGCGCCGAACAGCTCGAATGGTCCGGCTGGCGCGATGCCGTGCGGGCGGAACTGGACGCGATGGAGGGCGGCCGTCTCGGCCCGTACCTGCGCGGACCCCGGGCCCGGCTGATCGGCGCGGCGCAACTGGGCGCCGGTCTGCCGTTGCTCGCCTGGGGCATCACCCGCCGCAGCGGCGGCTGGACGGCGGCGGGGGCGCTCCTCGTCACGCACGGGGCGCTCGGTCTCGCCTACGACCGGCTGCGCGGGGCGTAGCGCTCGCGGGCCCGTCCGCCGGGGGCCCGCGGGTCTCAGGTCCTACGCGTCGTCCTCGTCCTCGTCGTCCAGACGGGCCAGCCAGGTCGCGAGGCGCTCCACCGGCACCTCGAAGTCGGGGTTGAGATCGACGAACGTACGCAGCTGCTCGGCGAGCCACTCGAAGGAGACTTCCTCCTCGCCGCGCCGCTTCTCCAGTTCCTCGATGCCACGGTCAGTGAAGTACATGCGATCAGGATAGGCCGTGTGTCCGACGGCCCCTCGCGCATGTCAGCGCCACGGTCTAGCCTTCTGCATCATCGTTCCGGGGAGCGGGGGGCCGCTGTGACGCATGGGATCGCTCGTGTACGGCTGGACGACGGGACGCCCGTCTGGGCCCGGATCAGCGGAGCCGAGGAGCTCGACCGGGGCGACGGTTTCCAGGACACCGGGATCGGCGACCGGGTCGTCTCGATGGCCGGCGGGCTCACGGACGTGGTGCGCGGGGTGGTCGGCTCCCTGCGGGCCGGGCTCGACCCGCAGGCGCCCGTGGAGGTCGCGGTCAGCTTCGGCATCGAACTCTCCGCCCAGGCGGGCAAGGTGATCGGAGTCCTCGCGGACGGCGGCGGCACGGCCTCGGTGTCCGTCTCCCTGACCTGGACCGAACCGGGCCCGACCCCCGAACCGGGCCCGACCGCCGGACCCGGCCCGACCGCCGAACCTGCCCCAACCCCCGGACCCGCCTCCGGGGCCGGTTCGGCGGAAGGTTCCGCCTCCGGCACCGGCCCCGGGCAGGCTTCCCCGCCGGTTCCCGCCCAGGCCACGTCCGGCGCCGCGCCCGACACCGGCCCGCGTCACCGCCCGGCGGCCGATGGCACCGTATGAGCGCCCTCGACGCTCTCGTGCGCTCCGCCCTGGTGCGCATCTCCGACCCCGCCGATGGGTATGACGGGCGCAGCGAGCGGTACTGGGGCTCCGGCTTCTTCATCGCCCCGGGCTGGGTCCTGACCTGCGCCCATGTCGTGGCCAAGGGGGGAAGCGCGGTGTGGAGACACGAGCGGGCCGTCGGCGTGGCCTGGCAGGGCGGGGCGGCCGCCGGGCAGGTGGTCCTCGCCGAACCGCACCCCGAGCGGTCCGAGCAGCGGCTCGACCGCTGGGACTTCCCCGACATCGCCCTCGTCCGCGTCCCCGGCGCCCAGGACGTCTCCTGCGTACGGCTCAGCGAACGCCCGCCCGTCATCACCCGGCCCATCCCGGTGAGCCTGCACGGCTGGTCCCGGCAGACCGGCAGGGCCGGGGTCCGCCAGGCCGTCGGCGAGGCCCACGCCGTCGACGGGCAGGCGCTCCTGCTCCGCTGGACGCTGCCCGTGGAAGGGTGCTCCGGCGGACCCGTCGTCGATCTCAACAGGGGCGCCGTCATCGGCCTCAACAAAGGACGGGGCAGGGACGAGGGCGCAGCCGTCCCCATCACCGCACTGCGCCGGCTCTACGACACACCCGGCGGCGAGATCCTCCACGAGGTCATGCGCGACCACGACCGCCACCACCTCGGCCGGTACCGCTCGCTCTCCGGCGACCCCGACTGGACCCGCGAGCAGATCCGGCTGCGGCCCCCCACCACCCAGGGCGTCGGCCCCGGGCGCCGCATCCACCTGTACGGGCGCCTCGCCGAACTGCCCCCGCCCGCAGGGCCCGGCGAGGTGATGAACCTCGTCGACGACGTCAAGCGCCGCGTCCTGCACGACGACTTCCGCTCCGTCCTCGAAGCCGACCCGCGCACCTGGCGGGAGGGCGTCGGACTCCTCCACGAACTGCGCGACCCGCTCCGGGAGGCGATCCAGGACCTCGGCCTCAACGCCGTCTTCCTGTACGCCGCACGGGTCGCCCGGCACGTCGTCGACCTGCACGGGGACAGCCCGGCCGTCGAGAGCCTCGTCCGCTGGATCACGGACGAGGCCGTGGAGGCCCATCCCGCCATCCAGCAGGAGATCGCCCAACTCCTCGCCTCCGGCCGCCCGGACGCCGTCGCCCCCGTCCCTGCCCCCGCGGCCGCCCTCGCGACCGCGACCGTACGAGAACCCGGGGCGCGCGCCGACGTCCTCGTGGAGATCGACACCCCTCACTACGGCACCCGCTTCCCCTGGCGGGTGAAGCTGCTCTTCGACGGGCGCACCGTCAGCCCGCTGCACGGCGACGACCGGGGGGTGGAGCGGGAACGGCTGCCCGAGACCCTGCGCGGACCGCTCACCGACGCGCTGCGCCGCGGCGACAGCGGCGAGCATCTGGCCGCCGTCGAGGCGGTGTTGCCGCGCGAGCTGTTCGACCTGCCCATCGACAGCTGGCGCCCCTCCTCCGACGACGAGCTCGTCGACGAGTTCTCGCTGACGCTCGGACAGCGCCGGATCGTGGTCATCCGTGACGCCGGCCGCCGCGCCCGGCCCCCCTCGCACGAGTGGCTCAAGCGCTGGCGGGCCGCCGAACACGAACCTCTCCGGGCCGTTCCACTGCGCGCCGAGGTCCTCGGTGCCGGCCTGAGCCCGCACACCGCGCACATCCGGCGCGAGACCCCGAGGGAGGCCTACGCCCGGCTCTCCGACGCCGAGGGCGGCGCGGTGCCCGTCTACTGCGGACGGGTCGGCAGCGGCGACGGCCTCAAGGCCATGGCCGCCGCGCTGGCCGCCGGCCACCCCCTGGCCCTGTGGCGGACCGGACCGCACGACCACACCGACTGCGCCGAGTTCCACGAGCGGGCCGGGCGGCTGCTCCTGGAGGCCGGGAAGGCCGAGGGCCTGCACCGCCCCGTCCGTACCCTGCGGATCAGAGCCGGCGACGAGGAGGCCGATCCGCGCGACCGGTCCGCCTACGCCTGGGCCGAGAACCTCGCCGTCCTCTTCGACCCGCCCGACCGGCCCCCGCACGACCCGCCGCTCCACGGTCCGCCGATGCTCGGCGAGGACCCCGCGTGAGGGCGCGGCGCGCGCGCCCGGCGCCTGCGCCGGCCAAGGCTCCGCACGGGCCGGCCCCGGGAGAATTGGTCCGGTTTGAGCATCGGCAGCTCCGCCCACGGAGCGGTACGTTCGACCTGCCCGGCCACCCCACCACAGCCAGGAGGAGTCCAGCGTGAACGATTGGCGGATCTACCGTGGTGCCGGCCATCCGCACGACGAGATACGGCGGTTGCCGCCTCCGCCCCCGTGGCGCGACTTCACCACCGGTCCCGACGACACCGACCCCGGCTCCGAACGGCGGCTCGGAGTCCGCCGCCGGCTCGTCCAGAACCACCATCCCCGGCCCGCCGAGACCGACGCCGTCAACGCCGCGCTCTACCTGCGCAGACCGCTCCTCGTGACGGGCAACCCCGGCACCGGCAAGTCCACGCTCGCCCACGCCGTCGCCCATGAGCTGGGGCTCGGCCGCGTGCTCCGCTGGCCCATCGTCAGCCGCTCGACGCTGCAGGACGGCCTCTACCGCTACGACGCCATCGGACGCCTCCAGGACGTCCAGCTGGAGCGCGCCCAGGCCGGGTCGCCCGTGCCCGCCGCCGCCCCGGCCGGCATCGGCTCGTACATCCGGCTGGGACCGCTCGGCACCGCGCTGCTTCCCTCCGAGCGGCCCCGCGTGCTGCTCATCGACGAGCTCGACAAGAGCGACCTCGACCTGCCCAACGACCTGCTGAACGCGCTGGAGGAGGGCGAGTTCGCCATCCCCGAGCTGGAACGGCTCGCCGACCGGGAGCCCGTGGTCGAGGTGCTCACCGACGACGGCCGCAAGGTGCCGGTGCACGGCGGCCGGATCCGCTGCAGCACCTTCCCCTTCATCGTGCTCACCTCCAACGGGGAACGGGACTTCCCGGCCGCCCTGTTGCGGCGCTGCATCCGCCTCGAACTGGAGCCGCCGGGCGAGGAGCAGCTGGGCGCCATGATCGAGGCCCATCTTGGGGCGGAGGCCGCCGCCGGCGAGCAGGGCCTGGTCAGCCGCTTCCTGAACCGTGAACCCGGCGAGGTCATCGCCACCGACCAGCTCCTCAACGCGATCTACCTGACCCAGCACGCCCCCCGCACCGAGCGGGTGACCCGGGAACGCATCGCGGACATGCTCATGCAGCCGCTCGATCAGCCGAGGTGATGGCCGGATGCATCGGATGCATCTGGAAGAGCTCACCCGCAGACTGCGGGCCGGTGGCCAGGACCCGACCGCCGAGGAGATGGCGGACGCGGTCTGGCTGGCCCAGTGGCTGCCGCACGCGCCCGCGGACCCGGGCGCGGAGCGGACCACCGGCCCGCCCGCCCCCGGCCCGTCCGGCGAGGGGCGCAAACGGGCCGGCGGCGCGGGGACGGAGCAGATCCGCGAGACCGGCCCCGCCCCCGACCTCCGCGGCGACCGCACCTCCGAGACCGTCGCCCTCCACATGGAGTCGGGCGGAGCCCGCCGGGGCGGCGCCGGCGTGCGCGGCGGCGCGGCCCTGCCCGTACGCGCGCCCGGCGCCAACGCCCTGCCCGGGCTGCTCGGCCTGCAGAAGGCGCTCCGTCCCCTGCGGCACTCCACCCTGTTCCCGCCCCGGCCGGGCGAGGGCCTCCTCGACGAGGAGGCGACGGCCGAGCGCACCGCCGCCGCGGGCATCCTCACGCCGGTCCTGCGCCCCGCCGCCGGCCGCCGCCCCGACATCCAGCTCCTCATGGACACCGGTCCCGCCATGGTCGTCTGGGCCAGGATGGTGGAGGAACTGCGCCAGGCCTGCCAGCAGTCCGGCGCCTTCCGCGACGTCCAGGTCCACCGCCTGTACGACACCGGCGAGGGCCCGCCGCTCGTCACCACCACATCGGGCACCGACGGCCGCCCCCGGCTGCGCCCGGCCGACCAGCTGCACGACCCCACCGGCCGCCGCCTCACCCTGATCGTCAGCGACTGCGTCGGACCCCTCTGGCAGCGCGGCGCGGTCCAGCGGCTCATCCACCAGTGGCCCCGGCAGTCCCCGCTCGCCGTCGTGCAGCCGCTGCCCCCGCGCCTGTGGCCGCGCACCGCGCTCACCGTCGAGCCCGGTACGCTGCTGCGCCCCTCCACCCCCGGCGGACACACCGTCTTCCAGCCCGACGAGGAGCCCTGGGAGCCGGTCCCGGCCGACAGCCGGGCCGTACCCGTCCTCACACCCACCCCGGAGGCGTTCGCCTCCTGGGCCCGGCTGTTCAGCGGCCACGGCGCCGGCCCGGTCCGCGGCTGGGCCGCCCGGATCGACCCGGAGGCGGTACGGCGGGAGCGCGCGGCGCCGCCCGCGGCACCGCCCCGGCCCCCGCGCGGCGACGACGAACTGCTGAGCGCCTTCCGCGCCGGAGCCTCGCCCGGCGCCCTCCGGCTCGCCGTCCACCTGGCGGCCGCGCCGCTGACCCTCCCCGTCATGCAACTGGTCCAGCGCGCGATGCTCCCCGACACCGGCCCCATGGAGCTGGCCGAGGTCCTCCTCAGCGGGCTGCTGAGACAACTGCCCGGCCCCTCCCCGTACCCCTGCTTCAGCTACCCCCCGGGCGTACAGCAGTACCTCCTGGGCTCGCTGGACCGCAGCGCGGCCGCTCTCGTGCTCAAGCACTGCTCGGCGTACGTGGAGCGCAACTTCGGCCAGAGCATGCGCAACTTCCCCGCGCTCGCGGCGGCCCGGCTCGCCGGCCACGACCCCGAGGACGAAGAGCCCGCGACGGCGGACGAGTCCGACGAGCCGACCGGCCCGCTGGGCCCCGAGCCGGAACTCTTCGCCCGCATCCCCGCGCGCGTGCTCCGCTTCTACCACCCCGACCTCGTCACCCCCGAACCGCTCGCCGAGGCCGAACGGCTGCTCGCGCGGGGCCGCGGCCAGTCCGACCCGTCGCTCCTCGCCGACGCCCGCGAACGGGCCGAGGCGGCGCTCCCAGACGATGCCGTCCGCGCCCGGATCGTGCTCGGCCGGATCCTGCACGCCGAGGCCGGCACCGGCGCCGTACGCGGCACACGGCGGCGGCACGAGCTGCTCACCCGGGCCGTGGCCGAGCTGGCCCGGGCCGCCGAGCTGGCCGGAACCGGCAGCCGGGAGTGGGCCGACGCCCGGCTCGAACTCGCCGTCGTCCACCACGCCCTGTGGCGCCACACGGACGACCCCGCCCACCTGGACGCCGCCCTCGACGCGCTCGCCGGAGACCCGGGAGACTGGCCCGAGACCGACCACCCCGCGCTCCACCTCCTCCACCTGCGCCGGGGCCGTCTGCTGCTCGCCCGCGGCGACGGCCCGGCAGCGGTCGCCGAACTCACCGCCGCACTGCGCCTGACCGAGAGCGGCCCCGTCCTGCTCGACCTTGCCGACGCCCTGCACCTCGCCGGAGCCGACCCGGCCGAGATCGCCTCCGTACTCGACCGGGCGGGCGGCACCCTCGGCGACAGCGCCGCTCTGCGGCTGCGCTGGACGACGGCCAGGGCCAGGCTGTACGACGCCGTCGGCGACGCGCAGGCCGCCGACGCGGCCTACGAGGAGGCCACGCTGCTCGCCCCGGACGACAGCGAGCGGCGCGGACGGATCCTGATGACCTGGGGCGAGTCGCTCATGCGCCGCGCCGCGGCCGACACCGGCACGCAACCGGTCGACCGGGCCGAGAGCGTGCTGCGCGAGGCCCTCACCCGCCTGCCCGCCGACGCTCCGGGCCGCGACCGTGCCCGGATACTGATCGGCAGCGTGCTCGCCCTGCGCTTCCACCGAGCCGGCTTCCTGCCCGACCTGTTCGAGAGCCGCCACCTCCTCGAACAGGCCGCCCGGACCACCCGGGACGCCGGCACGCGCTCCGAGGTGTGGCTGCAACTGGGCCGGGTGAGACTGGAGTTGAGCGAGACCGCCCGGGACGGCGTGCTCGCCGACGCGCTCACGGCGTACGAACGCTCCTGGGAGGACGCCAGGGCCGCCCACGGCGACACCCCGGGCACCGTCACCGGCGCCCGCGCCTTGCACGCCCAAGGCGCCGTCCTGCGGCTGATGGGGCGGAACGGACGGGCCCGTACGGTGCTGCGCGCCGCGGCCGAGCAGTGGTCGCGACTGGTGGCCGCCGGGGTGGAGGTGGACCGGAACGACGTCGAACGGACCAGGGAGTCGCTGGCCGCGACGGGCACCGGACGGGAGCGGGCCACGGCGCGGCTCTCCGAGGGCGACCGCCGCCGGATCGCACCGCCCTGGTGGGCCTGGAGCGAGACGGCCTGAGAGGCGAGCGCGGAGACGGCTGGATACGGGGGGCGTGAATGGGCGCAGTTGAGTCGAACGGGTTTCTGACTTCCTGGCGTCGGGAAGAACCGGTCCGCCGCTACGACCGTGGGGGACAGGCGTCGGTGAGGAGGAGCCGAGGGTGTTGGAGCACACGGAGTGGGCGACCGGTGTCGACCGGGACGCCGGTCAGGCTCCGCCCCTGCCCGATCTCACCGCTGTCGACCTGCGGACCCTGCGCGTCATGGACCATCCCGACCTCGTGGCCGCGGTCGACCGGGTGCTCGGCCGGTCGCTGGAGCTGGGCGAGTCCTGGGTCAGCGAGGGCAACCCCTGACGTCCACCGCGCCCACCGCCTTTTTCCGGTCAGATGCCGCCCACGGCCGGTGGCCGGTCCCGGGGGCGGACGATGACGGCCGCCCCGCTGTCCGCGGCCGACCTCGCCGAGCTGGCCAGGACCGGCCCGGCGACGTCCGCGATGGCCAGGCTCGACGCCGGACTCCGCTCACGTCGGCTGCTGCTCCTCAAGGCCCTGCTGATACGCGTCCAGCGCCGGCGCGAGAGCGTGGACGGCGCCGTGGTCCGGCGCTTCGAGGCCGCCTGGACCCTCCTCGAACAGGCTGAGCGCACCCACCCGCGCGTGGTCCGCGCGGTCCTCGACTATCCGACCACCGGAGCGTGGCTCGCCGCCGCGCTCGCCGCACCCGAGGGGCCCGCCCTCGACCGCAGGCTCGACCGGCTGGAGTCCATCGCCGTCACCGCCGCCCTGCGGGCCGGCTGCCCGCTCGACCTCACCGTCTCGGCGCCCGGTGGCGTCTTCTCCCTGACCGGCGTCGGACGGCTCCGGGTGGAGGAGGAGCGGATACGGCTGCGGACCGCCGCCAGGGTCGTACGGCTGGGCCCCGAAGGGTCCCGTACCGGCCACGCCGTCCTCCTCCTCGCCGACCCCCGCTCCGGCACGCTGACCGGGCTCGGCCCCGGCTGGACCCCGCTGCGCACCTTGCCCGGCGCCACCGCCGTCCTCGACGACCTGGACCCCTACCGGGTGCCACCGGACGGGGTCGGCGCCCCGCCCCGTGCCGCGACCGAGCACGCCCGCACGGACGCGGGCGCCTGGTCCGGGCGCTGGCGCGCCGCCCGCCACCTGCTGCGGCAGGTCGACCCGGCCCGCGCGGCGGAGGTGGCACGGGTGGTGCGGACGGTCGTCCCGCTGACCGCCGGCGGCCCCCGGCAGGCACCCATGAGCGCCACCCTCCGCGCGGCGCCCGGAGCCGTCCTCGCCTCCCTGCCGTCGAGCGCGCGGACGATGGCCGAAACCCTCGTCCACGAGATCCACCACAGCAAACTGGCCGCGCTGCACGAAGTCGTACCCCTGCACCGCCCTGGGCGGCCGGCCCGCCACCAGGTCGGCTGGCGCTCCGATCCACGGCCCATCGCCGGAGTGCTCCAGGGGGCCTACGCCCATCTCGCCCTCACCGACCTCTGGCGCCGGGCCGCCGCGACCGACGGGCTGCCGACCGCGTGGCGGACGGGGGCCGGGCAGCAGTTCGAGCGCTTCCACGATCAGGTGGGCGGGGCGCTCGCGATCCTGCTTGAATCCGATGAACTGACCATCACCGGGCGGGAGTTCGTCCGTGAAATGAACAGGCACCATGCGAGCCTCGACACCGGCCGCAAGGCCCGTGGGTAACACTGTGTCGACGAACGATGACAGCACGTGGCGCGTGAACGGAAGAGGGAGACGTTGATGGCGGAACAAGGGCGGTCGGGCGGCGCCGGGGCGCCGGAGCATGTCCTGGTGGTCTTCCCGGGCTATCACCGCCCCTGGGCCACCTGGATCGCACAGCGCCTCGAAGGCCACGGCCTCAGGGTCACCCTGCAACGCTGGGACCCCCCACGCGAGGTGCCCCTCGAGGACTCCCTCGGCGATCTGCTGCTCGCCCGCGGCCAGGTCCTCCTGGTCCTCAACGACTGGTTCTTCGAACTCGGCCCCCGACCGGCCGGCGAATGGAACGACGTCCTGCGCGGCTTCGTCGCCGCCCACGCCGACCGGTTCGCCGCCGTCAACCTCACCAACCGGCCGCTGCTCCCCGCCACCGCCGTCCTCGAACCCGTCAGCCTGTGGGGCGTGGGGGAGGACGAGGCCGAGGCCCGTCTGCTCTCCCGGCTCGCCGTCGAACCACGCCGCTCCGCGAACCGCCGCGTCCTGCCCGGAACGCTCGCCCGCTACCCCGACACGCCCCCCGAGATCTGGGGCGAGGTCCCGCGCCGCAACCCCCGCTTCACCGGCCGCGACGACCTGCTCACCGAGCTCCAGCAGCGCCTCATGGACGCCGAACGCGGCAACGCGGCCTGCACCCTGCTCGGCATGTCCGGCATCGGCAAGACCCAGATCGCCGCCGAGTACGCCCACCGCTTCAGCCCCGACTACGACGTCGTCTGGTGGGTCAACTCCGACGACCGCAACGTCCAGCGCGACCGCTTCGGCGAACTCGCCGCCGAACTGGGGCTCGCCGCGGGCAACGAACCCGGCGAACGCATCCGCGCCGTACGCGAGGCGCTGCGCAGGGGCGACCCGCAGTCCCGGTGGCTGGTCGTCTTCGACGGCTGGGACGACACCGACGGCGCCGGCGTCATGCTGCCCCACGGCCCCGGACACGTCCTGATCACCTCACGCAACCGCGGCTGGGGCGAGCACACCGACATCGTCGAGGTACCCAGCTTCGACCGGGCCGAGTCCACCGCCTACCTCATGCGCCGCGCCCCGCACATCACCGGGCCGGAGGCCGACGAGGTCGCCGCCGAGTTCGGCGACGTCCCCCTGCCGCTCGTCCAGGCCGCCGCCTGGCTCGGCGAGTCCGGCATGGAGGTCCCCGAGTACCTGCGCATGGTCCGGGAAGGACGGCTCTCCACCGTCGACGAACCCGCACAGGGCGACGGCTTCCCCAACGCCTCCCTCACCTCCTGGTCGATACTGATCAACCGGCTCCGACGCGCCCAGCCGCAGGCCGTCGAGATCCTCAGCCTGTGCGCCTCCTTCGCCCCCGGCCGGATCCCCCTCGGCGTCGTCCGCGCCTACCCCCAGGCCGACCTCCCCGAGGACCTGCGCTGGATGGCGAACGACCTGCCCGCCTGGACCCGTGCCCTGGACACGCTCGTCAACTACTCCGTCCTCACCCGCGAGACCCGCGGCCCCGCCAGCAGCACGGAGATGGGACCGCACCAGGAGTCCGTGCACATGCACCGGCTCGTCCACGACATCGTCTCCCGGCTCACCGACGGACCCCACCGCGCCGCCCACCGCAAGGCCGTCCGCACCCTGCTGGCCGAGGCGGACCCCGGCAACCCGATGGACAGCCGGCACTGGCCCCGGTACGCCGAACTGCTGCCGCACCTGGAGCCGTCCGGCGCCCTCACCAGCCGCAACCCGCGCATCCAGAACGCCGTCCTCAACTGCCTGCGCTACTGCTACCGCAGCGGCGAGTTCACGGCGGGCGTCCGGCTCGCCGAGAAGATCCGCACCAGCTGGACCGGGTTCATGGACCCCCTCTCCCAGCCCCTCCTCGACCTCACCACCCAGGAGGGCAACGTCCTGCGCTCCAGCGGCCGGTTCCGCGAGGCGTACCAGCTCGACCACGCCCTCCAGGAGCGGCTGCGCCGCGCCTCACCGCCCAACGAGCTCGGCATCATGCTCTGCAACGGAGCCATCGCCAGCGACCTGCGCCACCTCGGCCAGTACGCGGAGGCCGAGGCGCTCCAGCGGGACGTCCTCAACGAAGCCCAGCGGCTCCTCGGCGACACCGAGTTCGTCACCCTCGTCGCCCGCTACAACCTCGGCGTCGGACTGCGCCTGCTCGGCCGCTACCAGGAGGCGTACGAACTCGACGTCGAGACCCTCGCCCGGCGCGAGACCATCCTGCGCCCCCGGCACGCCAACACCCTGAACTCCAGCATCGCCTGCGCCCAGGACCTCCGGCTCCTCGGCCACTACCGGGACGCCCTGGCCCGACAGGAGTCCACCCTCCGGATGCACGTCCAGGTCCTCGGCCCGCTGCACCCGCAGACCCTCAAGGCCCGCGCCCAGCTGGCCCTGTGCCGCCGCAGGGAAGGCGGTTCCCAGCAGGACATCGGCGCGCTGATGTCCAGCGTCCTCGACCAGCTGGAACAGGTCCACGGCCGCGGCCACTACGTCACGCTCTCCTTCGTCAACGACTACGGCAACTATCTGCGCGAACACGGCGACCTGGCCAAGGCCAGGGACCTCATCGCCGAGGCCGAGGCCGGCTACCGCTCCCTCCTCGGACCGGCCCACCCCTTCGCCACCGGCATGCTCGCCAACACCGGCCTCGTCATGCAGGCCGCCGGGGAGCGCGCCGACGCCATGGCGATGCTGGAGGCGTCCCTGGCCGGCCTCTCCGCCTCTCTGGGCCCCGACCACCCCTGGGTCCTGGGCTGCGCGCTCAACGCGGCGGCGGCCCGGAACTTCAACGGCCGGGTCGCGGACGCCACCGAGCTCAGCCGCGACACCCTGCGGCGGGCCCGCCACGTCCTGGGCAACGACCATCCGCTGACCCTCTCCTGCCAGATCGCCCTCGCCGCCGACCTGCGCGGCCTGCGCGAGGTGGAGGAGGCCGGGAAGGTCGAGGAGGACGCGCTGCTCACCCTCACCCGCACCCTGGGCGCCCAGCACCCCCACACCCTCTCCGCACGCCAGCGGAACCGGCCCTACTGGGACTTCGAGGCGTACGTCTGATCTCACCGGACACGCCGGAGGCCCGGCACCCCTCGCGGGGTGCCGGGCCTCCGGCCGTACGGGAACGGACAGCGGGTCAGGCCTCGAAGACCTCGTTGACCAGCTGCTGCTGCTCGGCCTGGTGGCGCTTGGCCGAGCCGACCGCCGGGGACGAGGAGTGCGGACGCGAGATCCGGCGCAGGCGCTCGCCGTGCGGGATGTCGGCGCCGACCGCCAGGTCCAGGTGGTCGATCAGGTTGAGCGCGATGAACGGCCAGGCACCCTGGTTCGCCGGCTCCTCCTGCGCCCACAGGTACTTCTCGGCGTTCGGGTACTTGGCGATCTCGGCCTGGAGCTCGGCACCCGGAAGCGGGTACAGGCGCTCCAGGCGGATGATCGCCGTGTCCGTGACACCGCGCTTCTGACGCTCGGCGTCCAGGTCGTAGTAGACCTTGCCGGAGCAGAAGACGACCTTGCGGACGTCGGCCGCCTTGACCGACTCGTCGCCGATCACCGGGCGGAAGCCGCCGGTGGTGAACTCCTCCACCTTCGACGCCGCCGCCTTCAGACGCAGCATCGACTTCGGGGTGAAGACGATCAGCGGCTTGTGGTGCGGGTTGTGGACCTGCCAGCGCAGCAGGTGGAAGTAGTTCGACGGCAGCGTCGGCATGGCGACCGTCATGTTGTCCTGCGCGCACATCTGGAGGAAGCGCTCCGGGCGGGCGGACGAGTGGTCCGGGCCCTGGCCCTCATAGCCGTGCGGCAGCAGCAGCGTGACGCCGGAGGTCTGGCCCCACTTCTGCTCGGCCGAGGAGATGAACTCGTCGACGACGGTCTGCGCGCCGTTGACGAAGTCACCGAACTGGGCCTCCCAGATCACCAGGGAGTCCGGGCGGGCCAGGGAGTAGCCGTACTCGAAGCCCATCGCCGCGTACTCGCTGAGCAGCGAGTCGTAGACGTTGTAGTGGGCCTGGTCCTCGGCGAGGTAGAGCAGCGGGGTGTAGTCCTCGCCGGTCTCCTGGTCGACCAGGACCGCGTGCCGCTGGCCGAAGGTGCCCCGGCGGGAGTCCTGCCCGGACAGCCGGACCGAGGTGCCCTCCATCAGGAGCGAGCCGATGGCCAGGGTCTCGCCGAAGCCCCAGTCGATCGTGCCGTCGTCGATGGAGGCCGCGCGGCGCTGCATCTGCGGCATCAGGCGCGGGTGGACCTTGATCCGGTCCGGGATGTTGACCTGCGACTCGGCGATCCGCTTCACGACCTCCTGGGAGACCGCGGTGGTGACGGCGACCGGGAACTCGGGCTGCGGTTCCGGGCTGTGCGCCGGGGCCGGGGCGGAGGTGGCCTCGCGGACCTCGGCGAAGACCTTCTCCAGCTGGCCCTGGAAGTCCTGGAGCGCCTGCTCCGCCTCTTCCAGCGTGATGTCGCCGCGACCGATGAGCGACTCGGTGTACAGCTTGCGCACCGAACGCTTCTTGTCGATCAGGTTGTACATCTGCGGGTTGGTGAACTGCGGGTTGTCGCCCTCGTTGTGACCGCGGCGGCGGTAGCAGATGAGGTCGATCACGACGTCCTTGTTGAACGTCTGGCGGAACTCGAAGGCGAGCCGCGCGACGCGGACCACGGCCTCCGGGTCGTCGCCGTTCACATGGAAGATCGGCGCCTCGATCATGCGGGCCACGTCGGTCGCGTACATCGAGGAGCGCGACGACTCCGGGGCGGCGGTGAAGCCGACCTGGTTGTTGATGACGATGTGGACCGTGCCGCCGGTGCGGTAGCCGCGCAGCTGCGACATGTTCAGCGTCTCGGCGACGACACCCTGGCCGGCGAAGGCCGCGTCACCGTGGAGGGCGACCGGCAGGACGGTGAAGTCCGTGCCGCCCTTGTTGATGACGTCCTGCTTGGCGCGGACGACACCCTCCAGGACCGGGTCGACCGCCTCCAGGTGCGAGGGGTTGGCGGTGAGCGAGACCTTGATCTGCTCGCCGTCCAGGCCGGTGAAGGTGCCCTCGGCGCCCAGGTGGTACTTCACGTCGCCGGAGCCGTGCATCGACTTCGGGTCGAGGTTGCCCTCGAACTCGCGGAAGATCTGCGCGTACGACTTGCCGACGATGTTCGCCAGGACGTTCAGACGGCCGCGGTGGGCCATGCCGATGACGACCTCGTCCAGGCGGGACTCGGCGGCGGAGTCGATGACCGCGTCGAGCAGCGGGATGACGGACTCGCCGCCCTCCAGGGAGAACCGCTTCTGACCGACGTACTTGGTCTGGAGGAAGGTCTCGAACGCCTCGGCGGCGTTCAGACGGCGCAGGATCCGCAGCTGCTCCTCGCGCTCCGGCTTGGAGTGCGAGCGCTCGACGCGGTCCTGGATCCACTTGCGCTGCTTCGGGTCCTGGATGTGCATGAACTCGACGCCGGTGGTGCGGCAGTACGAGTCGCGCAGCACGCCGAGGATGTCGCGGAGCTTCATCATCGACTTGCCGGCGAAGCCGCCGACCGCGAACTCGCGCTCCAGGTCCCACAGGGTGAGGCCGTGCTCGGTGATGTCCAGGTCGGGGTGCTTGCGCTGGCGGTACTCCAGCGGGTCGGTGTCGGCCATGACGTGGCCGCGGACCCGGTAGGAGTGGATCAGCTCGAAGACGCGCGCGGCCTTGGTGACGTCGTCGTCGTGGGAGGCGTCGATGTCCTTGAGCCAGCGGACCGGCTCGTAGGGGATGCGCAGGGCCTTGAAGATGTCGTCGTAGAAGCCGTCCTCGCCGAGGAGGAGGTTGGCGACGATCCGCAGGAACTCGCCCGAGGCGGCACCCTGGATGACCCGGTGGTCGTAGGTCGAGGTCAGGGTCATGACCTTGGAGATGCCCAGCTTGTTCAGGGTGTCCTGCGAGGTGCCCTGGAACTCGGCGGGGTAGTCCATCGAGCCGACGCCCATGATGACCGACTGCCCGGGCATCAGACGCGGCACGGAGTGGACGGTGCCGAGGCCGCCGGGGTTGGTCAGCGAGACCGTGACGCCGGAGAAGTCCTCCATCGTCAGCTTGCCGACGCGGGCGCGCTTGACGATGTCCTCGTAGGCCTGCCAGAACTCGAAGAAGTTCAGGGTCTCGGCCTTCTTGATGCCGGCGACGACGAGCTGGCGGTCGCCGTTCGGCTTGACCAGGTCGATCGCGAGGCCGAAGTTCACGTGCTCCGGCTTGACCAGGGTCGGCTTGCCGTCCTTCTCCGCGAAGGAGTAGTTCATCGACGGCATGGCCTTGATCGCCTGCACCATGGCGTACCCGATGAGGTGCGTGAAGGAGATCTTCCCGCCCCGGGCGCGCTTGAGGTGGTTGTTGATCACGATCCGGTTGTCGAAGAGCAGCTTCACCGGGACGGCGCGGACGGACGTGGCCGTCGGCACCTCCAGCGAGGCGTTCATGTTCTTCGCGACGGCGGCGGCGGGGCCGCGCAGGGTGATCAGCTCGGGCCCGGCAGGGGCCTCGGTGGCCGGCGCGGCGGCGGCCGGGGCCTCGGGGGCCTTGGCCGCCGGGGCGGGGGCCTGAGCCTTGGCCGGGGCGGGCGCGGCCGGAGCGGCGGCGGCCGGCTTGGCGGGCGCCGGAGCCGGTGCGGCCTGAGCGGGGGCCGCCGGTGCGGCAGGCGCGGCCTGTGCGGGGCCCGCCTGCGGCGCGGCGGGCGCGCTCGGAACCGTCGGCGTGGCCGGCGGGGTCGGGGTGGCTCCGGCCGCCCCCGCGGCGGCGGGAGTGTCCGAGGAGCCGGGCTTGTAGTCGGCGAAGAAGTCCCACCAGGCACGATCGACCGAATTCGGGTCCTGGAGGTACTGCTGGTAGATCTCGTCGACGAGCCACTCATTGGCGCCGAAGGCGGTCGCAGGGTTCTGACCCTGCCCGTCTTGGTCGGTGGAGATGCTCGAGTTACTGGGGGACTGAGACGACACGGCGGTAACCGCCCTCTTCCGCTTCACAAGGTGATGGACAGCGGAAATAAAGGCTACGCCTCCCTGGCCGAGAGGTGCAGGCCGGGCACTCCAACGTCGCGCAAGTCACACTTGACGAGGTGTTTCGGGGCAGGGAATGGCGGGAAACAAGCGTGGTTCTGCCCTCTCCCGGGTAGGGGAGACGGGGGTTGCGACCCCCGGGGGCTCGCATCCCTGACCACGTACACGGAGAACGTGTCCTTCCGGTTCGACCCTACGTCAATCCCGTGCCGGAAAGCTGCCCGGAAGGGTGACCTGGATCCGGCAGCCGCGTGATGATTCGGCCACTCCGATCTCCCCGCCGTGCAGATCCACCGCCCAGCGGGCGATCGCCAGGCCGAGACCCGTACCGCCGTCGCTGCCCGGACCCGACTGGGCCGGCACCGATCCGCGGTTGAACCGCTCGAAGACCGTGTGCCGCAGCGCCTCCGGAATGCCCGGCCCCTCGTCCTCGACCTCCAGCGCCAGCGAGTCCGGCCACGGGCCGCGCCGGGCCCGTACGGTCACCCGGCCGTGCGCGGGCGAGTGCTTCACCGCGTTGTCGATGAGGTTGGCCATCACCTGGTGCAGCCGCTCCGCGTCCGCGTGCGCCGTCAGCTCGGGCGGCGACACGTCCAGGTGCAGATGGACGTCCGTACGGTTGTGCAGCCCGGAGCTGGAGGTGAGGCCGCGCTGCGAGGCGGCCAGATTGGCCTCCCGGAGCACCCCCGACAGATACGGCCACACCTCGAAGCGGCGTGTCCGCAGCGCGACGACACCGTTGTCGAGACGTGACAGGTCGAGCAGCGTCTCCACCAGGCGGCCGAGCCGCTCGGTCTGCTTCAGCGCCGTCCGCATCGTCTCCGGATCGGCCTCGGAGACGCCGTCGACGACGTTCTCGAGGACGGCCCGCAGCGCGGCGATGGGGGTGCGCAGCTCGTGCGAGACGTTGGCGACCAGCTCCTTGCGGTGCCGGTCGACGGCCTCCAGGTCGTCCGCCATCCGGTTGATCGTGGAGGCGAGGTCGCCCAGCTCGTCGCGGCGGCCCGCACCGCGCACCCGCCGGCTGAAGTCGCCCCGCGAGATCGACCCGGCCACCGTGTTCATCTCGTCCAGCGGCGCCGTCAGGGACTGCGCCACGAACTGGGTGATCAGCAGCGTCGCGATCATCGCGAAGATCGTGATGTAGCGGAACTCGGTGGAGGTCCGGATGGCCACCAGCGCGAGACAGGAGGTCAGCAGGACCGCGCCGACGACCAGTGTGCCCAGCTTGGTCTTGATCGAGATCGATATCCGGCGCCCGGTGCGACCCTCCCGTCGCCGGCTCACGGCGCCGGTGTCTCCAGCGCGTATCCGACGCCGTGGACGGTACGGATCCGCTCCGCGCCGATCTTCCGGCGCAGCGCCTTGATGTGGCTGTCCACCGTCCTGGTGCCGGAGGCGTCCGCCCAGTCCCACACCTCGGCGAGCAGCTGCTCACGGGAGAGGACCGCCCGCGGGGTGTTCGCCAGGCAGACCAGCAGGTCGAACTCGGTCGGGGTCAGGTGCACGTCCTCGCCCCGGACCCGGACCCGGCGCTGCGCGTGGTCGACCTCCAGCTCGCCGAGCCGCAGGATCCCGCTGCGCGGCGTCACCGCCGCCATCGCGGCCCGCTCGACCCGGCGCAGCAGGACGTGCACCCGGGCGGCCAGCTCGCGCATGGAGAACGGTTTGGTCATGTAGTCGTCGGCGCCGACGCCGAGCCCCACCAGCATGTCGGTCTCGTCGTCCCGCGCGGTGAGCATCAGGACCGGGACCGGGCGCTGCGCCTGGACCCGGCGGCAGACCTCCAGACCGTCGAAGCCCGGCAGCATCACATCGAGCACCATCAGATCCGGCTGCCACGCCTCGGCCGCGTCGACCGCGGCCGGGCCGTCGGTCGCCGTCTGGACGAGGAACCCCTCCGCCCGCAGTCGCGCGGAGATCGCATCCACGATCGTCGTGTCGTCCTCGACGACCAGCACCCGCCGCTGCGCGCCCGGAGTGGCCGCCGCACCGTGGTGAGTGGTGTGTGTCTGCTCCATTGCCCTGCCTTGCGTAGCTGATGTCGCTCAGCAGCGTAGAGGCAGCGGCGGCGTCCCGGCTACGCAGGCCGGATGGCGAGGTGCACCACGTCAGGGACGCCCCGGGCAACGGGGATCTCTTCCGTCCGTACCCCGCTGAATCCGGCATTCCGCAAGGAGTCTTCGAAATCGGCGGAGGGCCGAGCGGACCACACGGCGAGGACTCCGCCGGGGTTCAGACGCTCGGCGCAGGCCGCCAAGCCCTCGGCGCGGTAAAGGTTTTCGTTGCCGTCGGTGACGGTCCAGTCGGGCCCGTTGTCGATGTCCAGGCAGAGCGCGTCGTAGCTGTCGGGTGAAGTGCGGAGGTACTCCACGAGATCCGTGTGCAGGATCACGCTGCGCGGATCGGCGAGCGCCTCGCCGGAGAGGGCGGCCAGCGGGCCGGCGCGGTGCCAGTCGATGATGGCCTGTTCCCGCTCGACGACCGCGATCCGCGCCCAGCGCGGGTCCGCCGCGGCGTGTGCGAGGGAGAAGCCGACGCCCAGGCCGCCGATCAGGACGGAGGCGCCGTGGCGCCCGCCGAGTGCGTCCATCGCCGCGTCGATCAGCAGCCGTTCGGAGCGTCCGTCGGAGGTGTCCATCAGGAAGGTGCCGTTGGCGATGATCTCGAAGTGCTCGCCGCGCCGGCGCAGCACGACTTCGCCGTACGGTCCCTCGCGGCGGTCGAGGGTGACGGGGCTCGGCATGTTCACTCGCTCCGATCTCGGGCTCGTCGGGTCGTCCGGCCATCCTCCCGGAGCGCGCGTCTTCGGGACAAACCCGTTACGGCGCCGCCGGTCGGCCGGGTCGCGCGGCCGATGCGCGGGGGCTCGGACTCGCCGCAACAGGGCAACCCTCACCCGCGAGTTGGGCCTCTGTTCTACCGTGGGATCTCCGTCGTCCATCTAGGGGGATCGCCACATGGCAAAGGACGAGATCGAGCACATCCGCAAGGAGCGGCCGCCCGCCTCCATCGCTGCTCTGGCCGCCCGAAGCGGCCTGGACGACTGGATCGACACGTTCGCGACGAAACAGGGCTTCGGGTGGAGGAAGTGGCGGGACTGGAGGCTCTACTTCTTCAAGGGCGGTCTGATCGTCACGGCACCGGACGGCTATACGGCCGCGTACGACTGGGGGACCGTGCGCGTCCTGCAGTACCGCAGGACCATCAACGGCGGCGCCGCGGAAGCCTGCTCGACGCTGATCGACCCGGCGGGGAGCGCCCTGAACATAGGCTTCGGCAGACCTCCCTTGCTCAAGTCCGAGAAGACGGCCCTCGGTGTCACCTCGTGGGTGAACGGCGCCGGGTTCCTGTACCCGCACGTATGGGGTGACCACATCCAGGAGTGCGTCACCCGTGCCCAGCTGGCCGGGACGGTCACGCGCATCCAGCGGGGCGAGAGGGTGGGCTTCGGCCCCTACACGGTCGATCAGCAGGGCGTCTCGGACAAGAAGTACTCGGTCGCCTGGGCGGACCTCACCGAACTGGGCCTGCACACCGGGACCCTGATGTTCAACGGTTCCCAGAGGAGGTCGACGGCTCCGGAGATGTCGAAGGTGTACCAGGTCCCCAACCTCGACCTCTTCATGAAGCTGTGCCGGCATCTGAGCCCCCACCTGAAGGGCTGACCCCTCCACCCTGGAACACCTGACGGGCAGGACCGCACGCACATCGGCCCGTACCGTCCGATCGCCCGCCTCGGCGCGGGCGGGATGGGCCTGGTCCGCCTCGGGCGCTCCGGCATGGGACGTACGGTCGCCGTCGAGGTCGTCCCGTCACAGGAACGGAAGCGGGCGATCGCTCAGAGCGAACGCGCCGCGGGGAACATTCATGGGCTCACAAGCATTGAGTCGGCATAGCTCAACTTGACTGCCGAAGGGGAGATCATGACTGCTGACACCGCCGAGTCGACGGAGTACCCGACGCTCACCCTGCCCGTGCTGCCGCTCGACGACGAGGTCGTGCTGCCGGGGATGGTGGTGCCGCTCGACCTGTCCGACAACGACGTACGCGCTGCGGTGGAAGCCGCCCAGGCCGCCGCGCGCCCCGGGGGCGGCAAGCCGAGGGTGCTGCTCGTCCCCCGTGTCGACGGGACGTACGCCGGGACAGGCGTCCTCGGCACCGTGGAGCAGGTCGGACGGCTCTCCGACGGCGACCCCGGCGCGCTCATCCGGGGCCGCGACCGCGTGAAGATCGGCGCGGGGACGACCGGTCCCGGCGCCGCCCTCTGGGTGGAGGGCAGCGTCGTCGAGGAGACCGTGCCCGACCCGCTGCCCGGCGCCGTGACCGAGCTGGTCAAGGAGTACAAGGCCCTGGCCACCAGCTGGCTGAAGAAGCGCGGCGCCTGGCAGGTCGTGGACCGGGTCCAGCAGATCGACGGTGTCTCCGCGCTCGCCGACAACTCCGGCTACTCGCCCTTCCTCACCGTCGAGCAGAAGGTCGAGCTCCTGGAGACGGCCGACCCGGTCGCCCGCCTCAAGCTCGCCACCGCGCAGCTGCGCGACCACCTGGCCGAGCAGGAGGTCGCCGAGACCATCGCCAAGGACGTCCAGGAGGGCGTGGACAAGCAGCAGCGCGAGTTCCTGCTCCGGCGCCAGCTCGAGGCCGTGCGCAAGGAGCTGCGGGAGCTCAACGGCGAGGCGGAGGGCGAGGAGTCCGACGACTACCGCGCGCGCGTGGAGGCCGCCGACCTGCCGGAGAAGGTCCGCGAGGCGGCCCTCAAGGAGGTCGAGAAGCTGGAGCGGTCCAGCGACCAGTCCCCGGAGGGCTCCTGGATCCGCACCTGGCTCGACACCGTCCTCGAACTGCCGTGGAACGAACGCACCGAGGACCGGTACGACATCCAGGGCGCGAAGGGGGTCCTCGACGCCGAGCACGCCGGCCTGGAGGACGTGAAGGAGCGGATCACGGAGTACCTCGCCGTGCGCAAGCGGCGGGCCGAGCGGGGCCTCGGCGTGGTCGGCGGCCGGCGCGGAGGCGCCGTGCTCGCGCTGGTCGGCCCGCCCGGTGTCGGCAAGACCTCGCTCGGCGAGTCCGTCGCGCACGCGATGGGACGGAAGTTCGTCCGCGTCGCGCTCGGTGGCGTACGCGACGAGGCGGAGATCCGCGGCCACCGCCGTACGTACGTGGGGGCCCTGCCCGGCCGGATCGTACGGGCGATCAAGGAGGCCGGGTCCATGAACCCGGTGGTCCTGCTCGACGAGATCGACAAGGTCGGCTCCGACTTCCGCGGCGACCCGGCGGCGGCCCTGCTCGAAGTCCTCGACCCGGCGCAGAACCACACCTTCCGTGACCACTACCTGGAGGTGGAACTCGACCTGTCCGACGTCGTCTTCCTGGCGACGGCGAACGTCCTGGAGTCCATTCCGGAGGCGCTGCTCGACCGGATGGAGCTGGTGCGGCTCGACGGGTACACGGAGGACGAGAAGATCGTCATCGCCCGTGACCATCTGCTGCCGCGGCAGCTGGAGCGGGCGGGCCTGGAGCCCGGCGAGGTCGTCCTGGAGGAGGCGTCGCTGCGGAAGCTGGCGGGGGAGTACACCCGGGAGGCGGGCGTCCGCACCCTGGAGCGTTCGATCGCGCGCGTGCTGCGGAAGGTCGCGGCACAGCACGAACTGGGCGACCGGGAGCTGCCGTTCACGATCACCCCGGACGACCTGCGGGGCCTGATCGGGCGCCCGCACCACGTGCCGGAGTCGGCGCAGGACCCGGCGGAGCGGCGCACCGCCGTCCCCGGCGTCGCGACCGGCCTCGCGGTCACGGGCGCGGGCGGTGACGTCCTCTTCGTGGAGGCGTCGCTCGCCGACCCGGAGACGGGTGCGGCGGGACTGACCCTGACCGGCCAGCTGGGCGACGTGATGAAGGAGTCGGCGCAGATCGCCCTCTCCTTCCTGCGCTCGCACGGCGCGGAGCTGGAGCTGCCGGTCACCGGTCTGAAGGACCGCGGCGTGCACATCCACTTCCCGGCGGGCGCGGTCCCGAAGGACGGGCCGAGCGCGGGTGTCACGATGACGACCGCGCTGGCGTCGCTGCTCTCGGGCCGCCTGGTCCGTACGGACGTGGCGATGACGGGTGAGGTGTCGCTGACGGGACGGGTCCTGCCGATCGGCGGCGTCAAGCAGAAGCTCCTCGCCGCGCACCGGGCGGGCATCACGACGGTCGTGATCCCCAAGCGCAACGAGGCCGACCTGGACGACGTCCCGGCCGAGATCCTCGACAAGCTGGAGGTCCATCCGGTCACCGACGTCCGCCAGGTGCTGGAGATCGCCCTCTCCCCGGCGGAGGTCCCGGTCGGGGTGGCGGCGTAACGGCCGGACGACCTACGGCCCCCCGGGTGTGCCGCGCACCCGGGGGGCCGTCGGACGGGCGGAGGCTCAGCCGTTGGCCAGGGCCTGGACGCGGGAGAGGTCGCCGTTGAAGTGGTTGTGGTCGCCGACCGTCGGGCCGGTCGAGGTGTACTGCCACATCGTGTAGTACGGCCAGCCGGCCGGGAGTTCGCCCACCGTGGAAGCGTACCGGGCGATCCACAGCGGGCTGGTCGAACCGAAGCCGCTGTAGTTGCCCGTGCACTGCTTCCACCAGCTGGTCGCCGTGTAGATCACCGGGTCACGGCCCGTCCGGTACTTGTACCGGTTCACGAAGTCGCGGATCCAGGCGACCATCCCGGACTGCGTCTTGCCGTAGCAGGTCGCGCCGTACGGGTTCCACTCCATGTCCAGCGCACCGGGCAGCGTCTTGCCGTCCCGGGACCAGCCGCCGCCGTTGTTCACGAAGTAGTCGGCCTGCGCCGCGCCCGTCGCCGTGTCGGGCGTGGCGAAGTGGTACGCGCCGCGGATCATGCCCACGTTGTACGAGCCGTTGTACTGCTGCGGGAAGTACGGGTTCTTGTAGTAGGTGCCTTCCGTCGCCTTGACGTAGGCCCACTTCACCCCGCTGTTCCACAGGGTCGACCAGGCCACGTTGCCCTGGTGGCTGGAGACGTCCACTCCCTCGGTCTGGGTGGCCTGGATCGAGATGCCGCCGGGCTTTCCGCCCTGGCCGTCGTGCTCGGGCACCCCCATGCCCATCCAGGCGGAACCGCGGGCCGGCACCTGCCGGGCGCCGCGGTCGCCGGCGGCGGTCGCCGTGCCGGAGAGGGTGACGGGCAGGAGGAGGGCCAGGGCCGCGAGCGCGACGCCGGCGAGGGTCTTTCCGGATCTGTGCACGGGCATTGCGTGCCTCCGAAAGGCTCGGTGGGAGAGCGAGGTCGGCATGTCCTGGTGTGGACATGTCAGCGAAGACGCCGGGGCAGACGCTACGCACGTAGACCGGTGCGGCGGAAGGGGGCCTGGGTGCTGCCGTTGGTCTACTCCTGCGAAATACTGGTGGAGCTGCGGCGATGGACCGCGGTGAAAGAAAGTTTCAGCGGCCGGAAAGCGCGCGAGGGGTGCTGACGTGCACGGAAGCGGTACGGGAAGCGAAGGCGACCCCACCACGCCGACCACGCGAAGTGGTGTGGACCAGGAATTCCTGGCCCTGGAACGGGAACTGGCGGTCTTTCTGCGCCGCGCCCGCGCCCAGTCCGGCGAGATGGCCCGCGAGGTCCACCCCGAACTGGAGCCCGCCGCGTACGGACTCTTCGTCCGCCTCGACGACGCGGGGCCGCAGCGCGCCACGGACCTCGCCGGCTACTTCGGTGTCGGCAAGGCGACCATGAGCCGCCAGCTGCGCGCCCTGGAGGACCTCGGCCTCGTCGCCCGCGACCCCGACCCGGCCGACGGGCGCGCCTCGCTCGTGCGGCTCACCGAGGAGGGCAAGGGCCGCTTCCGGCGCGTACGGGACGCGCGACGCGGGCGGTACGTCCGCAAGCTCGCCGACTGGGACCGCGGCGAGGTCGCCGAACTGGCCCGGCTGCTGCACCAGCTGAACGCACGCGCGGAGAGCTGAGCCGCCGGGACGAGTCTTGTCGAGGCGCCGGGACGAGGCCTGCTGAGGCGCCAGGCCCCGTCTTCGCGGCCACGGCCTAAAGCTCCGCGTACACCGCCGTCGCGTCGTCGTGGCGCTTCCAGCGCCGCAAGCGGCCCGCCGCGTCCCGCGCCTTCGGCCCCCGGGCGCCCCGATCGCCGCGCGCCTCCAGCGCCCGTACGCGGCGGAGCAGCCCGTGCGCCCCCTCGTTCCGAAGCAGCCGGAAGCAGTCCGACCAGTCGCCCTCGCCGAACAGCTCCACCCAGCGCCCCGCGCCGTCCGTGAGCGCCGCCAGGGCCCGTACCGACGAACGGGCCGTCGTGCCGGTCACCGCGTGCCCCGCCACCGCCGGGTCGGCCGCGGCCGTGAAGAAGCCGCCCTCCTGGTTGCGCAGCAGATCCGTCGCCTCGACCGAGCGCAGGGTCTCCGGCGAGACGTGGTCCAGCCGGTCGTCGAGCACGGCCCGTACCGCCCCGTCCGGCGCCTCCAGGAGCAGGACGGCGTCGGACAGCACCAGGTGCTCCACCCGCTCCTCGTTCCAGCGGGCCATCGCGACCGTCGCCTGCGGAGTGCGTACGTGAGAAAGGTCACAGCTCTCGCGGTGGGCGTCCGCGGTGCGCCCGATTGCCAGCGACAGGATCTCGGGCAGCGTCATCTCGCGCCGAGAACTGGACAGTTCGGTCAAAGCTCCGCCGAGGCGCGAGGTGAACCAGGGGACGCCGTGCACACATCCGTCGTCCCCGGGGGGCGGGGTGACCCCGTCGAGCACCACCACCGTCCCGCCTGCGCCGGAGGCGGGCAGAGCTGCGGCTGCCCAGTCCTCGTTGGGGCGTTCGGAGGTGCCGGGGAGGGTGGCCGCTTCGGTGCGCATGAACCCCAGTCTGCCCCCGCCCGCATCACTCCTTCACAACCCCTCCAAACGGCCGGATATGGCCTGTACCAAGCCCTGCGAGGTGGGGGCGGAAGGCGGAACGGAGTCCTCCGCGAAGCTGCGGGCGGGCATCTTGCCAAAGCCCACGCGGAAGATCCAACCGGCGCCGCCCAGAGGCCCGCACCGGCCTCCCGGGGAAGTTGTTCGCCAACTCAGGAGTGTTGTTCACTCGTTCGGGTGGCGGAGCGGCCGATGCGCGTCCCCTTCCCAGAAGCGCTGGAATGGTCGGAAGCCGTACCAGGGGTGGGGGCGCTCTTTCATGTGACCGGTCGTCACCTCTGCTTCATGGGTGGACGAGTCGAGAATGCGAGCACCGGTGCAGAAGAAGCGGCCTCGGAGCAACAACGGCACGCGGAGCCAGAGCCCCGGTGACCCGTTGACCACGGGCGACGCCACGGGCCGCGGCACCGCTGACACCCCCGGAGCCCCCGGCAGCGAAAGCGCCCGCGGCGCCGACGGCCCGACCGGAGCACCCGCCGGCGACCGCACCCCGGGCGCCCCCGGTACCCCCGGCACTGCGGCCGTCGCCCCCGGTACCGCGAGCACGGCCGCCGCGCCGCCCGCCCGCCGCTCCCGGCGGGTCCGCAACCGCCTGATGGCCGGTGTCGCCCTCGTCGGCGTCACCGTCCTCGCCGCCGGCGCCCCCGTGATCCTCACCGCCTCCGGCGAACTGGCCGACTCCCAGCGCCTGGTCACCCTCGCCGAACTGGACCGCCAGGCCGTCACCCTCGCCCACTCCCTCGCCGACGAGCGCGACGAGGTCGTCGCCTACATCGCCGCGGGCCGGGACGAGCAGACCGGCGACAGCGAGGACCGGCGGCAGATCACCAACGCCCGCTCCAGCCGCGTCGACCGCCAGATCGACGAGATCCGCCCCGCCGCGCCCACCGAGCTGCGCCGCGACCTCGCCGGCCTGCCCTCCCTCCGCCGCACCGCCCTCACCGGCGAGGGCACGGCCCTGGAGGCCCACAAGGCGTACTCGGACGTCATCGCCAAGCTCCACGCCCTCGCCGAGGAGCTCGCCGAGAAGACCCCCGCCCGGGCCGCCGAGGCCACCCGGGCCCCCGCCGCCCTCGGCCGCGCCGTCGAGCAGGCCTCCGCCGGCCGCGGCCTGCTCCTGGCCGCTCTCGCCGTCCCGGAGCCGGAGTCCACCGGCACGTACTACGACCCCGTCACCGGTACGTACGTCGCGGCCGACGCCGACGGCGCGGAGGAGGCGGCCCGCACGCGGGACGCCCTGGCCGCCGCCGCCCAGCAGGCCCGGGTCCGCGAACTCGGCGCCCTCGCCGACTTCGACCAGGCCGCCACCGCCGAGGGCCGCGACTCCCTCGCCGCCACCGTCACCGGCCCGGACGTCAAGAGCGCCGAGCGCTATCTGACCCGTCTGACCGACCAGCCCCAGCTGAGCAAGTCCGAGCGGAAGACCGACCCGGACAAGCTGGAGGCCGCGCTCTCCGCTCGCATCGAGCAGATGCGGGGCGTCGAGTCCGCCCTGGCCACCCAGCAGGTGGAGCGGTTCGCCCAGCTCCGCGACGACGACGTCACCGCGCTGGAGGTACGCATCGCCTTCCTCGGCGGCTGCCTCCTCGTCGCCATCGGCATCTCCACCTATGTCGCCCGCAGCCTGACCCACCCCCTGGCGGCGGTGCGCATCGGAGCGGCCCGCCTCGCGGCCTCCCCCGAGACCGAGGAGCCGGTCCGCTTCACCGGCCGCAACGACGAGTTCGCCCAGGTCGTACGGTCCCTCAACACGCTCCACGGCAAGCTGGCGGCCCTCGCCGTCCGCACCGAGCGGCTCGACGGCGAGCGCGCCGACCTGGCCGGGGCCCGCGACGCCCTCGCCACCGAACTCGCCGCGCAGCGCGCCGAGCTCCAGGGCCACACCGCCCGGCTCACCGCCGAGCTCGAACGGCTCCGGAACAGCGTCCACCACACCTTCGTCAACCTCTCCCTGCGCAGCCTGGGCCTGGTGGAACGCCAGCTCGGCGTCATCGAGAAGCTGGAGGAGCGGGAGCAGGACCCGGAGCGGCTCGCCACCCTCTTCAAGCTCGACCACATGGCCACCGTCATGCGCCGGCACAGCGAGAACCTGCTGGTCCTCGCCGGGCACGAGCACGTCCACGGCCACCCGGGCCCGGTCCCGCTCGTCGACGTGGTGCGCGCGGCCGTCAGCGAGATCGAGCGGTACGAGCGGGTCACCATCCAATCGCTTCCGCCGCACGCCCAGGTCGCCGGGTTCGCCGCGGACGACCTGAGCCACCTGCTCGCCGAGCTCCTGGAGAACGCGACCGCCTTCTCACCGCCCGACGCCCAGGTCCAGCTCTCCGGCTGGCTCCTGGAGTCCGGCGAGGTGATGCTCTCCGTCCAGGACGAGGGCATCGGCATGACCGAGTCCCGGCTCGCGGAGCTCAACGCGCGCCTCGCCGAGGCCGACCCGGCCGGTGTCGAGGGGGAGGGGCTCGGCATCCGGGTCACCGCCCTGCTCGCCGCACGGCACGGCGTACGGGTGGAGTTGCGGGAGCAGAAGCAGGGCGGCATCGCGGCCGTCGTCGTGCTGCCGCTGCCGCTGCTTCCGACGGCCCCGCCGGCCACCGCCACGCCGACCGTGCCCGTCGGGGGCGCCGCCCCGGCCCTGAACCTCCCCGGCTCGGTCGCCGAGGCGAACTCCAACACGCTGCCGTCCCGCACCCGCGACCCGCTCGTCGAGGCGGCGGAACAGGCCATCGCGGCGGCGGACGAGACCCCCGCCGAGACGCTGGACCCCGAGCGGGAGGCGGCGGGGAACCCGGCCGAGACGACCCTGCACGTCCGTCTCCCCGACCCGCCGTCCGAGCCGGACACGCACGAGCGCGCCGCGGAGGAACCGCCGCACGCGGACGCCGAGGCGGACGCGCACGCGGACGCCCAGGCCGAACCCCACGCGGACTCGCAGCCGGAGCCGGAGACGGACGACGGCCTTGAGCCGGACGACCTCCCGGCGCCCGACGACCTCCCGGCGTCCGACGACCACCCGGAGGCCCAGCGGGTCACCGACAAGGGCCTGCCCAAGCGCACACCCCGGATAGTCCGCCCGGCGGACGGCCCGGCAGCCCCCCGCAAGGGTGGTGTGGACGCCGAAGCCCTGCGTCGCAGGCTCGGAGGGTTCCACCGGGGCGCCCAGGAGGGCCGCCGGGACGTGGAGGCCGAGATCGAGGCCGTACAGACCACACGTACCGAGGCACGTACCGAGGAGATGACGGGGGACACAGTCGAGGAGGCACGCAGTTGACTGCGACCGGAACATTCGGACTGAGCACAGAAGCCCGTAACCTGCACTGGCTGCTGGGCAACCTCGTCGAGGAGGTGCCAGGCGTGCGCTCCGTCGCCGTGGTGTCCTCCGACGGGCTGCTCCTGCTGTCCTCCGACCCCGCCCAGAGCGGCACACCGGAGGAGGTCCACCGCGCCACCGGCCCCAAGGGCTCCAGCGCCGATCTGGCGACCATCGTCTCGGGCATCGGCAGCCTCACCATCGGTGCGGCCCGGTTGATGGACGGCGGCGGGGTCAAGCAGACGATGGTGGCCATGGAAGAGGGCAGCGTCTTCGTGATGTCGATCAGCGACGGCTCGCTGCTCGGCGTCCACGCCACGCCCGACTGCGACATGAGCGTCGTCGCCTATCACATGGCGCTCTTCGTCGGCCGCGCCGGACACGTACTCACCCCCGAACTCCGCAGCGAGCTGCGCAAATCGATGGAGAGCGCCCAGTGACGTCCGCCTCCCACGCCCACTCCGCCAGGCTGCCGGTCCGCGGGGAAGGCCGCCGCCCGGCGCGCGTGCGCCCGTACTCGCTCACCGGCGGCCGCACCCGCTTCGGCCACGTCCTGCTCGTCGAGACCTTCGTGGCCGCGCTCGAAGCGCCGCCCGCCCGCAAGGTGATCACGGACGGCGGGCCCGGCGCCCGCGGCCTCATGCCGGAGATGCGGGCGATCGTCGAGATCTGCCGCCGGATGCGTACCGTCGCCGAGATCTCGGCGCTCCTGAAGATGCCGTTGGGTGTCGTCCGAGTGCTGCTCAGCGACTTGGCCGACCAGGGAAAGATCCGTGTGTACGGGACCGGTCACGCCACCGGCCAGCCCGACCGCGCGCTCCTCGAAAGGGTGCTGAGTGGACTCCGTCGCCTCTGACGTCTCCGCCGTCTCCGAGTCTCCGGTCCTCTCCGGAATCCCCCCGCAGCCCGATCCCGAGCCGCGGACCGCGTTTGAGTCCGAGGCCGAGTCCGAGGCCGAGGCCGCGAGGGAGCCGCGGGCCGAGGACGGCGCCCAGGACTGGCAGCTGGACCACACCCGGGCGCCGATCGCGACCAAGGTCGTGGTCGCGGGCGGTTTCGGCGTCGGCAAGACGACCTTCGTCCGTGCGGTCTCGGAGATCACCCCGCTCCAGACCGAGGCACTGATGACGCAGGCCAGCGAGGAGACCGACGATCTCTCCGCGACGCCCGACAAGCTCACCACGACCGTGGCCATGGACTTCGGCCGGATCACGCTCGACAAGGACCTGGTCCTCTACGTCTTCGGCACGCCGGGACAGCAGCGGTTCTGGTTCATGTGGGACGACCTGGTGCGCGGCGCGATCGGCGCGATCGTGCTCGCCGACACCCGTCGGCTGACCGACTGCTTCCCCGCGCTCGACTACTTCGAGAGCTGCGGGCTGCCGTACATCGTGGCCGTCAACCACTTCGAGGGCACCGAGCGGTTCGAGGCCGAGGACGTCCGGGAGGCCCTGACGGTGCCCCCGCACGTACCGGTCGTGATCATGGACGCGCGCAAGCGGTACAGCGTGATCGAGTCCCTGCTCGCGATGGTCGCGCACGCGCTCGAGGCGACTCCCGGATAACGGCCACCCCCGCACAAAGCTGATCATTCGTTAGGAACCCGCCATGCGGAAGATACTCATCGTCGGGGCCGGCCAGTCCGGTCTCCAGCTCGCCCTCGGACTGCAGTCGCAGGGGTACGAAGTCACCCTCATGTCCAACCGCACGGCGGACGAGATCCGGACCGGCCGGGTCATGTCCACCCAGTGCATGTTCCACACCGCCCTGCAGCACGAGCGCGACCTCGGGATCAACTTCTGGGAGTCCCAGGCCCCGCAGATCAAGGGCCTCGGCGTCTCCGTCGCCGCCCCCGACAGCTCCCGCGCCATCGACTGGGTGGGCATGCTCGACGGCTACGCCCAGTCCGTCGACCAGCGCGTGAAGATGGCCGGCTGGATGGAGACCTTCGCCCAGCGCGGCGGCCAGCTCGTCATCCACGGCGCCGCCGTCTCCGACCTGGACTACTTCTCCCGTGCCTACGACCTGGTCCTCGTCTCGGCCGGCAAGGGCGAGCTGGTCTCCATGTTCGGCCGCGACGCCGCCCGCTCCCCGTACAGCGAGCCGCAGCGGGCACTGGCCGTCGCGTACGTCCACGGTCTCGGCCCGCGCCCGGAGCACCCCGACTTCGACGCCGTCCGCTGCAACCTGGTCCCCGGCGTCGGCGAGCTCTTCGTCATGCCCACCCTGACGAACTCCGGCCGCGCCGACATCCTCTTCTGGGAAGGCGTCCCCGGCGGCCCCCTCGACGCCTTCCAGGGCGTCAAGGACCCCGCCGAGCACCTGGCGCTCACCCTGGAGCTGATGGAGAAGTTCACGCCCTGGGAGTACGCGCGCGCCACGAAGGTCGAACTGACCGACGCGAACGGCACCCTCGCCGGCCGCTACGCCCCGACCGTCCGCAACCCGATCGGCCGCCTCCCCGGCGGCGGTCTCGCCCTGGGCGTCGCCGACGTGGTCGTCGCCAACGACCCGATCACCGGCCAGGGCTCGAACTCGGCCTCCAAGTGCGCGGCCGCCTACCTCGCCGCCATCGTCGAGAACGGTGACAAGCCCTTCGACGAGGCCTGGATGCAGGCCACCTTCGACCGCTACTGGGACACCGCGCGGCACGTCACCAAGTGGACGAACGCGATGCTCGGCGTCCCCCCGGAGCACGTCCTGAACCTGATCGGCGCCGCCGGCCAGCTCCAGCCCGTCGCCGACCGGTTCGCCAACGGCTTCAACGACCCGGCCGACTTCGAGAACTTCTTCTACGAGCCCGAGAAGACGGCCGCCTACCTGGGCGCGGTCGCTCAGGGCTGATCGAACCCCTCGTCCGCGCCGTCCGTGGCTCCCGCCGGGAGCTCGGGCGGCGTGTACGTGTCCAGGGGGGCGGCTCCGGGGTCCGGGCGGACCGCGCCGAGCAGCGGGTTGGCGGCGATCGGGGAGACCTTGACCCGCCCGCCCGGTCGCGGGGCGTGCACGACCAGGCCCTTGCCCAGATAGATCGCCACATGGGTGGCCTCGGGGAAGTAGACCACGAGGTCGCCGGGGCGCAGCTCGCTCAGCGACACCTTCGGCAGCGTCCGCCACTGCTCCTGGCTGGTCCGCGGGATCGCCCGGCCGGCGCTCTGCCAGGCCTGTGAGGTCAGCCCGGAGCAGTCGTACGACTCCGGCCCCTCGGCGCCCCACACGTACGGCTTGCCGATCTGCCGCACCGCGTACCGCAGGGCCTCGCCGCCCGCCCGCGAGGGGGTGCGGGGGCCGTCGAGGGCACCGGAGCCGAGGAGGTCGCGCTGGGCTCCGGCGGTCTGGGTCCGCTCCAGCTCGGTCAGCCGGTCCAGCTGAGCGGAGGAGAGGGAGGCGAGCAGCCGCTCGACCTCCTTCAGCCGGGCCTGGACGTCGTCGCGCTGCTTCTTCTGCCGCTCGGCGAGCGTCCGCTGCCGGTCCAGCGCCTTGCGCGAGGCGCTCGCCAGCGCGTCCGCCGTCTTCTCCGCGCTTTCCAGGCCGCTGACGGCGGCCGCCCGGTCGCGGGCGGCGCGGACCATCAGATGCCCCTGGTCGAGGGCGTGCCGGGGGTCGCGGGCCAGCAGCAGCTGGAGGTACGGGGGGACCTCCGAGCGCCCCTGGTACTGCTGCCGGGCGAGCCGCCCGGCGGCGTCACGGCCCTCGGCCAGTGCCTTGCGGGCGGCGGTGAGCCGGGCGGTGAGCTTCTTGGTGTCGGCGGTCTGGAGCTTGAGGGCCTCTTCGGTGGCGTTGTAGGTCTCGGTGGCCTGTTCGGCCTGCCGGTAGAGGGTCCGGAGCCGGGTGAGGAGAGCGGCGACGGAGTCACCGCCGGAGGGTGGAAGCCACGCGGCGTCGTCGTCGGCGTCGACTTCGTCGGTGCCCTCGGCGTCCGCTTCTTCGGCCTCGACGTCTTCTTCGGCGGTCTCGGCCTCGTCGGCCTCTTCGGCGGTCTCGGGCTCTTCCGGGCCACCGGTCTCCGGGGCCTCCACCGGGGGGTCGGCCGGGTCGTCGGCGGTGGCCGCCGGAACCCCCGCCAGTGCCGTCGTCGCGGCGAGCACCCCCGTGCAGACCGTGCGCAGAAACCGTCCTGACACGTCATCACCTCCACGGAGATAATGACGTACCTAATGATGTGATTAACGCACTAAGGGGTGTTTCGGCCCCCGTGGCTCACTCGTCCGGCGGCGCCGTCGGCTTCGACCACGGCCACTTCAGCTCGCGGCGCTCGCGCCCGCCGGGGGCGTACTCGTAGACCCAGCCGCTCTGGATGCCGAGCCGTTTGGTGTGCCCGGCGGGCTCACGGCGGTAGGCGTGGACGGTCGGCGGCCCGCCGCCGGCGTCCGGGACCGGCACCTCGTACCACTTCGGCGGATGCCCGGTGGGTCCGACGAGGACGGACAGGACCTCGCCATCCAGCGGGCCGCCACGGAAGGGTGTGTTCTCGCTTCTCACCCCACCAGTCTCTCCCCTGCCGTCTGTCCGAGGTGGCAACGACCGTTACGCGCGAAGGCTGTTGACGGAGTTTTCAGGCATCCGTATGGTTGACCCCGCCGACTTCTCTCCTTCTTCGATGGGTGCCCATGCGCAGATCTCTACGCCGCTCAGGTCTCGCCCTCGCGGCTCTCGCCGCCGTTGCCGCCACCGTCATCGCGCCGCCCGCCGCCGCGGCAGACCAGCCCGTCGCATCCGGCTCGACGGTCGCCCGGCCTCTCACGCCCGTCACCGGCTCCAAGGCGAGCCTCGACTACAAGGACCTCACCGGCCTCGCGGACACGGTCGCCCTGGCCCCGGTCGGCATCGAGACGGTCCGCGCGACCTCCCACCGTGTCGGCCGCGCCTCCTGCTTCACGGACCCCGGCGACGAGGTCCTCAACTCGGGCTCCCAGGGCTTCTGCTGGGATGCCGAGGACACGAACACCACGGATTGGATGCCGCAGGGCGTCACCAGCAACACCACCCCCTACGCCCCGGTCGACGGACGCAGGATCGTCATCGCCTCCTGGTATAAAGGGGAGTGGGTGGACGGCAAGTGGGTGAAGAATCGCGCTTCCCGTATCACCCTCGCCGACGCCACGGACCGCAACAACATCCGGTACAGCCACGTCATGCTCGTCGAGCCCACGGGGAAGGGCTCGTTCCAGAGGCTGAAGACCCATGCCGACGCCGCCGTCTGGTACAAGAACCGGCTGTTCATCGGCAGCGGTCAGGGCTACTGGGTCTTCGACCTCGACAGGTTCTGGAAGGTGGACGCCTCGCGGTCGCACATGGGCCTGGGGCCGGACGGCGTCTTCGGCGCGGAGAACCACACCTACGTCCTGCCGGTCGTCGGCAAGTACCACAACGACGGCAAGAGCATCCAGAACCCCGACGGCACAACGCGGGCGTGCGGAACGACCTCGGAGTCGGACGTTACCGAGACGCCCTGCCACGCCGGGGCCTCTCTCGACCTGAGCGGTCCCGAGCCCGCCCTCGTCAGCACGGAGAACCTGCCCCGCGGTGCCAAGCCGTTCGTGGGCTACGGCGGCACGATCGCCCGCTGGCCCCTCGACCCGGCCAGCGGGCTGCTGAAGAGGGACGGTGCCGGCACGCTCACCACGTCGGCCGCCGCGGTGCTGACCTCGCCGATCCTCGGAGCCCAGGGCGTCGTGTCCCGCAACGGCACGTACGTCATTCCCGCCCCGTGTCCCGAGTACGTCGACGCGAGCGTGGACCCGAACGCCGTGGCGATGAACGGCTGCATCTACCGGGCGCTGCCCCATCAGCCCGTCCAGCTGTGGAAGCGCACCTCCAAGCACATCGAGAACGTCGCGTACGATCCCGCCCGCGACGAGCTGTGGATCAGCAACGAGCACACCGACCGCGTCCTCGAGCGTGTGCCGTGGCCTCGGTTCGGCGGACCGCTGCGACTGATCACGGACGCCGGCGACATCACGGGCGACGGCAAGGGCGACCTGCTCGCCGCGGACCACGCGGGTGAGCTGTGGAGGTACGACGGCGACGGCAGCGGCGGGTACGGCCGGCCCGCCCACCTCGGCGGTGGCTGGAGCGCCATGACCAAGCTGGTCGGCGGCGGCGACCTCGACCGGGACGGCATCCCCGACCTGCTCGCCGTCGACAACGAGGGAAGGCTGTGGCGCTACAGCGGCAACGGATCCGGCGGACACACCGCTCCCCAGCTCCTGGGCGGCGGCTGGAACGGGATCCGGCTCATGGCGAACGGCGGAGACGTGACGGGTGACGGCAACCCGGACCTCTTCGCCGTCGGCACCGACGGCCGTCTGTACCGCTACGACGGCAACGGCGCCGGCGCGCACGCCCCGCGCAAGGACCTCGGCGGCGGCTGGGGCGTCTACAGCCGGATCGTCGGAGCCGGAGACCTCACGTCCGACGGCAAGCCGGACCTCCTCGCCGTGGACGGCAGCACGCAGCACATGTACCGCTACGACGGCAACGGCGCCGGCGGCCACGCGGCGCCCGTCGACCTCGGCGGCGGGTGGACGGCCTTCGACGCACTCGTCGGGGTGGGCGACCTCAGCGGCGACGGCAAGGGCGCCCTCCTCGCCCGCAAGGCCGTCGACGGCGGCTTCCTGCTCTACGCGGCGGCGGGCAACGGCACGTTCGCCCCACCCCGCCCCTGGTCCTTCTGACCGGACGCGGTGAGGCCGCGCACCCCGCCCCCTCCCCGGCCGAGGGGTCAGACGAGGTGCGCGGCCTGGTCCACCACCGGGAGGACCCGGCGGACGAGTGAACCGACCGGGCCCCCGGCCCGTTCCTGGGCCAGGAGACGGCCGACGACCGCCGCCGTCTCCTCGTCGCTCGCCGCCGTCGCCGCGAGCAGGGCGACCAGATGGTCGACCAGCCAGTCCCGCAGCGCGTCGGCCGGGGGCTGCTTCTCCTCGTCCAGCCAGATCAGGGAAGCCGCCTCCACGGCCGCTATCCACGTCCGGACCATCATCCGCAGCCGGGGCCCGGGCCGACCGACGCCCAGGTGGACGAGGATCTGCTCGGCCGCGGCGCGCCGCACCTCGTCGACGATCGCCGTGGTCCGGGAGGTCTCGGCCACGCTGCCGCCCCGCAGGAGCGCGCTGAACCCGGCGTCGTGCTCGTCGACGAAGGCGAGATACCGGTCGAGGACCCGGGCGAGCCGCTCGGTCGCCGGCCCCACGGGCGGCTCGGCGAAGCACAGCTCCAGCTCATCGGCCGCGGAACGCAGCGCCGCCTCGTACAACTGCTGCTTCCCGCCGGGGAAGTAGCGGTACACGAGCGGTCGCGAGACGCCGGCCGCCTCGGCGACGTCGTCGAGGGAGACCTCGTCCGGCGCCCGGTGCGCGAACAGCGTCAGGGCCGCGCCGAGGAGCTGGATCCTGCGCTCCCCGACGCTGAGCCGGCGGTACGCGGGCGGCGCGGGCGTGGCCGGCGTGGCAGGACTGGTCATGCCACGCAGCGTAACTCCGCAGGGCGACACTCAGGCCAGCAGTCCGGAGGACTTCCACAGTCGGCGCCCGGGGCCCCGCAGCACGCCGATGTCGTCGAGGAAGTCGGTCAGCCGCTTGGCGCCCGACTGCATGACCTCACGGCGGTGTCCGCTCGCCTTCACCTGGGCGACCGCCTCCCGGCGGTCCAGGCCGACGTTCTCGTACACCCCCGGGTTGATGAAGCAGACGGAGAAGACGCGGGCCGCCTCGCCGCAGCTGAGCCGGGTGAACTCCTGCTCCCAGCGGGGCGCGGTCACCATCTGGCGCCGCAGCTCCTCGCGGGCGTACCGCACGTGCCGGGCCTCCTCGACCACGTGGATGCGGGTGACGCCGCGCACCAGCGTCTGGACGCGCTCGTCCGGGAAGGTCAGGCGCTGCATCCAGTCGAGGATCTCCTCGCCGAGGAGCGTCGCGGCGAAGGATCCGGGGGTGGTGGAGACGGTCTTCAGCACGCGCGCGAGGTTGTGGTAGACCCGCGGCACGGGGTAGCTCGGCGCGCCACCCTTCTGGATCATCCTGGCGAACATCATCGAGTGCCGGCATTCGTCGGCTATCTCGGTGAGCGCGTAGCGCACATGGCTGCTGGTGACCGACTTGTCGTAGATATGCCGGACGAGCAGCTGCATCAGAATGATCTCGAACCAGATGCCGAGCGAGGCGAGCGACGCGGCCTCGTGACGGGCGAGGTCCATCCGCTGGTCCTCGGACATCCGCTTCCACAGCGGGGTGTCGTAGAGGGACACCAGCTCCGGTGGCCAGAACCACTTGCCCTCCTCGACCGGTGCGTCCCAGTCGAGTTCGGTCTCGGGGTCGAAGGAGTGCTTGAGGGAGGACTCGAGGAGCCGCTCGGCGACCTGTTCCCGGTCGCGGAGGGGGCCGAGGGCGTCCCGGAGGAGGGTGAAGTCGTGCTCGGTCGAAGCGGTCATGACGGTGGGGCACCTCGCTGTGCTCGCAGTCTGGTTACCGGAGGTCACCCCTTATGAGACTGCGCGTCAGTAAGCCCGTCAATCCCCTGTGCGCGACTTGTTGACCCCGTGTCTACCAAGGTGTGAGCTGGAGGGCGGCCCGCTCAACGGCGCGGGTGAAGAGTGAAGGAGGCGTCGGTGTCGACGTACGACCTCTACGCGAAGGCTCCCGGGGATCCCATCTGGCCGGTACCGACGGCGGGTTCGGCCCGCTTCACCTGGGAGTACGAGGACGGCCGCGACCGCCTCCTCGCCCTCTACCAGAAGGGCAAGGACAAGCAGTGGGACGGCGCCAAGCGCATCGACTGGGAGCTGGAGGTCGACCCGTACGACCCCCTCGGCACCCCCGACGAGGTAATGGCCCTCTACGGCAGCCGGTACTGGGACCGGATGACCGACAAGGACAAGGGGGAGATGCGCAGGCACTACGCCTCCTGGCAGTTCAGCCAGTTCCTCCACGGCGAGCAGGGCGCCATGATCTGCGCCGCGCGGATCGTCGAGTCCGTCCCCGACCTGGACGCCAAGTTCTACTCGGCGACCCAGACCATGGACGAGGCGCGGCACGCGGAGATCTACGCCCGCTTCCTGCACGAGAAGATCGGGATGCTCTACCCGATCAACGACAACCTCCAGAGCCTGCTCGGCGACACCCTGCGCGACTCCCGCTGGGACATGCCGTACCTCGGCATGCAGGTCCTGATCGAAGGTCTCGCGCTGGCCGCCTTCGGCATGATCCGCGACACCACGGACAAGCCGCTGCCGCAACAGATCCTGGCGTACGTGATGCAGGACGAGGCCCGGCACGTGGCCTTCGGCCGGATGGCGCTGCGCGACTACTACCGCCGGCTGTCGGACGCTGAACTCCGCGAACGCGAGGAGTTCGTGATCGAGGGCTGCCACCTGATGCGGGACCGGCTGCGCGGGGTCGAGGTCCTGGAGAACTTCGGCATCCCGAGGAAGGAGGCGGCGGAGCTCTCCGAACGGAGCGAGTCCCTGCGCCTCTTCCGCAAGCTGCTCTTCAGCCGGATCGTGCCGTGCGTGAAGGACATCGGCCTGTGGGGCGAACGCCTCCAGAAGGCCTACCTGGACATGGGCGTCTTCGACCTCGGCGACTCCAGCCTGGACCTGCTGATGGCCCGGGACGAGGAGATGGCCGAGCAGCTCGACCGGGAGCGGTTCGCGACGGAGGAGCGTGAGCGGGTGGCGGAGGTGCGTGAGGCGATCGCGGACGGGGCGGCCGGGGCGTGACCGGGGTGACGTACCGTGCCCGGCATGAGCATGCCGCCACCGTCGCAGAATCCGCAGCCCCACCACCCGTACGTCGGGCACGTGCCGCCCCCGCAGCAGCCGGGGATGTACGGCGTGCCGCAGGGCCACCCCCAGCAGGGAGTGCCCCCGCAGTGCCCGGGGCCGGGCGCCTGGGGGCAGCCGCCCATGGGGCAGTGGCCGCCGCCGAAGAAGAAGCGGACGGGGATCGTCGTCGGCATCGCCGTCGGCGCCCTGGTCGTGGTCGGCGGTCTCGGCTACGCGGGCCTGACCCTCCTCGACGGCATCGGCGTCACCGGCTCCTTCCCCGAGGCGACGCACCGGCTCGTCGTCCCGAAGACCCTGCTGGGCGGCGAGTACAAGCTGGTCACCGACGCCTCCGAGACGGAGGGCAAGGAGGTCGAGGACACCTACGACCCCACCGTCAAGGACGCCAGGGCAGCCATCGCCGAGTACTCCGGCAAGGAGAACGCCGTCCTCGTCGTCTCCGGGTTCCACGGCCGCCTCAAGGACCCCGAGGGCACCCGCGACGCCATCCTCAAGGGCGCCGTCGACAAGCAGTCCACGCTGGTCGTCCCGCCGAAGGACTTCACACCGGCCGGACACGACGGCCTGGTCGTCACCTGCCAGGTCACCACCTCGAAGGACGCCACCGGGACCGTGAGCCTCCCCATGTGCGCCTGGGGCGACGGCAACACCGCCTCCTTCGTCGCCGTCGTCACCACGGAGTCGGCGGTCGCCGACCCGAAGACCGTCGACCTGGCCGAGATCGCCCGGACCACGGCCGAGGTCCGCGCCGAGATGCGCAAGCCGGTCACCGGCTGACACCCGCCTCGTCACACGCATGAGCCCCCCGGCGCGAGGCGCCGGGGGGCTCATGCGATGGAGCGGGGAATGATCAGCTCAGCGACTTGACGCTGCGCCAGTCGACCGAGAGGACGTTCTTGGCCGGTGCGTTGGTGTTGGTGGTGGAGGGGTAGTAGACGCGCATCTGGCCGTCGACGCCCGAGCGGGCCCAGATGTCGGGGATCTTGTCGCCGTTGACGTCGGGGATGCCGATCGCCGTCGAGACGTTGGCCTCGGTCCAGCTCGTGCCGTACTCCACGTCGCCGTTGAGCGAGTTGGCCGCCAGCTTGAGGGAGTCGAGGTTCACGCTGCCGGTTCCGGTGCCGGGCTTGCCGTGGCGGACGTACATGTTGCCGTTGTCCAGGTTGCGCCAGAGCAGGTCGGGGGTGCCGTCGAGGTTGATGTCGGCGATGTTGACGATGTCGCGGCGCTCCCAGGCGTCGACGTTCATCAGCGTGGCGGTCTGGAAGCTGGCACCGGTGTAACCGGACAGGATCCAGAACGCGGCACCGGCCTTCAGAGCCAGGTCGGGCAGCTTGTCGCCGGTGATGTCACCGACGGCCTTGAGCTGCGTCCACGTCGAGGGCGCGGGCGCGTTCGACGGGAGGCGGACCTTCAGCCGGTCGTCGACCTTGAAGCTGCCGTAACCGTCACCCGGGTAGAGCCAGAACTGGCCGTCCGGGGCCCGGGCGAACAGGTCGGTAGAGCCGTCACCGGGGTAGGCGTCCTGGTAGTGGGCGATCAGCGCCGCCTTGCCGGTGGCCGGGTCGTACCAGTGGCCCTGCGGGTGCATGACGGCCTTGCCGTCGGCGCCGACGGTGTAGGAGCCGGCGAGGCTGCCGTACAGGTCGCCGCCGACACCACCCGAGTAGCTGAACAGGTTGCCGCTGGAGTTGATGAGGAGGATGTCGGGAAGGTTGTCGCCACCCACGTCATGCGGGCCGTCGGCGGTGTCCCTGGGCTGGACGTACGTCAGGTAGTCCGTGCGCGCGCTCTTGTTGCCGAGCGAGTCGAACGCGTAGAGCTGCAGCCAGTTCGGCCCGGCGTGCGGCGGCTTCAGGTCGGGCACGGTGGCGACGCCGTCGACCGCGTTCACGTACTTGAGGTCGGTCCCGTCGAAGGCGTAGCTGAACTTGGCCGCACCGGGAGAGCTGAAGGTCATCGGCCCGGTGTTGCCGAACTTCACCGTCGCCCAGGTGGCGCCGTCGGAGGTGGCCCGCTTGAAGGGGGTGGTGTCCTCGTCGACGACGGGCTGCGGGGGTGCGGAGCCGTCGATGGTGATGCGGCAGGGCTCGGTGCCCGGCGGGTAGTACGTGGAGACGGCGCCGACCGCGTCGAGGGCCTGGACGTCCCACGAGTACGTCGCCTTGTCATCCAGCGGGAACGTGGCCGGGATGATCCGGGTGGCGGTTCCGCTGGTGTTCGGGGTGACGTCGACGGGGGCCGGGACCGTGCCGCCGGTCTTCCAGAAGCGGAAGCGCAGCTTGGACAGGTTGCCGTCGGCGTCCTTGGCGTTGGCCGACAGGGTGATGTTGGTCTTGCCGACGGTCACACCGGCGCCGGGGCCGGGGGTGCAGGCTCCGCCGGGGGTGGAGGTGCCGGCCGTGGGCTCGTTGGGCTTGGTGTTGTAGTCGACCTCCAGGGTGGCGGAGGTGGCGCGGAACTTGCGCCAGGTCTGGGTGTCGCCCTCGCTGCTGGCGCGCATACCGAAGGTGATGTTCGACCAGCCGCCGGTGGCGGCCTTCTGGGCCGCGTCCTTGACCGCGGTGTTGCTGAACGCCTCGTACTCGTCCGGGCAGGAGGTCGACCAGCCGTGCGCGAAGGACTTCGACTGCAGGTGCGTCGACCAGGACGGCTGCGCGTTCCACGTCGTACCGGTCGAGATCGATCCGGTCAGGTAGAACTTGAACTCACGGCTGGTGCAGGACCAGGAGTGGTTGTTGAGGACCTTGTACGACGCCCGGGTGACGGTCGCGTACTTGATGTTCGGCGAGAACTTCATGCGCCAGAACGAACGGGCCAGACCACCGGTGTCGCTCTCGTAGCCCACGCGGGCGTCGGAGGTGCCGGAGGAGAAGTTGGTGCCGTTGTAGAAGCTGGAGTTCGGGTACGGACGGTAGGCGGTCGTCCAGGCTTCCCACGCCGTGTTCAGCGTCGGGTCGACGAAGACGGGGAACTTAACACCCGGCTTGTCGAACAGGCCGGTCTCGGCCACGTTCAGGAACATCCGGGCCGTGCCGGTCTTGTCGCCGTCCAGCTCGACGGGGAGCTGGGCGGACTTCGCGCCGGGCTCGATACCGGTCAGACCGGACAGCTTGAGCACGTCGGCGGGGGTCGTGGTGGCGGTGCGGGGGGCGGCGTCCTTCAGCTCGGGGTCGCGGCCGTTGGAGTCCCACGCGAACGGCGTGGGGATCGAACCGACCTCCGTGCCCTTCTTGTCCAGGACCAGCACGCGGCCCTTGGAGGCGTCGAGCTGGAAGACGGCCGTCTTCGAACGCAGCCCGTACGCGACGGACTCCAGCGCCTCCTGCTTCGCGGCCTCCGGGGTCTTCACGATGAGGAGCTGGGCGAAGCCGCCCTCCTCACGAGCGACCAGGAGCAGGTCGACGCCCGGCAGGACCTCGGAGTAGAGGGCGCGCGGGCCGTCGAGGACCGGCTCGGGCAGAGCGCCGGGCCAGGTGTAGGCGATGGTGTGACCGGCGACGTCCATCTCGGCGAGCACGGACTCACCGGGCTGCGGAGCGCGGGCATACGAACGGTCCGCACGGCCCTTCTCGGCACTGCCGCTGGCGAACCGCACGGCGACGGGCGCGTTGACCGGCACGACGCCCAGCCCACGCGGCGCCTTCGCCGACCGGACCAGCTTGTTGTCGAC